>NZ_JADYXB010000036.1:0-42469 GCF_015864485.1 Pseudoalteromonas sp. SWN166
AGAACGAGTGAAACGTTATATTCTTCCAGAAAAAAGAAAACGGCCCAAAAGTAGGACCGTTCGAATTTCAAAAACTCGGTACACCATTAAGTCAAAACATGCTTAACTGAATGGTGTTACCGCTATAAGCGAGGCTTTTAAATAAATGGTGCCGACTAACCGAGTCGAACGGTTGACCTACTGATTACAAGTCAGTTGCTCTACCAGCTGAGCTAAGTCGGCACACAAAACTGTGTGCTAAGGCACGTTCAATTTTAAAGATTGAGAACTTTTATAAAGCACTTAAAATAGAAAAACCTTGCATAAGCAAGGCTTTTAAATAAATGGTGCCTCGACGCGGAATCGAACCACGGACACGAGGATTTTCAATCCTCTGCTCTACCGACTGAGCTATCGAGGCACATAAACTGTGCTAACTAAAGGTAAAAATATTTAACTCTAGCTTTAAAAATGGTGCCGACTAACCGAGTCGAACGGTTGACCTACTGATTACAAGTCAGTTGCTCTACCAGCTGAGCTAAGTCGGCACACAAAACTGNAAAGGTAAAAATATTTAACTCTAGCTTTAAAAATGGTGCCGACTAACCGAGTCGAACGGTTGACCTACTGATTACAAGTCAGTTGCTCTACCAGCTGAGCTAAGTCGGCACACAAAACTGCGTGCTAAGGCACTTTATCAATTTTAAAGATTGATAACTTTTAATAAATGGTGCCTCGACGCGGAATCGAACCACGGACACGAGGATTTTCAATCCTCTGCTCTACCGACTGAGCTATCGAGGCACATAAACTGTGCTAGTTAACTAAATTTTCTAAGTTAACTTTTTACTAAACTAGTTTAGTAAATAAATGGTGCCGACTAACCGAGTCGAACGGTTGACCTACTGATTACAAGTCAGTTGCTCTACCAGCTGAGCTAAGTCGGCACACAAAACTGTGTGCTAAGGCACGCGTAATAATGTTTAAACTTTTTATTAAACACCACTACTTTAATAAATGGTGCCTCGACGCGGAATCGAACCACGGACACGAGGATTTTCAATCCTCTGCTCTACCGACTGAGCTATCGAGGCACATAAACTGTGCTAGTTAACTAAATTTTCTAAGTTAACTTTTTACTAAACTAGTTTAGTAAATAAATGGTGCCGACTAACCGAGTCGAACGGTTGACCTACTGATTACAAGTCAGTTGCTCTACCAGCTGAGCTAAGTCGGCACACAAAACTGTGTGCTAAGGCACGCGTAATAATGTTTAAACTTTTTATTAAACACCACTACTTTAATAAATGGTGCCTCGACGCGGAATCGAACCACGGACACGAGGATTTTCAATCCTCTGCTCTACCGACTGAGCTATCGAGGCACTTTAACAGTGCTAATTAAAAATCTTAAGGATCTTTAATGCAATTCCCACTCAGCTCTATTGACTGAGCTATCTTGGCGTTCGGCGTATTAAACGAGTTTTGCCCTTACAAGTCAACTTTTTTTTTATTCTTTATAACTGTTTGAACGGTTTTCAAGCAACTCAGTGCATTTTTCATTAATAACGTTCATTTTTACCACAAAGCAGACTATAACGATTAATAAATATAACTAAATCAGACTAAAAACGTAGTGAATTATTTTTCGTAAATGTTACGATTACAACAATTATACAATAAAGACTTATTGTATTTAAATATAGCAACCAGGGAACGTTAAATGCAGAGTAAATTCTCTTCACCGGTAAAAGGCTTATTACCTCTTTTTTTGATCATTAATATTGCTGTAACAGCACTTGCTATTGTTGCCCATTCATTCTACGCACAAACTGAAGTTAGCACAGCTCAACCCAGACCGCCGGTTAATATAGTAACGCTCGCCGATAGATTAGATTTGCCTATGGTTGATGCATTAACTATGTACGGTCAAGGTAAAGTAAAGCAGTTACTCGATTTAACACATTTATTAGATAATGACTTTGAATATACTTTATATCGCTTCAATGCTACATCTGATACTCAGTTAGTATACAGCAGTAGTAAGCCTGCTATCGACTCCGTTAGAGCTGAAAAGCACTTAGTGGAGCAAGGTATTATCCACCACCTACTATTGTTAAATGATGAGCCAATTGGCGAGCTTATCATTAAGCAAAATTTACCTTCCACACCTTTAAGCACTCAAGATTCTCAAGTAATTGCTTATATAATTGCTATAGCGTGTGTTGCTGCATTATTTATACTTACTTTAATGTTTAATATGTACATTAATACTCGCTTACGTAAAAGCACTGACACCCTTACGCAAGAGCTGCAGGCAATCACCGACGATGCCAATTACAATAGTAATGTTGACGAGCAACTCGATATTGGCCTAGGTGTAGTTGCAAAACACATCAACTTATTGCTACGAAAGGTACAAACTGCAATGAGTGAAAATGAAGCTGCACAAAAAGAGCTTTATAAATTACAAAATAGTCTAGAAGGCGAAGTACAAAATCGTACTTTAGCGCTTGAGCAAGCCACATTAAAAGCTGAGCGAGCAAGCGAAACTAAAACAACCTTCCTAGCAACAATGAGTCATGAAATAAGAACACCTATGAACGGCGTTATAGGGACTATTGATTTACTGCGCCAGACCGAACTTGATGGCGCCCAGCATCGCTTAAGTACGATTATTCGTGAATCAGCATTCTCGCTATTGAGCATTTTGGATGATATTTTAGACTTTTCTAAAATTGAGGCTGGAAAACTAAATATTGACCCTATCCCGTTTTCGGTAACCGATACTATTGAAGAAGTTGCCCGAGTGCTTTCCTCTGTTGCTAAAAAACGTGAGCTTGATTTAGAGCTAGCAATAGCACCCGACATTCCTATAAATCTTACCGGTGATAGCGTACGTGTACGTCAGGTTCTTTATAACCTATGTAGCAACGCAATTAAATTTACGAGCACTGATGAAAAAACTCAAGGCCATGTAAAAATATCAGTAGAGGTGGTACATAATACGACCGATCACTTTACTTTACGCTTTTGCGTAACTGATAACGGTAAAGGCATGTCGCAGGCACAACTACGCGAAATATTTAATCCGTTTATTCAAGCCGAAAATTCGATTACCCGAGAATACGGAGGGACAGGTTTAGGTCTTTCTATTTGTAAAAGCTTAACTGAGCTTATGCTAGGGACTATTCATGTAACTAGCCATACAGGAATTGGCAGTGAATTTACTGTTGAATTACCATTTAGCACATCAGGAAAAATTAAGTACGCACACAAAGGTGCATTAAATGGTAAGAGGATTATTGTAGTTAGTAATCATCTAGAACGTGAAAAAGTAATGTACCGCTACTTATCTTTTATGGGCGCTAAAATTACTTATGTACATACTGAAGAAGAAGCTGAAGAATATCAGCATACGCAAGATATTATTTGGGTGGCTGATGGCATAGACAATATGGATAAAACAAACGCGCTGCTAAGACGTTTATTTTATTCATTAGAAGATTATAACCAACAGGTTGTTGTACTAAGCAAGCTTGATGAAGCGGCTATAAATCATAAAAATATTTTTTATATTAATGCCTCTCCTTTATGTAAGTCTAACTTTATGCTGTCTATTTTGGTGGCTGCTGGGCTGCATACTCCTAAGCAAATTAAAAAAACCAAAACACTTAATAACTATTTAAATGTTGAGCAGGCTCGTAAATCAAATAAATTGATTTTACTGGTTGAAGATAACCTCCTAAACCAGCAAGTGCTGACAGATCAACTACACATACTAGGCTTTGGCGTTGAAATAGCCAACAACGGTGAAGAAGGCTTAGATATGTGGAGAAAAGGTGATTATTCGCTTATTTTAACCGACTTACACATGCCTAAAATGTCAGGTTACGATATGGTTGAAAAAATTCGTAATGAAGCCGAGCTATTAGAGTCTATTGATGCACAGCCTTACATTATTGCTGTAACAGCAAATGCGCTTAAAGGCGAAAAAGAACGTTGTTTAGCGGTAGGTATTAACGACTTCATTACCAAACCCATAGAGCTAAACGCGTTAGAAGACACCCTAAAACGTTGGAGCGATAAGCAAAGCCAAAATCAAAATGTGATTATTCACCAAACAACTGCGCTACCTATTGATATGGAAGCAGTTGCTAAATACATAAATGGTGATGACGCTAAGCAAATCCGCTTTTTCAAAATGTATTTAGAACAAAGCCAAAGCTTAATTAAGAGTATTAACTCAGGGGTAATGGTTAACGATTTAGATGAGATTATTGAAGGCTGTCATCAATTAAAATCTATCTCCAAAACCATTGGTGCCCAAACGGTGGCCGATCTTTCAAGTGCATTTGAAGATAAATGTAAAGAAGGTGATCTCACAACCGATGAATTAATAGACTTAAGAGATAAGTTAGAAATTGAATACTCCAAGGCAGCTCAATTTTTAAAAGAACAAGTTAGAACAGCCCAAGCAAAGCAAGAAGATGAACTTGCAGATTAATATGGCCATGCTTTAGACATAAAAAAAAGGGCTAATCAGCCCTTTTTTATGTCTAAAAACTACTTTTCAGGCGGTCGATAACCTTCAATTTCTACATCTTTGTCTTCAAACAAAAAACCAACCATTTGTTCTTCTAAAAACGTGCGATGCTCTGGATCCATCATATTCAAATGTTTTTCGTTAATAAGCATTGTTTGCTTATGTTGCCACTGACCCCAAGCTTCTTTAGAGATGTTATTAAAAATCTTTTCACCAATTTCACCAGGGTATAACTGAAAGCCAAGGCCTTCGGCTTCTTTTTGTAACTTTTGACAAAATACTGTACGTGCCATGATTGATTCTCTCTAACGCTAAATATGAGGCTATTCTATACTATTGCTGTAATTTGTTTAACCAACTTTTTAGTTGGCGCTGCTAGGCCAACCTCTATTGATTGATCAAGCGGATACCACACCAATTGTTTATCATTTACTACATCAGGTATTTTACTAACATTGAGCACATGCGGGTTAATAGTCAGCTCAAAGTGTGAAAACACATGAATAAATGCTTCAAGTTCTTCCAAATCAACTTCTAACCCTTGCTGAGCTAAAAACACCTCAAGCTCTTTATATTCATTAAATTCAAAAAAACCAAACAACCCACCCCAAATACCGCTATTAGGGCGCTTCTCCATAAGCACTTTATCGCCGCACTGAACAATTAACTGATGACAGCTCTTTTTAGGTACTGCTTTTTTGGGTTTTGAATGTGGGAACTCTTTTACTTTACCTGTATTAAAAGCACCACAGCCTGAGTTTAATGGGCAAGCCTCGCAATCAAACCGACTGCGTGAGCAAACGCTCGACCCTAAATCCATCATCGCTTGATTAAATTCAGTAACGTTATTTTTAGGCGTTAATTGCTCTGATAGATGCCAAAGCTGGTTTTCTACCTTTTTAACGCCGTACCAACCTTCAATCATAAAGTAGCGCGCTAATACTCGCTTAACATTCCCATCTAAAATTGGATGATGTTGCCCAAGCGACAATGATAAAACAGCTCCGGCGGTAGAGCGCCCTATTCCCGGCAAGTCCATTACTTCATCAAGTGTTTGCGGAAACTCACCTTGGTACTTGTCACGTACTATTTTAGCTGTTGTATGTAAGTTACGCGCACGAGCGTAATACCCTAAGCCAGTCCAGTGATGCAGTACTAAATCTTCATCAGCATCGGCTAAAGCAATAATATCTGGAAAGCTTTGCATAAATTTTTCAAAATATGGGATAACAGTAATAACTTGAGTTTGCTGGAGCATCACCTCAGACACCCACACTTTATAAGGTGTTTTACCCAACTGCCATGGAAGTGTTTTACGCCCATGAAGGTGATACCAATCAACGACTTGGTTAGAAAACGAATTAGACTGTTCTTTATTTAAATCCAACATATTGTACTTTTACTGATGCTCAATGGCGGCTCAGTCTATTGTAGTTAATAAAAAGATCAAGCTATAGGGCGTGTAAAACCAGCTAATACTTGTGATTGCCGGCTTCGTCAGGGATAATATGCAACCATTTTTAAACACATTGTTTTTGTCAGGCCAATAATATGAGTGAATCAAGCAACACTAACCTTGAGCAAGCTAAGCAAGAAGGTAAATACATCCGCACCATTCGCAGTTTTGTAAAACGCGAAGGTCGATTAACCAAAGGCCAAGCCGCTGCAATCGAAAAATGCTGGCCAACAATGGGCCTAGAGCATAAAAACGGGATGCTTGATTTAAGCGAAGTTTTTGGCAACAACAACGATGTAGTAGTAGAAATTGGTTTTGGTATGGGTAAATCACTTGTCGAAATGGCAACAAATGCCCCTCACCTAAACTTTATTGGTATTGAAGTACACCGCCCAGGCGTTGGTGCGTGTTTAATGGACGCTGATGAAGCGGGCATTACAAACTTACGTATTTTTGAACACGATGCTGTTGAAGTTCTTGCAGACTGTATACCTGACGAAAGCTTAACAACACTACAGTTGTTTTTCCCTGATCCTTGGCATAAAAAGCGTCATCATAAACGCCGTATTGTACAAACTGAGTTTGTTGAAAAACTAAGAACCCAACTTAAAATGGGTGGCGTTTTTCATATGGCAACGGATTGGGAAAACTACGCAGAGCATATGCTCGAAGTTATGAACGTAGCCCCTGGTTTTAAAAACCAATCTCAAACGAACGATTATGTTCCACGTCCAGATTTGCGCCCGCTTACTAAGTTTGAGCAGCGAGGACATCGCCTAGGTCATGGCGTGTGGGATCTAATGTTTGAACGTACTGAGTAATTAGTAACTTTAAGCACTCATTTTTACTTTTATAAAACTAAACATACTGTAAGGCAAAGCCATTTATGAGCGTACTAACCAACCCAAGTTTACTGTTACTTCGTAATAGCGAGGCACTAACGGGCAAATCTATCTTGGTGGTCAACTTTGTTCAAGATGGCTTTTTAGCCGAGCTTAAAAAACTTAACTCGCAAAGCAAGGTAACTGCGTTTAGCTATAACCATGCTAACGGCGAGTTTGCTAAAAACACCAAAGACGTTGATATCCATGTAAATCACACAATACCTGGTAGCGGCTACGATTTAGTTATTCTTTACTACCCTAAATCTAAACCAGAATTACTAATGGCACTTGATAATATCCGTTCTGCTATTACTGATGATGCAGAGCTATTAGTTGTTGGTGAAAACAAAAGTGGTGTTAAATCAATTGAAAAGCAATTAGCGGGTAAAGCTGAGTTTAGTAACAAAATTGATTCGGCTAAGCATTGCGTTCTTTATTCATTTGCTGAAATTTCTAAACACCCTCACTTTGATATTACGACTTATCATAAAAAGTTTGTCGTTAATGTTGCCGACACCGAGTTTACAGCGATCAGTATTCCTGGAGTGTTTAATCACGGTAGTTTAGATATAGGAACGAAAGTTCTACTCGAGAACGCACCAACAATTAAGCAAGGTAGGGTTCTCGACTTTGGTTGTGGTGCTGGCTTAATCGCGACCTTTTTAGGGCTACACAACTCATCTCTTGAGTTTGTGTGTAGTGATGTAAGTGCACTGGCAACTTATGCAACAGAGCAAACTTTAAAGCTTAACAACATCAAAGGCGAAGCTATATTAAGCGACGGCCTTAAAAGTATCACCGGTAAATTTGATTTAATTATTAGCAATCCACCTTTTCATACTGGTATTGCAACCGACTACACAGTAGCAGAAACATTTTTAGCAAATGCAAAACAGCATTTAACTAAAGTTGGAAAGCTAAATATCGTCGCTAACAGCTTTTTAAAATACCCACCTATTTTAGAAACGCAATTTGAAAGCTATCAAACCGTTTTTAAGAACAATAAATTTGCTGTGTACAGTAGCTAATTTAACTTTGTAAAATGATTGAGCACAAATGTGCTCAAGCTAACTTTCGAATAAATATAAGAATTAATTTAGTTTTTACCCTTCACTTTCCTTCTTTTTTGCTAAACTAAAATTCTAAATAATTAAAATCAATTCAGGCGATAATGAAATAATGCCTAAAAAAGTTCATCAAAGTAGCATTCGTAAAGCACTCATAAATTTAATTATGCTTATTACAGCTATTTGTTTATCGCTATCTATTTCTATTTCAACGTACTTGAGTGTTAAAGAGCAAAAGCAATTAATTATTAATAAACTCGTTATACTTTCTGAAATTGTAGCTTTTGATGCGGGTAAATCAGTAATTGAAGATGATAGAAAAACAGAAGAGAAACGCCTCAAGTCCTTTGAAAATATCCCTCTTGTAAAAAACATACATATTTACTCAATAGAAAAAACATCTCAAAAACCTGCTTTTTTTATTAGCTTTAATGCAAAAAAAACGCCTCCAGTTCCACTAAAAATAGACAGTGTCGATGAGCTAGCCACACCACGTATTACGAGTGCACATATAGAGCTAACTCGCCCTATTTATAATAATGAAAAACTCATTGGCTATGTTTATATGCGTGGCAGCCTAGAGAGCTTAGAAGCATATATAGAACAAAAAATATTTATTGATGTATTGCTCACTCTATTAATATTAATAGTTGTGTACTTTATCGCAGCAAAAGTTCAACGACGAATAGCTAAACCGATAGAACAATTAAGTATGTTATTGCAAGATGTATCTAAAAATCATAACTACGATGCGCGAGCGCCAGTAACTGATGTAAAAGAAATAACCGCTCTTTCAAATAGCTTAAATATCATGCTTGCACGCACAAAAAGGCAACTTGAGCGCCACGAAAAAGATAAACAGGAAATAAAACAGCTAAACCAAAGTCTTGAAGAAAAAGTAAACCAGAGAACAATCGCTCTCAGAGAAGCAAATCAAGAACTCTTATCAACCCTTGAGCGAATGCATCAATACCAAACACAAATTGTTGAAAACGAAAAAATGGCGTCTTTAGGGCAAATGGTGGCAGGTGTTGCACATGAAGTGAATACACCAATAGGGCTTGGGATTACAGGCTCAACCTTACTTCGCGATAAATTAGCAGATATACAGCAAAGCTTTAATGATAAAAAACTGACTTCAAGCCACCTAAAACGCTTTATAGATGAAGGCATTGAAAATTTAGATTTAATTTATCGTAATCTAAATCGCGCCGCAGACCTTATATCCAACTTTAAAAAAGTGGCCGTTATTCAAGACGACGGTGTTAATATCTATATTAATGTACATACATTAATAACTGACGTTTTAACATCAATTCAATCTGATTTACTGCCTAAAAAGCCTATTGTTACTATTAACTGTCCGAACGACTTAATCATTCATAGTAAGTCAGAACCTCTACAGCAGGTGTTTCAACAGTTACTTATAAACTCTGTAATTCATGGATTTATAGGTAAAGAAAACAACGAAATTCGCTTTGACGTAGAGCTGGTAGGGAAAAAATTAACAATCGTTTATTCTGACAATGGCCAAGGCGTTGATAAAAAAATTAAAAATAGAATTTTTGACCCCTTTGTCACTTCAAAGCGTGGACAAGGTGCAAGTGGCTTAGGCATGCACTTGGTATACAACCTAGTAACACAGGCACTTGGTGGAAGAATTATGTTTGATCTTGAAGAAAAACACGGTGCTCGCTTTATAATTACTATTCCTTAAATAAAGATCACTAAAAAGTACATATATTTAAAATTTATCCTTGAATTAGCATTTAATGACCTCATTAATGAGGCATGTGATAAGCGCGTAATATTTATTTAATTACCTTAAATAAATATTACCAAGCGATTTATGAACTTTTTTATCTTTGCTGTATCACATATATTGATGAAAAGTTAGAAAGTGATATAGTTTTGCTTTGAATTAGTCTGATTATTTTAAATACCTTGCTTGATTGAATGATGTATCAATTATTAAAGGAAAATGGCTTCGACTTTATGATTCAAATGACTACATCTACGTATATATCAATTAAACAGTAGTTTTTGCACTGCCCTTTTTAGTAGACTTTGGACACCCTGCTGTTTTATTTTTATCCAATTTGTTTTTTCCTTGTTAACAAATGGGTATAATCCTATAATCTCTAGTAATCGGTTATAAGTTCATCGCCGGTTTTTTATAAATAAAATATTCCAAAAGGTTAATTAATAATGCAAACGCCAGTCATTCTAATCGTAGAAGATGAAGACGTAACTCGACTGAACCTAGTTAGTTTATTTGAAGCTGAAGGGTACAAAGTTATTGAAGCCATTGATGGCGATGATATGCATGACAAGCTTACAAATAACGATGACGTTAATCTTGTAGTTATGGATATCAACCTTCCTGGTAAAAACGGTCTTATTTTAGCCCGTGAATTACGCCAAAAGCGTAAAGTAGGCCTTATATTCCTAACGGGTCGTGACAACGATGTTGACCGTATTTTAGGTCTTGAAATTGGTGCAGATGACTATGTTACTAAACCATTCAACCCGCGTGAATTAACTATTAGAGCTCGCAACCTAATTACTCGTACTGCTTTAGGCGGTGAAGAGTCTGCACTAGAAACAAATGGTGTTATTACATTTAATGGTTGGGAACTTGATGAAAACAGCCGTTGTCTTACTTCTCCAAATGGCGACGCTAAACGCTTACCAAAAGGTGAGTACAGAGCACTTCGTTTAATGCTTGATTCTCCAGGTCGTATTTTCAGCCGTGAGCAATTAATTAAGCATATGACGGGCCGTGAGCTTCGTGCTAATGACCGTACTGTTGACGTTACTATTCGTCGCATTCGTAAGCATTTTGAAAGTGATAACTCAACGTCTGAGTTAATCAGCACCATCCATGGTGAAGGTTACCGCTTTATCGGTAAAATTGACGCTTAATTAGAGTAAATTAGCTTTACTCTAATTGTTGTAAAAATAAATGAAGGGCTTTTTGTCCTTCATTTATTTTATCTGCTAGAACATCTAACCACTGCTTTAACACTTCATCAGATTCATCAATCGCACCATGTTCCATTATTTTGGCATGAAGCTGCACATCATTTAGGCCGACTGATCCAGCCGCACCTTTAAGCTTATGCGCTACTGATTCATATTCTTCTCTATCACCGGCAGTTAATGAAGTAAGTAACTCTTGCTGATACTGCGGACTTAGCTTTTCGAATAGCTGGCTACTGCGTCTAAACACAACTAAGCCCATCGAATTTACAAAGTCTTCTATTGTTTCAATATCTAATAAGTGTGCATCAATTCCTTCAAGCGCTTCTTCACTCACTTTTAGCTGTGGCTCTGTGCATTCACTTTGTTTAATACCAAATAAGTCAGCCAGCATTTTATCAAGCTTCACGGTATTAATTGGCTTAGCCAGTGCGCCTTGTATTGATATACCTTCAAGCTCTTTTTCAGCACTGCGCACATTGGCTGTTAAAGCAACTATTGGAAGTTTATCAAAGTGGCTGTCTGAGCGTATTTGTTTAGCAACTACGTCACCGTTAATGTCTGGCAATTGCATATCGAGCAATACTAAATCTAAGTCATCTTCGGTTTCGAC
This sequence comes from Pseudoalteromonas sp. SWN166, assembly GCF_015864485.1. Lineage (NCBI taxonomy): Bacteria > Pseudomonadati > Pseudomonadota > Gammaproteobacteria > Alteromonadales > Pseudoalteromonadaceae > Pseudoalteromonas > Pseudoalteromonas sp. SWN166. The sequence continues at coordinate 11,527 of NZ_JADYXB010000036.1, forward strand.
AAACGAGAGTGCATCCTCACCCGTTTCAGCCCATAACACTTCATGGCCGCGTTGCTCTAATAAGTTTGTAGCAATCTCGGCATTAAGCGGCACATCTTCCACTAGTAGAATATACAAACCACGGCCAACATAACTTTGCTCTGTTGGTGCAACACATAAACTAAGTGGTATTTGCACTGTAAAGCAGCTGCCTTCGCCTTCAGTACTATTTACTGTAATTATCCCTTTCATTGCACTTACAAGTGCCTTAGTTACAGCTAAACCAATACCCGAGCCTATGGCATTAGTACCTTTTAAATCCGGCGCTTTGTAATACATATCAAATATATGCGCAAGCTGCTCTGGTGGAATACCTTGACCGGTATCCGACACTTTAATAACTAACCATGGACCCTCTACACGATTTTCTCGGCTACATTCGAGTGTTACTTTGCCTTGCTGAGTAAACTTAACGGCATTGTTAATTAAGTTCCAAACAACTTGGCGTAAACGAGTCGGATCGAGCTGTGCATAAATATCAAGCATGCCATTGCGCTTAATATCAAACTCAAGTTCTTTTTGCTCTGCTATTAGGCCTGCAAAGTTAACAACATCGTTTATAAAGTCTGACACATTAATAGAGTTGGTCGCTATATCGAGCTGATCTCTGTCTATTTTATCTAAATCAATAATATCGTTAAAAATATTACCGAGTGTTTCAGCGCTCGAAAAAATAGTATTACCCCAACTACGCTGCTGTTTGTTTAAATCGGTATCAAGCAGCATTCGTGTTAAACCAACAATACCATTAAGCGGAGTACGCAGCTCATGGCTCAGCGTGGCAATAAACTTACCTTTATCTTTGTAGGCAGTTTCAAGTGCTTGAGCCGCTTCTTTACGGCTAGTAATATCACGACCAAAACCCAGTAAACCAATGTAGTCACCGTCATCATTTATAAAAGGTAATTTACGAAGCTCAAACCAACGTGTTTCACCGTCCACTTCATAGCCTACATCTATAGTCAGCGCTTTATGGCTTTGCTCTACTTCTTTATCGGTTGCTAAAACTTCAGCTAAAAAATGACTCGGAAATATTTGCTCAACCGTTTTGCCAATGAGTTCGCTGCTTGATTTCCCCATTACTTCTTCAAACATTTTATTACAACCGGCAAATACACCGTTGTTATCGCGGTAATAAAATAAATCAGGAGATGAATCAACTATTGAGCGTTGCAACATACTTTGTTGAGCAAGTTCTTGTTGTGTTTTTTTACGCTCAGCAATTTCTCGTCGTAGTTCTTCAATAGCGCGGTGCTTGGCATGAAACGCCATTTTACGTTCATCGATTTCAATATTTAAACGACTAATATTATCTTTTAAGGTTTGATTTAAAAGCTTTTCTTGTTTGGTTGCGCTATCTAAATAAGCATACGAGGCATCTAATTGGCGAATTGAATTAAGCAATACACTTATAATTAAAGGGGAAACCACAGCAGTAAAAAACACCACAGCCAAAATATCAACAAGGTTTAATTCACCAATCGCAACATAATAAAACATGCTCGATAAAATAAGAGATACCGTTAAAAATAAGGTGTAACAAATAGCTGCGGTTTTAAATTCACCAAATCGCGTTATTGAGCTGGAAAGTACCCGAGCCCAAGGGCTCAAAGAATAATCGGTCATACGTAATTTTATCTCTTAGCTGTGTGCTTAAATATAAAGAAGGCAATGCGCATGTATAAACATACCATTTCCCCAGATTTTAGCATTTTTCTTCTTCCTATATTCATGTTGTGCGATAAAAACAGAATTTTTCATGTTTGATTTTGCTTCTCTCCTCAACTCATCATTTCAGCAATAAATTATTTAGTGTAAAATGCCCCGCTTTATTATCTCCAAAATATGAGTAGCGCACATGCAAACCAATATGCCAGATATAGCAGACACTGCACCCGCTTTACAAACAGGTAAATTAGACTGGGTGGGCATGGGCGAAATAGAACTGCCATTTATTTTTGAGTCACGAGACTTATCACCAGTTACAGTTAATGCTAAAGCGCGTGCATTTGTAAATTTGCATAAAGAAGATGCGAAAGGCATTCATATGTCGCGCTTATTTTTGGCACTTGATCTGCTTTCAACCGAGCAGCAAGTCAATCCGCAAACAATAGCGCAAGCACTCGATACTTTTATAACGAGCCACGAAGGGCTGAGCGATAAAGCACAAATTGAATTTAAATTTGAATTACCGCTACGCCGTAAATCATTATTAAGTGGCAAAGCAGGTTGGAAAAGCTACCCTGTTTTACTAACTAGCACAATTGAAAATAACGTTATTAGTTATGAGCTAACGGTAGATGTTACCTATTCTTCAACGTGCCCTTGCTCTGCAGCACTTGCGCGCCAGCTTATACAAAATGCGTTTAACGAAAAGTTTAACCAAGAAACCTTAAGCCAAAAAGATGTGCACGAATGGCTAGGCACTACACAAGGCATTGTAGCGACACCTCACTCGCAGCGCTCTATTGCCAACGTAAAAGTAAAACTTGATAGCAATATTCAAGAATTTGACGTTGTGACGCTAATTAATACCCTTGAAGCTGAGCTAAAAACACCAGTACAAGCGGCAGTTAAGCGTGAAGATGAGCAAGAATTTGCCCGTTTGAATGGTCAAAACCTGATGTTTTGTGAAGATGCTGCACGTAAAATTAAAGCATTGTTAGAAGCAGACGCTTACAGCGATTATTGGCTGCAAATAAACCATTATGAATCACTCCATGCTCATGACGCTGTAGCTATTGCGGTAAAGGGTATTAAAGGAGGCTACAAAGCTTAATCGCTGTGTAGCTATTACTTGTAAAATCAGTCGGTAATTATTTTATAACCCATACTTTTTAGGCACGTAAATTGCTTTGTTTAAGCAGTGTCAATTTGTTGTTATGGAGTTACCGTATGGAATTCGCTTTATTATTAATCCTAGTGTTAGTTGTCGGGGCCTCTGTTGTTGCGTCAAAATTTAATGACGATGGCGGAAATCCGTATCCTTTTACCCGCAAGCAAACTGTTTTTACGCAGGTTGAAGGCGCTTTTTTAAATCTTCTAGAACGTGCTGTTGGCGATCAATATAAAGTTGTTAGTCGCGTTAAGTTAATTGACGTGATTGATTGTAAACAAGGCCTATCGGTTAAGTCCAAGCGAGCTGCTTTAGCTAAAGCTAAAAATAAACAACTCGACTTTGTATTAATCGACAAAGAAAAAATGACTATTGTTGCCGCTGTTGACCTAGTTAACAATGCCAACAAAGACGGCCATAAAGCTCAACGCGACTGGTTTGTAAACGGTGCATTAGAGTCTGCTGGTATTCCACATATTCGTATGAAAGTTAAATCGGGCTACCGTCCTTCAGAAGTACGCGACGCAATTATGTTTAAAATAGGTAAGCCTGCTACAACACAAACGCAGCGCCCTGTTCGTAATAGATCTCAAAAACCTGCGGTACTTTCACCGTCACAAGCTAAAGCGCAAACCACCGCCTTAGCTGAAATTTAAAAACTGAATTAAATACTCTCCTAAAAGTATTTAAAGCGAGCTCATAAACAAGCTCGCTTTTTTGTTTTTTATTGCTAACTTCACGTATAATCAAATGATTCAAACTCAGGAATTAAACATTATGAATGTTGGTATTATTGGCGCAATGGAGCCAGAAGTTAAAATTTTACGTGAAGCTATGCAAAATCCACAAATTTTAACTAAAGCAGGTTTTACTTTTTATACTGGCGAATTAGCTGGTAACACAGTGACACTTGTTCAATCTGGTATTGGTAAAGTAGCATCAACGATTGCAACTACCTTGCTTATTGATAACTTTAAACCTGATTGCGTAATTAACACTGGTTCTGCCGGTGGATTCGATCCATCACTAAGTGTTGGCGACGTAGTAATTTCGTCAGAAGTACGTCATCACGATGTAGATGTTACTGCTTTTGGCTACGAAATTGGCCAAGTACCACAAATGCCAGCAGGCTTTGCAGCTCACCCTAAATTAGTTGAAGCAGCACAACAAACAATCGAACAAATCAGTGATGTTAAAACACTTGTTGGTTTAATTTGTACTGGCGACACATTCATGTGTGACCCTGTACGTATTGATAAAGCACGTAGCGATTTTCCTACAATGCTTGCCGTTGAAATGGAAGGTGCTTCAATAGCGCAAACGTGTTTTACGCTTAACACACCATTTGTTGTAATTCGCTCAATGTCTGATATTGCAGGTAAAGAATCACCGCAATCATTTGAAGAATACCTAGAAACAGCATCAATTAACTCATCTAAAATGGTTGTCGCACTTTTAGAAAAGCTAACTGCAGTGTCTTTGTAAATGCTTAGCAATATTGTTCAAAACCACTTGGACTTTATTGCCTTTATAGTAGCGCTCCTTGCTGAGCGCTTTATTCCTCTTGTTAGCTGGTATCACCCCAATACAGCGTTAAATGCTGTTTTTAGTGCTATTGGCAAACGCATATACAAAAGCAAAAAACCTAAAAGTTATCAATATTTAGCAGCTATACTCGCAAGCACGCTTATTTTAAGTGTTATTCTCATTATTGTAGTGTTACTGCTCGAGTTTGCTTTTTACCCAGAGTTGCTCGCAGGCCTTATTTTATATTTATGCCTTGAAAGCAAAAGTGTTGATAAAAAAGCGCTCCGTATTGCAAAGCTCACTAAACAAAATCAAAAGTCGACTGCACGCGAATTGCTAAAGCCGCTACTTGCTCGTGAAGTTAATAGACTTTCATCCTCAGGCATTATCAAAGCATTAATAGAGAGTTTAATACTACGCACTGCTCGATATTATTTCGTAGTCATATTTATATTTTTAGCATTTGGCCCTATTGCAGCCCTCGCCTACCGCTTACTTACCTTAATACAACAGGCATGGCGTAATGATGTTTTTCCTAATAGTCACTTTTTAAAACCACTTAAAATTTTCCTATTTATTATTGAATATATTCCAATGCGCTTGCTTGCTTTAACTATTGCAGCAAGTAGAGCAAGTAAGCAAAGCATGCATTACACAAAGCATTATGGCAGGCACTTTTATCAAACGAATACTGGGTGGCTACTCAGTACATGCTCTGCATCACTTGGCGTGCAACTAGGCGGGCCTGCGGTTTACTTTGGTACTCGCTTTAATAAAATGCGTATTGGTGCTGATAGACTACCTACACCCGAAGATGTGCCCGTAATAATTAATAGATTAAATCAGGCGCGTGTATTCTGGTTGTTAGTAATTATAAGCATCGAAATATTAAAAGTGATTTAGTGACTATTTAGTGAATACCTCGTAACTATTTACAGACCCAAAATACAAGCACAAAAAAACCAGCCTAGGCTGGTTTTTTAGTTTCAAACTGTATTTAAGCTACAGTGATGTTTGCAAACTTACGCTTACCTACTTGGTAAATAGCCGTTGTACCTTTTGCTACTTCAAGTTTGGTATCAGTGATTTTATCTTCACCGTTAAGTTTAACTGCGCCTTGCTTAATCATACGCATTGCTTCTGATGTACTTACTACTAAGTTTGCTTCTTTAAGTAAGTTAGCAATTAAAATAGTATCTTCTGCAATAGTGACTGTTAGTTCTGGGATTTCATCTGGTAGCGCTTTTTTCTGAAAACGCTGGATAAAATCGTCATGTGCACCTTGTGCATCAGCTTCACTATGAAAACGAGCAATTAACTCTTTAGCTAGTTCAATTTTAATATCGCGCGGATTAGTACCTTGCTCAACACGTTCTTTTTTAGCTGCAATCTCTTCAATAGAAAGTGCGCTTAGTAAGTCATAGTAGCGCCACATTAATACGTCACTAATTGACATTATTTTACCAAACATATCGTTTGGTGCATCAGTAATACCAATGTAGTTACCAAGTGACTTAGACATTTTTTGAACGCCGTCAGTCCCTTCAAGTAATGGCATCATTAATACTGTTTGCGGCTTTTGACCTTCAACTTTTTGCAGCTCACGGCCCATTAATAAGTTAAAGCGCTGATCAGTACCGCCTAGTTCAACGTCTGACTCTAGTGCAACCGAATCCCAACCTTGTACTAATGGATATAAAAATTCATGAATCGCAATTGGTTGACCGCCTGCATAACGCTTTTTAAAGTCATCACGTTCAAGCATACGCGCTACTGTTTGGTTAGCAGCAAGTTTAATCATGCCTGCAGCGCCTAACTTTTCCATCCAAGTAGAGTTAAATGCAACGGTGGTTTTAGCAGGATCGAGAATTTTGAATACTTGTTCTTTATATGTTTCAGCATTAGCTAGTACGTCTTCGCGAGTAAGTGGCTTACGCGTTACGTTTTTACCTGTTGGGTCGCCAATCATACCAGTGAAGTCACCAATTAAGAAAATAACCTCATGACCTAAATCCTGAAAGGTTTTCATTTTATTAATTAGTACAGTGTGCCCTAAGTGTAAATCGGGCGCTGTAGGATCAAAGCCTGCTTTTATTTTTAGCTTTTTGCCCGACTTTAGTTTTTCAACTAGTTCGTCTTCAATTAATATTTCTTCTGCACCGCGTTTTATCTCTGCTAGAGCGGTTTGTAAATCCACTTTGTATTACTCCAAAATTCTGCCGACGAAGGGGCGACTAGTTACTTGTAATCACGGTTTTAATTAAGGTTTTAATTAAGGTTTAAACCGAACATATATATGTAGCTAACATAACAAATTTCTATCTAATTAAAATAACTTTTTAAGTTATTAGGGCAACTAAACCAAATGAATTGAGTCTTAGTTAGATAGGACGTTAAAAAAGGCTTTCTAACCTCGATTTTAGCGCAGTTTAAGGTTAGTTTAAATCTACAAAACACTAGTATTCGTACATTATTAAGTATATCCTGCAATATTATGTATTTATTATCTTGACAGCAGAAAAAGGCACGTTATGGTTCACGTGGTTAACACGCTCCCCAAAAAACACAAATTGCTTATTCTAGGTTTGGTTTCTGCTATTGTTGGCTTAGCCTTTCTTCCTTCTGAAAAAGCCACTGCTTCCAAAGACAATAGTGCGAATGCACTAGAGATAGGTAAGCGCTATGAGTTACAAGTTAAAGTTGATGACAACGAAAAATTAACTGAGCTAAATTCAGAGCAAGCAGCAGAAAAGTTACCAGAATACGACTTTGTCGATCATAAAGTTAAAAATGGCGACAATTTAGCAATTATCTTTAAGCGTGCTGGTTTTTCAGCTCAAACGCTTCATAAACTAATTAACACTAATGCAGAGACCCGCAAGCTAACTAAAATTCATCCAGGTGAAATACTTAGTTTTGCTACCGCTGAGGATGGCTCTTTAGCTCAACTGCGTTATGTAATTTCAAAAACAGATACTTTATTTGTTACCTTAAATGACGAAGGTAATTACGATACAGCTATCGATAGCAAAGAAATTGAAACGCTAACTAAAACCGCTGGCGGCGAAATATCTAATAACTTTTGGACTTCAGCAATTGCGGCAGGTTTAAGCGAACGTCAAATAATGAACTTTGCTGACATATTTGGTTGGGATGTTGATTTTGCAAATGATATTCGCAAAGGCGATGTGTTTGGCTTAATTTACGAGTCTCATTATGTTGATGGCGAATTTATTGGTACCGGTAAAATTATTGCCGCTGAATTTGTAAACCAAGGTCAGCGCTTTGCAGCAATTCGCCATACCGACGGCAATTTTTATACGCCTGAAGGGCGTAGCATGAAAAAAGCATTTTTACGTGCACCAGTAAACTTTAAATATATTAGTTCGAGCTTTAACCCTCGTCGCTTACACCCAGTTACTGGGCAAGTTAGAGCGCACCGTGGTATCGACTTTGCTGCGCGCACCGGTACACCAGTTGTTTCATCAGGTAATGGTAAAGTAATTAAAGCGGGTTACAGCAAATACAACGGTAACTACGTATTTATTAGCCATGGCACACAATATGTAACTAAGTACTTACATCTAAATAAGAAACTAGTTAAAACTGGCCAAAAAGTTAAACAGGGCCAACAAATTGGTACTGTAGGGTCTACGGGTCGTGTTACTGGCGCGCATTTACACTATGAATTTTTAGTAAATGGCGTTCACCGTAATCCTAAAACAGTAAAACTTCCTAAGTCAGAGCCGTTACCTCGCTCAGAACTTGCTAAGTTTAAACCTATTGCCGATAACTTTATTGCCCAACTTGAGCGCAACCGCGAACTACAAGTTGCACTTAAATAAAGTTTAGTTATAAGCATTAAAAAAGCCTTTGCAAGTTACACTTGCAAAGGCTTTTTTGTATACGCTATAAACCATTAATACATTAATACATTAATACATTAATACATAAATGAGCTGAACAACTAAAGATACCATCACTAACGGCCAAATATATTTGCTGTACTTGGTTGCGCCATCAAGCCCCATTTTACTTTGATACTTTTCAAGCAAAGGTATAAGCACCGCAAGTGCTATAAACAACCCAATTAAAATAACGAATATATTCATATCAATGTCCTACTTATGGTAACTCATGGCCTTTAGCGCTTACATAAAGTGCGTACCAATGCTCACGAGTTAGTTTTACGTTTACAGCATCACACGATGCTTTAATACGTTTAGCATTAGTAGTACCAATTATTGGCTGAATCGATGCAGGATGGCGAAGTAACCATGCCAGCACAATAGCCTCAGCAGAAGTATCGTAAAGTGCAGCTAGCTTATTAACTAAAAGGCTGGTGTTTATATCGGCCTGCGATGCGTTTGATAAATCACTACCGCTGTATAAACCCTGGCATAAACTGCCCCAGCTCTGAATTTGAATTTCAAAATGACGACAGTATTCAATGCTTCCTGGAGTAAAATTGAGATTTTTACCATCAGCGTTACCCGCATATACACCTTCATCAACAAACTGGTGTTTTTGTAAACTAGCCTCAATTTGATTAGCCACAATAGGCATATCAAGTGCATGCTGTAAAAAATTCATTTGGTGTTGCTGCATGTTAGATACTGCAAAATTACGCACTTTACCGCTTTCTTTTAGGCAGCTAAATATTTGTGCTATTTCGTTCACTTCCATTAACGGATCGGGACGATGCAGCATCAATACATCTAAGTATTCTGTATTTAATTTTTTTAAAGATGCTTCAACTGATTGCTCAATCCACTTAGCCGAAAAATCATAGCGCTTTGGCCCTAAGTCATCTTCAAAACGGATCCCACATTTAGATTGAATATACATGTGCTCTCTAAGCTCTGGTCGTTCACTTAGTGCTTTACCAAAAACCTGCTCAGCTTTACCAAAAGTGTATATATCAGCATGGTCAAAAAAGTTAATACCACCTTCAATAGCGTTATCTATACATTCATGAGTTTCCTTAACATGTGCATCAGTAATTGCGTCTTTATTCCAACCACCGCCGAGGCCCATGCATCCGAATACAAGTTTACTAACATGAGGTAAGTGCTTTGCTAAAGGTGTGTGAAGCATGGTAACTATCCTTAAAGTTTTGAAGAATAGTCACTGTAAACAAAAAAGCTTTATCTAGCTACAAATTAGGCACAAAAAAAGCGCAGTAAACTGCGCTTAATAGTTAATCTATTTTAAATTACATTTTTAGCCAACGAGTGCTAGCAATATGCCTGCTGCAACTGCACTACCCAGTACACCCGCTACGTTTGGACCCATAGCGTGCATAAGTAAAAAGTTATGTGGGTTACTTTCAAGGCCCACTTTATTAACCACTCGTGCCGCCATTGGCACAGCAGATACACCCGCTGCACCAATTAATGGATTTATAGGTGTTTTAGATATACGGTTAAGCCCTTTTGCCATAAATACGCCCGATGCTGTACCAATTGCAAAAGCCAATGCGCCAAGCACTAAAATACCAATCGTCTCAACAGTTAAAAACTTATCTGCAGCAAGCTTTGAGCCTACAGCTAAGCCTAAAAATATAGTTGTAACATTAATAATTTCGTTTTGAGCACTGTTACTTAAACGGTCAACAACACCCGACTCTCGCATTAAATTACCTAAACAAAACATACCTACAAGCGGTATAGCAGCCGGTAAAAACATTGCCGTTAAACTAAGTACCATAAGAGGGAAAATAATCTTTTCCTTTTTAGATACCTTACGTAATTCAGGCATCTTAATTTGGCGCTCTTCTGGTGTGGTTAACGCACGCATAATTGGCGGCTGAATAATTGGCACTAGTGCCATGTATGAATATGCAGCTACCGCTATTGCGCCTAGTAAATCAGGTGCCAGTTTTGACGCTAAAAATATGGCAGTCGGTCCATCTGCACCACCAATAATTGCAATAGCCGATGCGTCCTGTAGAGTAAACTCAAAGCCTGGCACGTAGTTTAATAATATTGCGCCAAACAAAGTAGCAAAAATACCAAACTGCGCCGCAGCACCAAGTAATAACATACGAGGGTTTGCAATAAGCGCGCTAAAATCGGTCAGCGCCCCTACACCCATAAATATCAATAGCGGAAAAATCCCGGTATCAATACCCACGTAATAAACATAGTACAAAAGCCCACCAGGGTCTGACAAACCTGCCACAGGTACATTTGTTAAAATTGCACCAAAACCAATAGGTAGCAGCAATAGTGGTTCAAAGCCTTTAGCTATTGCTAAAAACAGTAATAAACACCCTACCGCAATCATTATTAACGATGGGATTGTAAAGTTAGCAATGCCAGTAGCATTCCAGAGGTTTAAAATACCGTCCATCCTCTATTTACTCCCTATGCTAATGCAATCATAGCGTCGCCGGTAGTTACAGCATCGCCTTCACTAACTAACACTTCAGCAATTGTTCCGGTGTGCATAGCGCGTATTTCAGTTTCCATTTTCATGGCTTCCATAATAATCACTACATCACCTTCGTTAACAACTTGCCCGGCCTTTACTTTAATCTTAAAAATATTACCGGCTAAAGGTGCATTTAGCGTTTCACCCGATGCAACTGAAGCAGACTGAGGAATATGCTCAGAGTCTTTTAATGTTACTTCTTTTAGCTCACCACCTTGCGCCACTACTACGTCGTAAACTTTACCGTCTACTTTTACGCTGTACTGCTCAGCTTTTACGCCGTTATTGTTTGAAGTTGATTTAGAAGGTGCTTTATTGCTTTTATCTTCAACGGTAGGAATAGGTTCAAATGCATCCGGGTTGTTACGGTTTTTAATAAACTTCAAACCAACTTGTGGAAATAATGCATAAGTTAGTACGTCATCAATTTGCTCATCAGCAAGTGTTAAGCCTTGCTCTTGCGCTTCTTTTAATAATTCAGCTTCAAGCGTTGCAAGCTCTGGTGCAATGTTATCTGCAGGGCGGCAAGTAATAACCTCTGCTCCATCAAGCACACGCTCTTGTAGCTCTTTATTCATTGGTGCTGGTGTTAAGCCATATTCACCTTTTAGTACGCCAGCAGTTTCTTTAGTGATTGTTTTATAACGCTCACCTGTTAGTACATTAAGTACCGCTTGAGTACCTACAATTTGCGATGTTGGTGTAACTAAAGGTAAAAAGCCAAGATCTTCACGTACACGTGGGATCTCAAGTAAAACTTCATTAAGCTTATCTGCCGCGCCTTGCTCTTTAAGCTGGTTTTCCATATTTGTAAGCATGCCACCAGGTACTTGAGCGAGTAAAATACGACCATCAACCCCTTTTAAGCTGCCTTCAAATGCCGCATATTTTTTACGTACATCTCTAAAGTAAGCCGCAATTTCTTCTAGATGGTTTAAATCAAGGTCGGTATCGCGCTCAGTGCCTTCAACTATCGATACAATAGTTTCAGTTGCTGTGTGTCCGTAAGTCATACTCATAGATGAAATAGCGGTATCAAGCATATCAATGCCTGCATCAATCGCTTTTTGATAAGTCGCAGTACTTAAACCTGTTGTAGCGTGGCACTGCATAGCAATAGGAACCGATACGGTTTCTTTAAGTGCTTTAATTAGTTTTTCAGCATCGTACGGCTTTAATAAACCCGCCATATCTTTAATACAAATTGAGTGACAGCCTAAATCTTCTAATTGCTTAGCCAGAGTCAGCCACATATCAAGCGTATGAACAGGACTTACCGTATACGAAATAGTACCTTGAGCATGCGCGCCTACTTTTATAGCCGCTTTAATCGCTGTTTCTAGGTTACGTACATCGTTCATTGCATCGAAAATACGAAATACGTCAACGCCATTTTTATGTGCGCGTTCTACAAACTTTTCAACTACATCATCAGCGTAATGGCGGTAGCCTAATAGGTTTTGACCGCGTAATAGCATTTGCTGTTTAGTATTAGGCATCGCTTTTTTAAGCGCACGAATACGCTCCCAAGGATCTTCGCCTAAATAACGAATACACGAATCAAATGTAGCACCGCCCCACGATTCAATAGACCAATAACCTGCATCATCTAGCTTGCTAGCAATAGGTAGCATATCGTCTAGGCGCATACGTGTTGCGAGCAATGATTGGTGCGCATCGCGTAATACCAATTCTGTTAATTTTAATTTAGCCATGTGTGTGCCCCTTATTTATTATTTGATTTGTACTGAGCAATGGCAGCACTAATAGCAGCGATGTGCTCATTAGGCACACCTTGAGATTTAAAAGACGGTGATTTAGCTGGTGATGCCTCTGGTTCGCTATAGCGCGTCACCAAATTAGACATAAGCGTTACTGCACCAATTAATATCGACAGAAATACAAACACCCCAACCATACCAGTTAGCATTAAGCTACCAGCCGTTGTGAGTAGAGCACCTATATCCATTTTTCTCCCCCTTGAAACCCATATCGAAAATAAAAAATCGATTTAATTAAATATTTATTCACTGGATAATAACAAAACTAGTCGCTTTGTCTACATCTTGTAAATTGGTAAAACCAATTAAACTATAAACAACATAACACTCAACAAATTTACATGCCATAACCCAGCAATCATGCGCCCTACAATACATACAGAAAATAACGACTATAGCTAATAGTTATATGGAAGTTGTTAATTAACTATTCAACTTAATAAAAATAACCGCCAAATTTTATAATAAGTACAAAAACACACACCAATTGTTAATTGGTCTTACCAAAAAGATTATTTTTAGTGAATATTTACCGGTAACTTGTAACAGTGTGAATAACTTACATAACAAAGCGTAAAAATTACTAACTAACTAATAACTAAAAACACAGTTAAAAACCATAACCACTTGATATAAAACAAAAATAAACTTTGGCATATAACTGGCATTAGTTATTGTGAGCAAATTTGATAACCAAGGAGAAAACAATGTTACGCTGGACAATTACATTTTTAGTTATTGCTTTAATCGCTGCAGTGTTAGGTTTTGGTGGCATCGCAGGTGCCGCAGCTGGTATAGCAAAAATTATATTTTTTATATTTTTAGTACTTTTAGTGATCTCATTAGTTTCAGGTGCACTACGTGGTAAATCACCCAGGTAGATAAAGCATTCAACTAACAAACACTAAAATTTAATTAACACTTACAAGGAATTACATTATGAATTCAACAACTGTAAAAGCAGCACTAATCGGTCTATTCGCAAGTTTCTTTATCATGGGTTGTGAAGACAATCATGCAGAAGACGCAGGCGAACGTATTGACGAAGCAGTAACTGACGTGCAAAACAAAGTAGAAGATGCATGTGAAAATGTTAAAGAAGGCGTAAACGCTGAAGAAACTAACTGTTAATTCTTCTTGTATCGCTAAAAAACGGCCTTAGGGCCGTTTTTTTGTGTCTGTAATAAAATCACTGACTATAAAGCTGCTCATTTAGCGGCTAGCTTGTTAAAATAAAAAAAACGATATTTAAAGCAAGGCAATATGGCATTTACAACAACCTACACACTAGATAAACCTTACTTTTACGAGTGCTTTGACGAGTCACTCCCCTACAGTAAGCGCGCCAAACCTAAGTACTTTTTACTTGTACTCCTCGTTGCGCTTGGTTTATTTGGCATTTATGTTTTAAACGATCATTACTTAGGATCGTTTATGATCATGCTAGGTGTACTAGAGTGCGTCGCTTTTTACTATCGCAGACCTTGGTGGGTAACCAGACAAATGCTCAGCAGAGCGTCAGGCTCTGAGGTAACACTTACCTTTGATGAAGAAGGCATTAAGTCGGCTAATCATTACAAAAGTTTTGAGCTAACTTGGCAAAACATAAGCGAAGTAATAGATACTCAGCAAGGTATTATTATTAAAAATAAAAGCGGAATGCAGTACATTTCAAAACAAATACTAACCCCTGAAATACTCGCTTTTATAAACAAAAAAGCCACTCAGTGAGTGGCTTTTAGTCTAGTTGAGCTAATTACTCAACTACGTATACGTGTTGATTAAGCATTGCCCGGATTAGGGTTCGACTTTTCAGCTTGTATGCGCATGTAAATCTCTTCACGATGCACTGATACGTCTTTTGGTGCATTAACACCGATTCGAACTTGATTTCCTTTAACACCTAGAACAGTAACTGTTACTTCGTCACCAATCATTAGGGTTTCACCTACTCTACGAGTTAGTATTAGCATTCTCTTGCTCCCATGTTCCAATAAAAATTATAAGATTCCGCTTAAACATACTAATGAAAATTAGACTGAAAAGTAAGTAAAAACTCTCAATCTATCCATTTTCTGTTAAAAATGCTTTGTGTAATGCACGAACTGCCAACTCTAGGTACTTTTCATCTATTAAAACTGAAATTTTAATCTCAGAAGTCGAGACTAAAACTACATTAATATTTTCCTGCGCTAATGCATCAAAAAATAAACTTGCTACACCAGAATGCGATTTCATACCCATTCCAACAGCAGAAACTTTAGCTACTGTTGGTAATCCGCTTATATTTTGAGCACTGAGTTGAGCTTGATCTTCGCTCAATAATTCAAGTGCTTGCAGATAATCATTCGAGTGCACAGTAAAAGCATAGTCTATTTTTTCAAAGATATGATTAACTTGATTAATCATATCTATTTCGATGCCATTATCAGCAAAAAGTTTCAATATTTTTGAAAGATATTGCGTACCGCTTGGCACACCATCTACTTTAATTAAACATTCGTCACAATTAAACGCAATCCCCGATACCACCTTGCTTGGCATATCGTTCTCCTCAAAACTTATTAATGTGCCTTCATCAGGATTAAAACTAGAAAGCACCCTAAGTGGCACATTGTGTCTACCTGCAGCTTCTACCGAGCGAATATGCAAAACTTTTGCGCCTAAACTTGCCAGCTCCAGCATTTCGGCAAAAGTAACTTGGCTCATTCTGCGCGCGTTTGGTTCAACACGAGGATCTGTAGTATATACGCCGTCAACGTCTGTATAGATCTGGCATTCGTCGGCTTTTATAGCCGCTGCTATTTCTACAGCCGATGTATCGGTGCCGCCGCGTCCAAGCGTTGTAATATTGCCCTCAATATCACGTCCCTGAAACCCAGCAATAATAGCAATACGATTATGCTCAAGCTCATGCTTTAAGCGCGTAGCAGCAACCTCTTCAATACGGGCTTTACCAAACATGTTGTCGGTTTGAATATTGACTTGATCGGCTAATAAGCTCACCGCTGAGTGGCCACGTTTGATAATAGCCATAGCAAGCAGTGATACAGAAACCTGCTCTCCGGTGCTAATAAGTACATCTAGTTCACGGCTACTCGGGCGAGTATCAATTTGTTTGGCGAGGTTAATTAAGCGGTTGGTTTCTCCCGACATAGCAGAGAGAACCACAACCACTTGATGTCCTTGTTGTCTGGTTTTAACAACAAGGTCGGCGACTGCTTCAATTCGCTCTATTGAGCCGACCGAAGTGCCACCGAATTTTTGAACAATAAGCGCCACTTAGGCTTAAGTACGCTCAGTTAACCAAGCTGTAACGCTATCTAGTGCAGCAGCAAGGTTTTGTGGTTCACTACCACCGGCTTGTGCCATATCTGGACGTCCGCCACCTTTACCACCTACTTGACCTGCCATATGGTTAACTAACTCACCGGCTTTTACCTTGCCTGTTAAGTCTTTCGTTACACCGGCAATTAGGCTTACTTTGTCGCCACTGGCAACACCCAGTGCAATAACACCTGAGCCAATCTTGTTTTTAAGGTCATCAACCATACCGCGAAGCGCTTTAGATTCAGTACCTTCAACGTTTGCTACAAGTAGCTTAACGCCATTAATTTCAACAATCGAATCAAGTAAAGACGCGCCCGCTGCACTTGCTAGCTTATCGCTAAGCTGTGCAATTTGCTTTTCAAGGCCTTTAGATTTTTCAAGCAACGCAGTTACTTTTTCAAGTACCGATGCGCTATCGCCTTTAACTAAAGCTGCAACATCGCTAAGTTGTTGCTCTTGCTCGCTAACGTACGCTACAGCATCTGCACCAGTTACGGCCTCAATACGGCGAACACCTGCGGCAATACCGCTTTCAGATACAATTTTGAATAAACCAATATCGCCAGCGCGCTCAACGTGAGTACCACCACAAAGCTCAATAGAGTAGTCGCCAATAGTAACTACACGTACTTCGTCATCGTACTTTTCGCCAAACAATGCCATAGCACCTTTCGCTTTAGCATCATCAATAGCCATAAGCTCAGTATTAAGTGCAAAGTTACGACGAATTTCGTCATTAACTACACGCTCAATTTCACGTAGCTCATCTTTAGTAACCGCTTCAAAATGCGAAAAGTCAAAACGTAAACGATCAGGCTGAACAAGCGAGCCTTTTTGGCCTACATGGTCACCTAATAATTGGCGTAATGCTTCGTGTAAAATATGCGTAGCTGTGTGGTTTTTCTTAATGCTGTCGCGGCGCGTATCATCAATAGTTGCGTCAACTTTGTCATTAACACCAATACGGCCTTGTACAGTACCGTGGTGAGCAAAAGCATTACCAAGCTTAGTGGTATTAGTAACATTAAATTCGCCACCAGCAACTGTAATAGTACCCGTGTCACCCGTTTGACCGCCTGATTCAGCGTAAAACGGTGTGCGGTCTAGTACTACAATACCTTGTTGACCATCTTCTAATAACTGAACAGCTTCGCCACCGGCAAAAATTTCAATAACGGTCGCGCTGTAATGTGTACTGTCGTAACCTTTAAAATCAGTGTGTTTATCTGATTTTAATTGGTCATTGTAATCTGCACCAAATTTACCTGCTTGCTGCGCTGTTTTACGTTGTACAGCCATACACTCTTCAAAGCCTTGATGATCAATTGTCATCTGGCGCTCACGCGCAACATCGGCTGTTAAATCAGCAGGGAAACCATACGTATCGTAAAGTTTAAATACTAAGTCGCCCGGTATAATATCGCCTTTAAGGTCGCTTAAGCTTTCTTCTAAAATAGCTAAGCCACGCTCAAGTGTTTTACCAAACTGTTCTTCTTCAATGCGTAATACTTTTTCAATAATTTCTTGTTGCTTAGCAAGCTCAGGGTACGCTTGACCCATTTGCTCAATTAGCGCAGCAACTAATTTATAGAAAAACGAACCTTGTGCACCTAACTTGTTACCGTGGCGCACAGCACGACGAATAATACGGCGCAGTACATAACCACGGCCTTCGTTAGATGGCATAACACCGTCTGAGATTAAAAACGCACACGAACGAATATGATCCGCCACTACGCGTAGTGATTTATCGTCCATGTCTTGTGCATTAGTAACACTTGCAGCAGCGGCAATTAAGCCTTGAAATAAATCAATTTCGTAGTTTGAATGCACGCCCTGCAAAATAGCAGAAATACGCTCAAGGCCCATTCCCGTATCAACAGATTGCTTAGGTAGAGGCAACATTGTGCCGTCGCTTTGACGGTTGTACTGCATGAATACAAGGTTCCAAATTTCGATGAAACGGTCGCCGTCTTCCTCTGGAGAGCCCGGAGGTCCGCCCCAAATGTGTTCGCCATGATCATAAAATATTTCAGAACACGGACCACACGGACCGGTATCCCCCATAGACCAAAAGTTGTCTGAGGTAGCAATACGAATAATACGATCCTCAGATAAGCCAATGTCTTTTGACCAGTATTCAAACGCTTCTTCGTCATCGTGGTAAATAGTTACTAAAAGCTTTTCTTTTGGTAGTTTTACTTCTTCAGTTAAAAACTCCCATGCAAACTTAATAGCTTCTTGCTTAAAGTAATCACCAAAGCTGAAGTTACCTAACATTTCAAAAAATGTATGGTGGCGAGCAGTGTAGCCCACATTTTCTAAATCGTTATGCTTACCGCCAGCACGTACACAGCGCTGCGAGCTAGTCGCACGTGTATAAGGGCGGCTTTCTGCGCCTAAAAATACATCTTTAAATTGCACCATGCCGGCATTGTTAAATAACAACGTGGCATCGTTACCCGGAATAAGCGAGCTTGAAGGTACAACTTGGTGTTGTTTGCTGGCAAAAAAGTCTAAAAACTGTTGCCTAATTTGTGCGGTAGTCATGTGCTGCATTTGAAAGTCTCACCTGTATTTACTGTGCTTGCATTGCAAAATTAATTTCATCGTAGCTAAAACCCCGATACATTAAGTAGCGCACGCGCTTAGCTTTGTCTTTGTAATCGAGATCGGCCGGTGTATTCGAATATTTTTTATTGTACGCATCCTGCGCAAGCTCAAACCAATCTACTTCAAGCTCTTCAACTACCAATTCAAGTAGCGAACGATCAATCCCTTTGCCCATAGCTTCGCTTTGTATTCGCTTAAGCCCGTGGCATTTAAATATGTGTTTTCTTACAAAGCCTTCACAGTATCGCTGCTCGTTAATAAAATTATGCTTTTCGCACCAATCAAGCAGCGTTTCAATAAACTCTTCTGTAGCTTCTTTTTGCTGTAGCTTAAGCGTTAACTCACGACGCGAATATTCTTGGCGCCCTAGTAACCAAAGTACATAGTTTTTTAGTTTTTGCTTTAATTTATCATCCATTAAGCGTCAAAACGCCCGCTTGTTTCACTGCTAAGTGGCTTAACATTAATGTCGTCACTTGGTGGTACAACAGGCATAAAAATGGCTTGATAAGATACAAAAAAGCTAATGTAGCAAATTGGCATTAAAATCAACAGTGGTAAGAACGATAAGAACATCGAAAGCGCCATAAATAATGCGCAAATAAGGCCAAAAACGCCAAGTGGCAAAATGTTATGATAAAACACCATTAACGATTTTTTAAGTGCCGTTAAAATACGTGTTTCTTTACTAAAATAAACAAGCGGTACAGCGTAAGCAAACGCTGTTAAGTAAATTAGCATTGCCATAAAAAACAAAATGACATTCGCGCCCGAAATACTATCAAGCATTTGCTCAAGTGCTACATTTGGATCAAGTCCTGGTTGGCTCATAACAGCCACTGCATCGGCAAATAAGCCATTAGCGAGTAGCGCCATTAAAATGCCCGCACCCATTTGGTAAAGTGCTAAACGTAGTAACCCTAAACGATTTCCCTTAGCCGTAAATGGCTTGAGAATATCGGCTAGCATAATTTTTCCGCCCTGCTGCTTACTAAGCACCGCTTGGTAAAAGCCTGCGGTTAAAAATGGCGTAGCTAGCGCTGCCACAACTTGCAGTAAAGGTAAAAATAAAGACAGCAGCCCTACAATGCCAATAAATAAATGCATAAAAATAAAGGTTGCTGGCTGGGTTTTAAAAATAAGCCATCCGGCTTTTAACCACTTTAGCCCTGCATCGGCTTTAAAAATTCGTAATTGTGTAGACATACTTGCTCTTAATTTAAAACGAAACACGCCAAGTATAACTTGGCGTGAGGGGGTATTAATAGACGAAACGTAATTAAATGATTAAGGTTTTTTAATTTTCTTAATATCTAACATATGCGCGCCATGCTTAATTTTTGTTTCTAGGTACGATTTATTACCCGCAACACCCGCTTTAATGTGCGCATGCGTGCCCACAACCGAGTCAACATTAATACCGGCATCTTTTAATGCGTTAAGCTTTTTAGGATTATTGGTCATTAATTTAACGTGGCTTAAATTAAGCGCATTAAGCATTAACACAGCATCCGAAAAGTCACGTAAATCATCAGCAAAGCCTAAATGATTATTAGCTTCGTAGGTGTTCATACCTTGCGATTGCAATACGTAAGCATCAATTTTGTTGTATAAACCAATGCCACGACCTTCTTGGCGTAAATACAATAAAATACCGCCTTGCTCGTGCATCATTTCAATACATTCATTTAGCTGCTCGCCGCAATCACAACGCGATGAGTAAAATACATCACCTGTTAAACACTCAGAATGCATACGAATAAGCGGTACATCTTGCTCTGTATCAGCGTTGTTAAACACCATAGCAATATGTTCTTTACCATCTTTTAAATCAGTAAATGAGATTATTTCTGCAGGGATATCACTATTTTTGCCAACATTAAGCTGGACTCTTGCTCTTACTTGCGCCACGACAAATCCAAATATTTAAATAACTACGACACGATAATAAAGTGATAATATCACAAGATAGGATGAATACACCGTAGTACAAGACTGTTTATGGCAAATATATGGCGACGACAGGCGTTATTTTCAATGATTGTTAAGCAATTAATAACCCGAATATTACAACCTCGCTTGTTTACTTTAATTTACCTAAAATAATGACAGGCCTTGATAGTTTTGGTAATTTTATGGGCTAATAAATAATAGGGATTATTATGAAGCACCAACAGCTCGCCATATCGATAGGATTAAGCTTATTAGCCTTTGCTAACTCCACTTTCGCAAACCAAGTAAATAGCATTCAAGTTGTATCTGCAAACGCCGAAGAAACTGACTCAGCATTTGTTGCAGCCAAAGAACAAGCTGAAAAAGAAGCACAACTTGCCTATCAAAAAGGGCTCGCTCTATATGGAGAAAATAGCAATGAAACGGCAAAGCTTGCTATTAACTACGCCGAAGCCATCAATAATTATACTGCAAAGAACATTATGGTTATAGGGAATGGCAATGAAGAGAAACGGTTTGATTTGTATTCACAGGCCCACCGTATTTTAGTTAAAAACTATGGTGAAAACTCAATAGAGACTATGGATACGCTACTAGCCAAAGCCACTCATACGAATAAATCAGATACCGCAGTCAAAAACTTTAAGCAACTCATCAAAATCGCTGAATTACAAAATAACCCAGGCCTTGTCGCCAATATGCAATTTGAAGCTGCAGAAACATTACTTTATGGGTTTAGCCATAGCGAATATTCTTTAGCGAAAATATACGCTCAAGATGCAGATAAATATTACCAAGCCCAGCTACCTGATAATGCAGTAGAGCGTATAAAGTCTGACTTTTTAATGGTTTCATTTGAGAGTGGCCGTAAAGATTACGACAAAGCAACTAAAAGGCTAAACCGTATAGTTGGCTTATTTGATAAATATAAAAATTTAGATCAAAGCTTTGAGCTTAATGCGCATGCTGGCTTAGTTCAGCTATATGAAAAACAAGATGAAAGCGATAAAGCGACTAAACACGCCTTAGCCTTTGCTAAAAATACGCACTGGAAAAACACCTCAGAGCAAAATCCACTCTACATAACCGAGCCTATATACCCTCGCGGTGAAACTAAAAGTCATGTAATAGTTATATTAGAGATTACTGTTGATACCCATGGCTTTGTGAAAAATCCTAAGGTTATTAGCTCTGAAGGTTCTAAAGCGTTTGAAAAATCAGCGATAGCCGCTGTTAAACAATGGCGTTACGCTCCAAAGTTTAAAAATGGAAAACCTGTAAATGCAACAACTCAAGCTGAACTGTATTTTGAACGGCTTTAAGTAGTTTTACCATTCAGCCAAGAATTATATTAATAAGAAAACAATTGTAATTACGTCAACCTAATTTCAATTTAAAAGTCAATAGGGATTATTATGAAACGTCAGCAACTCGCTTTATTTATAGGCTTAAGTTTATCTGCTCTAAGCGCAACAACTTTAAGTACTACAGCACTCGCCAGCCAAGCAAGCGATCCTCAAGCGTTATTTAGCCAGGCATACCAAAGCTATTTAGCAGCAGTTAAAGTAAACAAAAACGTACAACAAACTGCCAAACTTGCTTACACATCAGGTAAAGCCGTTTACGGTAAAAGCGACGACAATACTGCCAACTTAGCTATTAATTACGCTAAAGCCATTAAAGGCTACGACGATGAGCTAAACGAGCAGCGTTATACACTTTATAACGAAGCTCATACTATTTTAGCTGCAAACCACGGCAAACAATCAATAGAAACAGTTGATGCACTGCTCGGCCAAGCTAACTACACAACATCGGCATATCAAGCAGCTAACTTTTTAGAA
This sequence comes from Pseudoalteromonas sp. SWN166, assembly GCF_015864485.1. Lineage (NCBI taxonomy): Bacteria > Pseudomonadati > Pseudomonadota > Gammaproteobacteria > Alteromonadales > Pseudoalteromonadaceae > Pseudoalteromonas > Pseudoalteromonas sp. SWN166. Next base: position 33,885 of record NZ_JADYXB010000036.1, read on the forward strand.
CAAGTAATTGAAATAGCTAAAACACAAAATAAGCCTAAGTTTGTAGCCGACATGAAACTAGAAGCGGCAACGCTACTGGCTAAAAAGTTTAGTTCTAAAAAATATCGCGAAGCTAAAAACTACCTAGAAGAAGCCGACGAATACTACCGTGAAAATATTCCGAGTAGCTCGGTAGAGCAAATTAAAGCTAATTTTTTAATAGCCGCATTTGCCGAAGGTAGCAAAAAATATAACCGAGCAATTGAGCGCTTAAATAATATAGTTACTGCATTTGACGATAACTTAAGCTTTGATCACAGTGCTGAGCTAACTGCTCATTCAAAACTTGTGGGTCTGTACGAAAAACAAGGTAAAAGCGAAGAAGCAACTAAACATTGCCTAGCTATCGCTCAAATGGTGCCATGGAAAGAATCGCAAGAGCAAACACCTCTCTATCGTGTTAATCCTAAATACCCAGCGCATAAAGCCAGATTTAGTACCGATGGTAGCGTTGTTATGGAGTTTGAGGTAGACACTGCAGGCTTTGTAAAAAACCTAAAAGTGCTTAGTTCTGAAGGTGGCAACGCATTTGAAAAGTCAGCCCAAGCAGCCGTTGAGCAATGGCGTTACGCACCAAAGTTCGAAAATGGCAAACCCATTAGCGCTATTTCTCAGGTACAACTCGACTTTAAAATTAACCGCCACTAAAAGCGGTTCATTAAAAAAGGCGCTTTATGCTGTCTCTTATACACAAATCCCTGCTAAGAAATTAGCGGGGATTTTTTTGAACTAAATCTCAATGTCATGATCAGATCTTCAAATCTTGTTTGAGGGCACATTATGATTAACGAACATACTCATTGGGCAAAACAACAATTCGGTAAATCGGACTTAGGTGATCCAAGAAGAACAGCGCGTCTGGTAAAGTTAGCATCAACGCTTGCAAATGAACCAGGAAAACCACTTGTGAACATCACTCAATCCCCCGCCGATATGGAAGGTGCCTACCGCTTTATTCGCAACGAGAATATTGACGCAACGGCTATAGCAGAGTCAGGCTTTAAAGCCACGGTTGAACAAGCAAAAAGTCATAACTTATTGCTCGCATTAGAAGACACGACCACACTAGTTTATAAACATTCCTCCATTCGAGATGATTTGGGTCATGTCGGACGAGGAGCAAAACAACGAGGCTTGTTAGCTCATAGCGTATTACTGTTTGCGCCAGACACAAAGCAAGTTGTGGGATTAATTGAACAGTCTCGCTGGAGTCGTGATATCAACACGATTGGAAAAAGAGAAAAACACGCGACGACTTCTTACGAAGAAAAAGAAAGTTACAAGTGGGAGTCAGCGTCACGAGCGATGGCAGAGCGGCTGCAAGGACAAATGGCGAACGTGATATCGGTGTGTGACCGCGAAGCGGACATCTACGAATACTTGCAGTATAAACTAACCGAGCAGCAACGATTCGTCGTACGCTCGATGCAAAGTCGTCATATTGAAGAAGGTGAGGATAAGCTCTATGCGTTTGCAAGCGAGCTGATGAGTGCAGGCACCAAACACATCCACATTGCACAAAAAGGAGGAAGAAAAGCCCGAAGCGCAACACTGGATATCACCTATGCGCCAGTGACACTCAAAGCGCCTTACAATAAGAAAGGACACTCCCTCCCAGTTTACTATGTCGGCTGTGCAGAGCGAGGAAACGCTAAGAACGGCTTAAGCTGGCACCTATTAACCAGTGAACCAGTCACCAGCAAAGAAGACGCCTTAGCTATCATCACCTACTATGAGCACCGTTGGCTTGTAGAGGAATACCATAAAGTCTGGAAAAGTGATGGTACGGATATCGAAAGTTTACGCCTTCAAAGCCAAGGTAACATGGAAAGATTGGTGACGATTAATGGCTTTATTGCGACGCGAATATTGCAACTAAAGTTCACCAATGAGCAGCCTGATTCTCCAAGTTGTGAACAACTGTTATCTCCCAAAGCATGGAAGTTATTGTGGTTAAAGAGAATAAAAACACCATTGCCTGAAACTGCTCCAAATATGTCATGGGCGTATCAGGAACTGGCAAAGTTAGGAGGCTGGAAAGATACCAAGCGCACAGGGCGTGCATCTGTGAAAGTGTTATGGCAAGGATGGCTTAAGTTACAAGCCATCCTGGAAGGCTACGATTTAGCAAAATCTCTTGAGCCAGACTTGTGATCAAGAGACAGCTTTATGCGCCTTTTTTTTAAACTAACTAATACAAAACTCACGTAGTTAAAATTCGTAACTTACGCTAATACCGCCATCAGCTCTTTCTTCGTTGCTGTCGCTTGTTTTGCCATAGCCCACATCTAGCTCTAATCTAAAACCGGCACTATTCAACCCGTTAAAGTTATAGCTATAAGTAAGCCCTATGCCGTTTGTTGTTTCATCATCAAAAATACCGCCAATTACACAACCTAGCGTATTAGCAAAGTCAGTTGCTACATCATTTGTTGAACTTTCACACTCTTGGTCTGTATCTCTTGCGCCAATTGCACCTACAAGCGCGCCAAAAGCATGTTTTTTATTATCACTTACCGCTTGTTCAAAACCTGCTGAAAATCCATCATCAAGGCCTATTTTGTAGTTTGCATACCAGCGCTGTGTGCCGTCGTTAGCCGATAAAGACACTTCAGGAATAACTAAGTAAGGATAGCCACCCCCAATCGAAAAACTAACATCGTTAGCAAAAGTAGAACAAGAAGCGATAGATAAAGTGAGTAGTAATATTTTTATTTTCATAAAGTTCCCTTTGAGTAAGCATAAAATGTACTTACTTTAGGGACACTGTGCAATACGACAAAAAGCTCGTTAAATTTAGCTTTAGTAATAAAATAGGGATTAAATTTTAGCGAGTATTTTATCGCTAGCCGCTTCAATTAAATCGAGCACATTTTCAAAGCCATCATCGCCGCCGTAATAAGGATCAGGAATAGCGCTTTGGGTTTGCTCGCCATATTCTAAAAATAGCGCCAGCTTGTAGCGTAAATGCTCAGGGCACTGGGCTTTTAAATCAGCTAAGTTTTGCGTATCGGCCGCTAAAATCAAATCAAACTCAGTAAAGTCGCTACTGCGTACTTTACGTGAACAAATACCTTTAAAGCTATAACCACGTTTTTCGCCTGCTGCCATTGAGCGGCTATCAGGCGTTTTACCTTCGTGGTAACCAATAGTCCCTGCCGAATCAACTTTAACGTTAACGCCTAGTTTTTTAGCTCGGGCTTTTAATACCGCTTCTGCGGTTGGCGAGCGGCAAATATTACCTAAACACACTATGAGTATTTTTTTCATTAAGGCTCCTCTAACTAATTTAAAAACCTATGTTTTAAAACTGTTTTAAAACTGTTTTAAAACTGTTTTAAAATACTTTCTTCGTAATCTTCAACGTTAAGCGTTACATTATGTTGCGTTGCAACAGATTCAAGCTCAGCTTGTTTAATGGCTAAATCGTCCATGGTGATTAGATTATCGTCTAGCTGCCACAATAACCGAGAGCCTGCGTAACTATAATGAATCGCTAATAACGCATCGGCATTACCCTCGCGCCCTGCTGCTTTTAACTTAGCCATTTTGCGGGTTATTTTATTAAGTGCTTTTTTAAGCTCCCACACATAAACAACTTCTGTCATAAAACTATGTGTACGGTATTTATTAAGTAACCACGCAAGCCCAACGCTAGTAATAGCAACACCTATTAAGTTCCAATGAAAATGGCTACCACTTTCATCAGGAAATAAAGCAATTAGCGTTTGCGATATAGCCAAGCTGCCTACAGCTAAACCAATACCACACCCTGCAATAACACGGTTTAAATGTTTACGGTAACGCGCTTTATTTATTTCAATGAGTTGCATAACAGCCTAAAAATGTAAGTTTTAATATTTGCGAATGGCTATTGTAACTAAACCCCACATTTTTTATAAAATTATTTCACCCCTTTTTGATTTGCCACCCGTTATAGCTTTGAAAACACCCTAATTGTTGTGCTCAATAAAATTAGGAGCGGCTTATGCACACACTTGAAGTACCTAACAACCCAGTATTTATTAAAACATCAACTGCGCAGCTTCCAGCTGTAATCTTGAGGTGCTAGTGCAAATTAAGCATTCACTGTTAAGTGATTTAAAGGGTAAACACGCAGTTGAAAGTGGTCTAAATACCGGTGATATGCTCGCTATGGCGCATAACGGTAAGGGGCAGATTATTGCGCTTAAACATGCGCGAGCTGGGATTAGGCAGTGTGGGGCTTAGATGGTTTGGTCCAGTTGAGGTTGGTGGTAATTTAAATAAAAATTACCACCGAGTACATGCTATTTATGAGTTATTTAAATCAACTCTAATTTTATCTGTTTTAGTGATTTTTTTTCTCTTAACCAATTTTTTGTCTGTCATCAATGAAGAAAAGAGATCGTATTCTTTTGTATTAGGTAATTCAAAGTGAGTTTTAGCTATATTAATTTTTGCAATCTGCTCTGTAGAGAAACCACAGATTTCTTTTACTCCATCCTCAGATAATAGGTCTATTTGATAAGTTAAAAATGTAATTAAATCAGAGTCGTCATTTAGTTTTGAAGCTAACTTAATTATGTTAACTTCTTTAACTCCATCAAACTTCATTTCACAAGCTAAAGAGCTTAAATAAATAGTATCTATTAAAGGGCTCTTAAACTCTTCATCACTTAAACTAGCAATTGCCGATAACTTGTTTTCATCGCTCACTTCACCACTTTCAAAAATATGGATTCTGTCTTCTAGTGAGAAAAAAGGAATACAATCAAAAGTCATATATTCTACTAGATAAATGGGATCGAACTTATTATGCATTGCACGAATTAAGTCCTGACCTTTATCTGATTTAGGTTCTACATACTCAACTAAGTGCCCAAACAACTTATCAGATACCTTATCAGAAGGCTGAATAACTAACAAATCAGCAAAACAAGAAGCTAATTCATCAGAAGAAAAGAAACTACTTTCACTTAAGCCTTCAAAAATAGTCAATATTTCAGCATTGCTAAGAACCTCTAATTTAGCAATAGAGCAAAGCGTTTCATCACTAAGATCGTAAAACTGATTTGTTTCTAAAAACTCATCTTTATTGTACGAAATTAGTAACGGAAGAAGTTCAGGCCTATCTTCCTCAAGTTCACTTTTAAGTTTATCAGAGTAAATTACTAAACGTTCTTTAATTAAATACTCATACTTCTGATCGGTTAGATTATCTAAATCATAACCGTCTATATGCTTACTCAGAGGATGAACTAATGACTGGAATGTATATTGCTTTCCAATATTAAACAAAATAATACCTGTGAAATCAAAAAGTAGCTTGTCATTTCCATCATCATTACTCAATATTTTGACCTCTGAAAGTAAATCTTCAAGATTAGCTGAAACCACCCTATCGGCTTCTATACTAAAATCTTCAAAGTACTCACTATCATGATCAAAATAAGCGAATATAGTGACTAAATTTTCAATAGTAGGTATAACTTTATCTTGTTTTGATAATTCCAAATGAGTGGTTTCATCTAGTTTAGAGCTAGTTATATGTGTAAGTTGAAAAGGTATACTGCTTATTAACTGCTTTTTTATTTCGAAGGCAATATCAGACTTTAGCATGTGAATTATTGAGTTCTCGTCCTCGATACCCTCTTTAATGGTCTCTATCCAATACTTTACAACTAAAAGCTGAAGTATATCAGTATCAGCGATACCTACGCTTAGCAGTTCATCTTCAGCTTTGAGGATAAAAGCTAAAGAAAATTTCTCTCTTTTATAAACACATTTAAAATAACTATGTAAGCTATCTGAGTTAACTCTTATGCACCTAGCTTTAAACATAGTTGTATAAACTTCAATCTGCTCATCGTTTTTATGATCAAATTCGACATACTCAAACAAAGGGTCAAGAGAAAATATATTTTCCAGAATTACTTCTCTCAGCCTCTTTGATTCGCCTGCTATTTCTACAACAATTTTGGTATTTTCATTTAAATGATTCGCCAAAAAAAGATAATGATTAAAATCTACATTAGAAAAACCTTTACTCTTACATAATTTAAAGCACCACTGCCCAAACTTATCGGTATAACTCTTACTTAACTCTAAAAAATTAAGCCTATTGGATACTAAAATTTCGAGCATTGATGATATATCAATAAACTTACTACTTTCTAACTTATCGATAAACTCAATAAGAAGCTTAGGATTGTTATCTAATATGATGCAGATTTGGTTTAAAAATGAGTGTTTTTCGGAGATTAAATATTCAAAAAGATCAAAGTTCAGAATAGCGGTTTGCGAAAAGCTATTTTCATCTAGTAATTCAACAATGCCTGCAGGATTGTTTAATGAATATTCAAAATTAGGCCTCTTCCCATAAACAATATTGTTTCTAAAGTTAAAGTCATTTCGAGTTAATTCACCTTCATAAAATATTGAAATATATTTTTGATAGTCCTCATAGATATATCCTTCACGCAACAAGTAGTGAATAATATGATCTGATTTATAACCTGTAAGATTTTCTCTTTCCTCCTCAAAAAGAGAACACATTTCCTTGAGTGAAGCACTCTCAACTTTGCTTATTAATATTGAAATTTCATTTATTTTACGATTAAGTTGCTCAACTTTTTCATTCGGCTCATCTAGCATCTTTAGCTTTTCTAAGTAACTTTGGATCTCCAAATATTCATCATTTTCAGCTAATGATACTAGTGTGCCATAGTCAGACAATTTTAGTTCAAGACCTTCTCGCAAACTGACTAAAACAGAATCATAATCGTTACTATTAATAGTCTCTTGTCCAAATTTCCAACCACGCAGTCCAGGGTATTGCCTTGTAATTATTTGAAGCTTCCATCTTATGAGCGCTTCATACTCATCTTCAGTAAATTTTATCGCATTTTGAATTTTTTCAATTTTTTCTTCGCACTCACGAATAATTGCTTTTTTACATTCAACTACTTCTTTTTTTATTTTTGATGTATCAAAAGCAGAAAATATATTCCCACTATTTTGCTGAAGAAGCTCAAATTCATTGGGGAACATGTTTTTAGATAGAACTAGCGAAAATAAGTTATCGTCAGATAAACTTTGATCATGACTAACTAGCTTTCTGTAAAAGTAAAATTCGTTAACTATGTTTTGCAAAACCCTCATATCTGCAATAAAAACAGTAACATCCCTTAAAAATCTTCGAGAAAGTTTTTCATTTTTAATTGTAGAAATTAATTCAAGAATTTTATCATATGAGTTATTTGAATGAATAATCGGAATTATGGGTAGAATAAAATCGAAGAATTTAGTTCTTTCTGTAGCTGAAAAGCAATCGTCTTTAGTTACATAAATAAACTTAACCCCTTTTTTATGCTTCTCTCTGACTGCATCACTATTATTTAAAATGATGTTTATTTCACGTAGTTTTGTAAAAATCTCAGGCTTATTTAACCTTTCTAAATCCTCAAATATCACTTTATTGTATTGTGAACTAGAAAAGAAATACACCAGTTCATCAAGGGTCCTATTTAATACAGAGTCCGATTCTGAAAAAAAACTGATTTCTGCACTGGTCGGGTTTAAATAGCTGATTTTAGAAAGTGGTAGGGTACTCTTTAAATACTTAAATATAAATGCAATACCAAGCAGGCAACCTACAAGCATAACTAAGGATAAACCAATGTTAAAAAACTCTAAATATTTCCCAAGTATTGGCCTAATAGGATCAATAAAAATATAACTTTTTGGATTAAAAATATAAAAAATAGACAGAAGCCAAAGCGAAGCAAATATGTAGCTCTTCCACTTGGTAGTATCTTTGGAAGTAGCTAATTTACTAAAGCGAGATTTTGGAATTGTTGAAGAAGGCACTTTATAAATAATTTGTTGAATAATACTTTTTTCTATATTTGCAAACACATCTGGCTTATTTAGAGCTTCTTCCCCAACCACCATTTCATCAACCTGAAAAGAAGCTAGTGAAACATCAATTGACGAATCAGAAAACTCAGTATTATTCTTTTTATATGAGCTTACAAAGCTAGATTTTCCAGATGAATATGGCCCTGTTATCGCTATATTGTATGCTTTATCTGATGCAATTACTTGGTCAAAAACATTCGATACATCTTTATCAATTTCAGCTTCGTCTGTTGCGCTGAGAAAATATGGCGTATATCCATCACTCTTTTTTTCAGCTGAAATATCTTCAACAATCATCGTATAAAATCCTTTTAAAATAGCTTAAAAATTTTAAGCTAGCATATCTCAGTTTTTAATATAACAAAACTATCAGCCATATAATTAAGTTAATAACATATTGTTTGGAAAGAAAAAATAAGTTAGCCCGACGCGCCAGCAAGCTAAGCGCCTACAAAAACACTACATATAACTAGCTTTAGGTGTGCTCATTGCATTGGCGATCCGTTGGGTTTCGTGTTACTCAACCCAACCTTGTATCTCTTCTTGATGAGTGTTTAGCTAGCACTTGTCACATCGGGAAGACAGTGAGCTCGTACCCAACCAGAGTGTGAAAATGCTGTGACGTAGATTGAGCCCTGACTTCC
>NZ_JADYXB010000037.1:0-40294 GCF_015864485.1 Pseudoalteromonas sp. SWN166
ACACTTAGTTTTAAACTTTCTTTCGACAATTTAAAACCGAAGTTTTATTTAACTCTCTGAGTAGTTCGTGCCTCGCTATGCTTCGGCGTTTCCCGTCTCAGTGGGGTCGCATTATAGGGAGCGGCGGATTTTACGCAAGCGTTATTTGCATAAAATAGTAATTAAAATTAAGCCCCAAGCAAGCACACACGATAAGCACAAGTTATTCACAAAACCCTGTTGATAACTCTTGTTTTTACATAGCTAAGCCATGCTAAAGCTTTTAATTAAAACCCTAAAAATGCAAAAAGCACCTTATATAGGTGCTTCTCAAAAGTAATAGTTAGTAGAGTCTAATATAAAATACTATATAACTTGCGACGATACTTAGCTGCAAGTGCATCGCCATCGGGTAAAGAGGCAATAATTGATAAAAAGCTTGGTTTTGCTTCGTTGAAGTTCAGATCTTTTTGCAGCACTGTAAATAGTACATCCAATGCTTCTTCTTTTCTGCCAGCTTCATTGAGTAAAATACTTAGCTCTTCTTTTAATTCTAAGTCATTTGGGTACTTTTCTACCTGTTGTTGCTTTTCTTTAATCTCTGGTGAGTCTTTTGCTTCAAGTGCAGCTTCGCATTTTGCTTTTATATTATTAAAGTAAGCATCTTGCTCTTGTGCATCTATTGTATTTATAAGCGCTTGCGCTTCATCTACCTTATGAATTTGAATACATATATCTGCAAGCACTAATTTGATGCGTGCGTTACCGCTGTCTATTTCATAAGCTTGCTTTGCATAGTTAAATGCAGCATTTAAATCTGACTTTAATAACGCTTGTTTTGCTTGCTCTAACAGTAAGTCTTGTTGCGCAGGTAAATGCTTTGCTAAGGCTTCGCGTATTTGTGCCTCACTCTGAACACCTGCAAGTAAATCTACTGGTGCAGAATCTTTTAATAATACAAGCGTAGGCAGTGTTTGAAGGCCAACTTGTTGCGCCAGTTGAGAAGCAAGAGCTTGCTCTGCATCGCAATCTAGGTTTGCTACTACTATATAGCTTGCATATTCAGCCGCTACTTTATCTAAAATTGCAGCCTGCCCGATGCAGTCAGGACTTTGAGGAGAGAAAAAGTTAAGCAACACCAATTTTTGCTGTGATGTTTCACCGAGTACTTGTTGAAGGTTTTGCGCATTAATACTAACTATGTTGCTCATTGAATTGATTGCCATATTCATCTATTTAGGTTTTTATATGGTGGTGAACATAATAATTACAAGTCATATACCTAAATCACTCGGTATACATATTCAACAATGAGGGAAAACATGAAACTAACTTACTTAAGTGCAGTACTTTTATTAGCAAGCCCATTTGTGCAGGCAAATGGACTCGATTTAAATTTAAGCAAAACCATGCCAGCTATAGAAAAGTTTTACCTCGATTTACACCAATCGCCAGAGCTCTCTTATCACGAACAAGAAACGGGTAATAAAATAGCGGATAAATTAACTCAGCTGGGTTTCAAAGTAACAAGCAATGTAGGTGGTTTTGGTGTTGTTGGCATTTATAAAAACGGAAGCGGTCCAACCGTGATGATCCGTACAGACACCGATGGTTTACCTATTATAGAGCAGACAGGAAAGTCCTATGCCTCAAAAGTTAAAGTCATAGACGAACATGGTGCGAAAGTAGGTGTAATGCACGGTTGTGGCCACGATATTCACATGAGCTCTTTTATTGGTACTGCTGAGCAATTAATAGCACACAAAGATCAATGGAAAGGCACTTTGATGATGGTTGCACAGCCAGCCGAGGAAGTGGGCGGTGGTGCAAAAGCCATGCTAAGCGAAGGACTATTTAGTAAATATGCAAAACCTGATCATATAATTGCTTTGCATGTAAGTGCTAGCGTCCCCGCTGGTAAGATATCAATGAAAAACGAATACACTATGGCAAGTGTCGATTCTGTCGATATTACAATAAAAGGTAAAGGTGGTCATGGTGCTTATCCGCATACAACTATAGATCCTGTAGTTATAGCTGCACGCACTGTACTTGCTCTGCAAACAATTACTTCCCGAGAACTATCACCGCTAGAGCCTTCGGTTATTACGGTTGGTTCTATTCATGGTGGTTCAAAACATAATGTTATTTCGGATGAAGTAAAGTTACAACTCACTCTCAGAAGCTATAACCCCGATGTAAGAAGCGCTCAAATAGCTGCAATAAAACGAATCACGGCAGGTATGGCACAAAGTGCTGGCCTAAATGAATCAAACTACCCTGTAGTATATGTACATGAAGATGAATCTATTCCATCTACTTATAATAACCCTGCACAAACAGACATTGTTAGACAGTCTATCGCAAGCGCAATTGGTGATACTAATGTGCTTGAAACACAAGCTGTAATGGCGGGTGAAGACTTTGGCTTATACGGACGCACTGATGAAAACATCCCTATTACCTTATTTTGGCTAGGTGGTGTAAACCAAGCACAATACGCGGATTCAATAAAAACAGGTGAAATACTCCCTTCCCTACACTCTAGTAAATTTGCACCTGATTACAAAGTTGCAATTCCTACCGGAATAAAAGCAATGAGTAACGCTGCTGTTGCTTTGTTTAACCAATAAAACGTTGTTTTAAATAGCTCAGCGTTAAGTTGCTGCTGAGCTTTTTTTATAACTCGATTTTTTAGACGTTGCTTTTCCACTTCGTTTAGCAAAACGTTTTTTAGCTGAGGTTTTTGGTAACCTTGCAAATGCATTGCTATCGCAGTTTGCTGCTAATTCTACAAACCCATTTAAGTCTGCAAGTAACGGTTGCAAAAATTGCTGATAACTCATTACTTGCTGCGCAATATCACCTAAGCTCGATTCCCATTTTGCGGTTAAATCAGGACTCGCTAAACCTTGTGGTAAAACGCTAATAAGGGCAAGTCCCGTTTCGGTCGCTCTAATTGACTTACCTTCACGTTTTAAAAATCGTCGTTTAAATAGCAACTCGATTATTCCCGCACGTGTTGCCTCCGTACCTAAACCATCAGTGTCTTTTAATACTTTTTTAATTTGTGGATCTTTAACGTAGCGGCTAATGCCAGTCATAGCCGCAAGTAATGTAGCATCAGTAAAATAAGCAGGGGGTGATGTATGCTTTTCGACTACTTCGCCTCTATCACAAAAAAGAGACATACCCTTTGTTAAAGGAGGTAACGTAGCTTCATCTTTTAATTCAGACTTACCCATTAACACCTTAAAGCCCAAACTTACATCTTGCTTTGCATTCGCTTTAAATAATCCGCCAGCAATTGTTATCTCTGCTTTAGTTTCGTTATATATATAGTCGGGATAAAACTGAATTAGGTAATGGCGGCTTATTAATTGATATACCTTCGCTTCGTCACCGCTCAAACTCGCTGACTTTAACTGTTTTGCCGTCGGCACAATTGCATGGTGTGCAGCCACTTTTGAATCGTTAAAACATTTACTACGCTTTTTTACATCAGCCCCATTTACCAATTCTGTGCTTTGCCCACCATTAGCACTTATAGCTTTAAAAATAGAAGATGCATCTTGGTGGTGATCTTTGGGTAAATAGCGGTTATCCGAGCGTGGGTAGGTAATTAATTTATGTCGCTCGTAAAGTATTTGGCAAATATCCAACACTTTTTGAGCTGGCATACCAAAGGCTTTAGCGGCATCTATTTGCAGTGCAGATAGGTTATACGGTAACGGTGCACTTTGTTTTTTTTGTTTTTGCTCAAGCGCTGTAAGCTCAGCATTTTGTTTGCTAATACGCGAAGCAACATTTTCTGCGAGTGCTTTGTTAAGTATTCGGCCTTCTTCATCTTGATGTGGCTCACATGCTTTACTAGGAACCCACTTAGCTATGAATGGCTGGTTATCTGGAGTAAGTAAATGCGCCAGTACATCGTAAAAAGGCTTAGATACAAAGTTCGCTATTTCGTTATCTCTATTAACAACAAGACCTAAAATAGGGGTTTGTACTCGCCCTACCGAAAGCACATTACCAAACCCTGCTTTTTGCCCAGCTAGTGTGTATGCACGTGTTAAATTCATACCAAATAGCCAATCAGCACGAGAGCGCGCTAAAGCAGATACACTTAACGGAATAAAATCTCGATTAGAACGCATAGTACCCAGTGATTTTTTTACCGCCGATAAGTTTAAATCACTAATGAGTAAACGTTGCGTACTCTGCTTTTTAGCCTGACTTATTTTAGCTTCTTCAATTACTTGATCGACTAGTAGCTGGCCTTCACGGTCTGGATCGCCAGCGTGAATAAGTTGCGAGGCTTGTTTAATTAATTTTTTTAAAACAGTGAGCTGTTTGCGAGTTTTGGTTTTGGCTTTTAACTTCCACTGTTCAGGTATTATAGGTAAGTGTTCAAACTGCCACTTTTTAAAGCGCTCATCGTAATCATCGGGTTCTGCTTGTTCTAGCAAATGTCCAATACACCACGATACACAATCGCCATTAGCGACTTCTATATAACCATCATATTTTTTATGTGGTTTTGGTAACGCATCAGCAATAGCGCGTCCAAGTGAAGGTTTTTCTGCAATGTAGAGTTTCATAGCCTGCTCATCACTGTTTATATAAACAGTAGTCTAGCACAGCTATTTTAAAGGAGGGAACTTTTTGTAACTATTGGCTAGCTGGGCTTTTTTTGTCTTTTGTTAAAATATAAATAAGCGGAAGATAACAAACAACAACGGTGCCTATATTAATAAATGGCAATAAGGTTTTATAAATGTATGTACTATAAGAAAGATCCCATAAATGGCGGTCGACTAATCTAAATAGCTGTAAAATTGGTGCCATAATAACAACCAATTGACCTAATACGCATTGCCATAAATAAACCTTATCTTTTAACCCCAGATATGCGATGAGTGCCATCCAAGCAATATCATTAAAAGCCCAAACAAGGTATCGATAAACATAAATCCCATTATCAAACTCTTTCAAGTAAGGATGAATAATGGTTCCATATAAAAAAAAAGCGGCTGTAATTAAAGCGAAACGCAGGGCCAAATAATCTTTTCTAAAATAAAAGATGAAAATAGCAGGGCTTAAAATAAACACCCAACTAGTATCTAATATCAATATAGTCTTTAAAAACCATTCAGGCATTAGAGTTAATCAAGTTTTTTTTCATCATCGTCATTACCACCGCCATTTCCTGGCATATGACTAAACTTATCGACCTTTTTCATGAACTATTCCGTTACATTTGTTAAAGAAAGCATACTTTATGATAAATAAGTGTGTTTGCCAATAAAAGTTATCTTACATCTATAGGAGCTGACTCTTTTGCTTTACCTTGTAATATAGATATTTCTACTCGGCGATTCCTGCGGCGATCTTCATCGGTGTCATTCGGTACAAGTGGTCGTGTTTCAGCTCGACCAACCACCATCATTCGGGTTTTATCAAATCCTTGGACTTTTTGCAGTTCACTTGCAACGGCTACAGCACGCTTTGATGATAGGTCCCAATTATTAATATATAACTCATTCGATACCTGAAAATCATCTGTATGGCCAGATACTGTTATTTCACCGGGTACATCTTTTAACAGCACACCGATATCTTGAATTATAGGTTTAAACTTAGGTTGTAAAAATGCACTACCTGAAGGAAATGAACCATTCTCTCTAATGCGAATAATTATTTGCTGCCCTAAAGACTCAAGCTCAATTGCGCCATCGATTATTTGCTTTTCAAGCTGCTGCGCTATCTTTTTAACAAGCTCGTTAGTTTGCTCCTGATCGGCTGCTGAAGTTGCTTGCTCAGAAGATTCTTCTTGTGAGGTACTACGAGATTCGCCACCGCGTTTATCCCCGCGCTGCTCTTGCCTGCCGCCTGCTGAGCTTTCATCGCCAGCCTGAAACTCTAACATTTGTTGAGTCATTTCGACTGTTTGCTGCTGAATGGTTTCTATTGGGGTTGGCTCTGGTTTGCCTGGGGTAAACTCCATGGCAATAACAGAGGTCCCTTTAGGGATGTCTTTTACTTCAATTTTATTCTGCACACCAAAAGCAAACTTCATAGAGCCCGCAATTTGTTTAAACTTAAGTACATCCATTTCTGAAAACGCGAGCAAGAGTACAAAAAAGCACATTAACAGTGACATTAAATCGGCAAACGTTCCCATCCATGCAGGTAGACCTGGTGGTGGACATTTGCACTCTTGATCAGACATAGTTACTCCTCGGTATCTACTTTACGTTTAGATTCAGCTAAGTAATTTTTCAAAATACCTTCGATTACTTTTGGATTTTGACCATCTTGTATACCTAAAATAGCATCCAAAATTAAACGCTGATTCATCGCTTCCTCGTCTTTACGCAGTTCAAGTTTTACCTGAATAGGAATTGCCACAACATTGGCTAAAAACGCGCCATATAAAGTTGTTAATAGTGCTACTGCCATTGCCGGACCAATTGCCTTTGGGTCATCCATGTTAGACAACATTGCAACCAAACCAATTAGAGTACCAATCATGCCCATTGCAGGCCCTATATCAGCTAACGACTTAAATAAACCCGCGCCCAATTCATGGCGAGTCGTAGTTAGAGAAATATCTTTTTGAAGTGTAGCGCGAACTACATCTGCATCATGGCCATCAACGAGCATATCGACGCCTTTGCGCATAAAGGGGTTTGGAATTTCAGCTTCTTCGAGTGCTAAAAAACCGCCTTTACGAGCTGAATCCGCAAGTTCTACTGCTTTTTCGATAAGTATTTCTGGCGTTTCGATTTTAAACATAAACGCTTTGGCAACAACTTTACCTATCCCCAAAAATTGCGACATGGTGAAGTTTGATAAAACAATAAAGAGTGAACCACCAAATACAATAACCACAGACGGGGTATTGTAAAACATAGCCATTTCACCGCTACTACTCATAAACATAGACATGACAATTAAGCCAATTGCGCCTAGGATCCCAATTATGGTTGCTAAATCCACATTTCCTCCAGAAGTTTCATGCTTAATGGCCTTATCATAAATTTTTATTATTAACTGCTTATCGGCAACATATTGAATTGCTTAAGCCATTTTTATAAATAAACATAAAAAGCAGCCTTTAGCACTATCTTAGATCAAGTTATAAGGGCTACCTAACTATCAATTGATTTATTAAACCAACAGACGCTATTAAGGCTTTATTAATGCACTTGAAATATAATTTAACGTTATAAAGGTAAAAAACCAATATCATCCTTTGACCTAGTTTAGCATTCCCCCTAAAATTGACCCCTAAATTTATTATGTAAGCTGAAATAAAGATGGCGACTAAAAAACCTGAAAACTTAAGTTTCGAACAAGCACTAGAAGAATTATCTACAATCGTTAGTGACATGGAACAAGGTGACTTATCGCTTGAGCAATCGTTAAAGCAATTTGAGCGTGGAATTGCATTAGCAAGTGCTTCATCAGGGAAATTACAGCAAGCAGAACAAAAAGTATCAGTTTTGATGGGGAATGGCGAAAAGTCAGTACTTACAAATTTTGATAATGATATGGAATAGCTGTGAGCATAAAAAATCATATTGAACGTGCTCAAAAAGATGTAGTAGCGACCTTACAGCAGCATTTTAATCAGCCTCTCGATACAGAAGAAACGGTAAAGAACGCCACCCAGTATGGATTATTTAATGGCGGTAAAAGATTACGTCCATTTTTAGTTTATGCCACAGGTAAAATGCTCGGCGCAAACCATCAAGACTTAAACGTACTTGCTGCTGCAATTGAGTGTATTCATAGCTATTCATTAGTCCATGATGACTTACCAGCAATGGACGACGACGACTTACGCCGTGGACGCCCTACTTGCCATATAGAGTTTGGCGAGGCAAGTGCAATTTTAGCCGGTGATGCTCTTCAAACTCTTGCTTTTGAGCTTATTGCGAATCACAAGTTTGAATGCTCATCGCAAACACAAGTAAAAATGATTGCTACACTTGCCCACGCATCAGGCCTTCAGGGTATGGTTGCCGGACAAGGCCTTGATATAGCAGCAACTGATAAAGTAATTACCGTACAAGAGCTTGAGCGAATACATAAGCTAAAAACCGGGGCTCTAATTAATTGCGCAATTACACTTGGTGCACTGTGCAGTGAAAAGGCTGATCAACAAACCTTAGAAAATTTAAGTGTTTTTGGGTATGCTATAGGGCTAGCATTTCAAGTACACGACGACATTTTAGATGTTGAAGGCGATACAGTTATTTTAGGAAAGCCACAAGGCTCCGATATTGCCGCGAATAAAGCGACATATCCGGCATTATTAGGTATGCTAGGCGCTAAAGAAAAGGCGCATAATTTAATACAACAAGCCCATGAAGCGTTAGCAAATATAGATGCTGACACAACACTTCTTGCGTCGCTAGCAAATTACCTAATTGAGCGTGACCACTAATTTTTGCTCATACGTATTGCAATTAGCACTGACATTATTACTCAACATTAATTATTCGTAAAAGCTTTGGATTAATTAATGTTAGCGAAGGATATATATAAAACCATGACACTTGATAGTAGCAAGTATCCATTACTTAATTTGGTTGACGAGCCAGCCCAATTGCGTGACTTAGCGCAAGACAAACTCCCTGCATTTAGCAATGAGCTGCGCGATTATTTACTCAACTCAGTATCGCAAAGTAGCGGTCATCTAGCGTCTGGTTTAGGGACGGTTGAACTAACCGTTGCGCTGCATTATGTTTATAACACTCCAGACGATCGCCTAGTTTGGGACGTGGGTCATCAAGCTTATCCGCATAAAATCCTTACTGGTCGTCGCGACCAAATGCACACTATTCGTCAAAAAGACGGTTTACACCCTTTTCCTTTTCGCGATGAAAGTCAATACGATACGTTTAGCGTAGGCCATTCAAGCACGTCTATTTCAGCTGCTTTAGGCATGTCTATTGCCGCACAAAAAGAAGGTAAAGGTCGAAAGTCTGTTGCCATTATTGGCGACGGGGCTATAACCGCAGGCATGGCATTTGAAGCGATGAATCATTTAGGTGATGTAAAATCAGACATGCTTATTATTTTAAATGATAACGAAATGTCGATTTCTGAAAATGTTGGCGCATTAACAAATCACTTTGCCCGTATTTTATCGGGTAGCTTTTATACTAACATTCGTGAAGGTAGTAAAAAGTTACTCTCAGGTGTACCTCCTGTAAAGCAACTTGCCAGTAAAATGGAAGAGCACATTAAAGGCATGATGATCCCGGGTACCTTCTTTGAAGAATTAGGCCTAAATTATATTGGTCCAATTGATGGTCACGATGTAAACATGCTTGTTGATACGCTACGTAATATGCGTAATTTAAAAGGCCCACAGCTTCTACATATAAAAACACAAAAAGGTAAGGGCTATAAACCAGCTGAAGCCGATCCTATTGGCTACCATGGTGTACCAAAATTCGATCCGAGCACAACTAGTCTGCCTAAATCTAAACCTAGTGCTGCTACTTTTTCAAAAGTATTCGGTGATTGGTTATGCGATATGGCCGAGCAAGATAGCAAGTTAATGGCTATCACGCCTGCAATGCGCGAAGGCTCAGGCATGGTACGCTTTTCTAAAGAACATCCAGATCAATATTTTGATGTCGCCATTGCTGAGCAACATGCTGTTACTTTAGCTGCTGGTTTTGCCTGTGAAGGTTTAAAACCTGTTGTTGCTATTTACTCAAGCTTTTTACAACGTGCGTATGACCAATTAATACATGATGTTGCACTGCAAAACTTACCTGTATTATTTGCCATTGACCGCGCCGGTATTGTTGGAGCCGATGGTGAAACTCATCAAGGCGCATACGATTTAAGTTTTATGCGCTGTATTCCAAATATGGTGATTATGGCGCCAAGCGATACCAACGAGTGCCGTCAAATGCTATACACCGGTTATAAAGCAAACTGCCCTGTTGCCGTTCGTTACCCTCGCGGTAGTGCAGGTACTGCAGACATAGAAAGCTCGATGCAACTGCTTGAAATAGGTAAGGCGGATACAATTAAGAAAGGCAGTAAAATTGCCATTTTATCGTTCGGTACATTACTTGAAAATGCACAGCTTGCTGCAGATGAGTTAGATGCAACGCTTGTTAATATGCGTTTTATTAAACCTCTTGATACCGCGCTTTTAAATGAGCTTGTAGCTAGCCACGATGTAATTGTTACGCTTGAAGATAATGCAATCGCTGGCGGTGCCGGCTCTGCAGTTAACGAATACTTAGCAACGCAAAAAGCTGATATTAATATCCTTAACTTAGGTATTCCTGATGAGTTTATTAAACACGGCACGCAAGATGAAATGCACGATGAAATGGGATTAGGTGAGCAAGGAATATTAACTGCTATTAAAGCGTTTATTAATTAACTTCCTATACATCTAAAGTTGAGCATATTAAAAAAGGAGCCTAGGCTCCTTTTTTAATGTCTAAATATTGCTGATCAGCGCATCCACACTTTAATATCAGCTAGGCCATTGCTTTGTAAAATACCTAATTGTTGATCAACGTTAGAATTTTGTTCAAACTCAAACGCATCAAGCTGATCATCAAACGTAATATTTGCAACACCATCACCACCGCGCTTTTTAACTTGGTGCAATGAAATATCAGCTAAATTAATAGATGTTTCCCAGCTAATTACCTGCCCACCCAAAAGTGGTAACGGATAGAATGACCAACCAATTGATGCCGTGATATTAGTTGTTTTTCCATTTGGTAATTGGAATGAATTAGCCGCTATTACTTTACAAAGATCTGAAGCATAGCTGTCTATTTTATTGCATTTAAAATCACGTAATAATAGTAAAAACTCATCACCACTCCAACGTGCCACATAGTCAGAACCCTGTGTACGCGAGTTTAATAATGCAGCCATTTGCTGTAAGCAGCTATCACCTGCAATTGGGCCATAGGCATCATTAATACGGCTGAAATTATCAAAGTTAATAATTACCAGCACCAATGACTTGCCTTGTGCCTGCAGCGATTGTGAATTACGTTGAAAGTGTTCAATATCTTTTGGAAGTTGATCAAACAAAAAGCGGCGGCTACGCAGCCCCGTTAGCTCATCTGAGTGACTAACTAATTTAAGCTGTGAATTCACTTGCCCTAATTTATCATTAGCTTGACGAAGCTCTAAGGTACGCTCGGTGATCAAGCCCTCTAATGCTTCTTGTTTTCTACGCTCTTGCGCTCTAAATACCCAAAAAATGAGATAAAAAAGCAAAATAAAGCCACTGGTAATTAAAAGCCTAAAGTAAATAGTTTCGTCAAAGCGCTCAGGCACTACAAAACCGTATTCTACTTCTTGCGCTTTAGTCCAATCTTCACCTTGGCGCTTCGCTTCTAATTGAAACAAAAACGAGCCTGGAGGCAAGTTAGTATAAATAGCTTCACGTCGCGTATTAGCATAGCGCCAGTCACTATCTAAGCCACTTAGTTTATATCTAAATTCAATACTGTTTGGTGCATAGTAATCAATAGCTGTGTAAGTTAGCGTTATATCACGCTCGTCTGTTTCTAATGATGGTTTTTTACCAAGCGCAGCGGTGGTTAAATGACGAAGTGGTGTTGTTATTGTTTCTATTGTTGGCTTTAATGCAAGCACACCAAATAGCTCTACATTTTTAGGTATTTCAACAACACCTTGTAAGCTTGGGTACCAAATAGAATTACCGGTGTCTGCTACCGCATCATGCCCAAGTCCACTACAACATTGATTTGCTTTACCATCGAGTTGACGGTCAAAAGATGAAATTACTTCTTCTACTTTTAAGCTTTTTATCTCTGTTTTAAATTGCTCTACAGGCATTCTGTAAACACCTTTCATGGTGCTTACCCAAACATGCTTTAACTTTTCATCGTATTCTAGGCTAAATATAGAACCATACGGTAAACCATTAGCTGCATCGAGTTGACGCCATTGCCCTTGCGTACTTCTGTAAAAAAGCCCATCGTTAAGAGAGCCGATTAAAATACCCACGCCATCTATATGTAGCACGCTAGTTACGTATGCGCTTTCAAGTGTTGTTTGGTCGCCAATTTTTTCAATGCCACGGTCTGTAAAATAATATGCGCCTTTACTAGTACCAATTACACCAAAGTTTGTTTTATCCAACACGTAGGTAATAAACTTACTACCTAAAAATGCGTTATAAGCAAAAGGCGTTAAACCAGCATAGTTTAATCGATATAAACCGCGTCCGGTGCCAATCCAAAACCCGCCTTTACTAGAGCGACTTATTGCAAATACCGGATTATCGCGAAGTGCTCGACCTGGAACGGTATAAAGTGTCTTGTTTTCAAAAACAAATAATCCACGTCCTGTAGCTATATATAATCGTTCACCATCAAATTGTAGATCGTGTACTGACGCGTACCCATATTTACTACTTGGGACTAAATTAATAAAACTTTTATCTAAATCGAAATAACCGATGCCGCTTTTGTTAGCAACCCACAGTTTTCCATCAGGAGCTTGACTGATAGCCATAACAGATTCGGTCATATCTGAAACCGCAGAATGCCTTTCCACTCGCCCTTCATGAGCAAGCCATAAACCTTCACTAAAACTTGCTAACCAAACGTTATTTTTATCATCTCTAAAAATATCAGCAAACCATATACTTTGATCAAGCTGGCTAGGCTCAACCCACTGCCACTCACCGGTTTTATCTCTGAATAATAAACGTCCATAAGTCGAAACCCATAAGCCACCATCGGTATCACTCATAAACTTATAAACGGCTGAGTTATTTGCATTAGGTAAAGGAAAAGGTCTTAGTTCGTCATCTAAATCTAAAAAGTATGCACCTAGCTCAGAGGCTATATACAAATTACCGTTTAAGAATGATAAATCGTGCACTATGGTTTGCGCTAAGCGCTCTGGTAACGATATTTTAGCGGTAAGCTCTAAACGTAGTTTAGAGAAATCTGATGAGTTTTTAGTAAGGCGTAATAAATGACGATCATTAACCAGCCAAATACCTTCAGGAGAGAGTGCCATTTGGCTAACAGAGCCAACAATTTGGGTAATTACGGTAGCATTAACAATAGGTAGGGGACCATTTACTTCAGTGCGTAAATCAACTTGCCCTCTATCTACATAGTATAAACCGTTGGCCGCAATCCATATGCTACCTTTAGAGTCCTCAAGAATATCCCTTACTGGACCTTTGATATTAAATTCTTGTGCTGCAAATGTGGCTGGGTTAATAACTACCAAGCCACTTTTAGTACCTACCCATAACAAGCCACTAGAATCTACTAAAAGCTTATTAACCCCATTACTAGGCAAAAATGGGCTATTTTGCGTGTTGTAGTTTGTAAATGTTGTACCATCAAAACGGCTTAAACCAAATTGTGTACCCAGCCACATATAGCCTTGCTGGTCTTGTACTACGCTTTTAAGTGATTGCGAAGGTAGACCATCTTTTATATTCCATTGCTTAACTACGTAATCAGTAATTGAAGCCCAACTTGGCGTCGCGCACAACATAAGTACACAAACCAGTAAAAATCGCATCATATTGCTGCCACCTAGTTAAACAAATCAAATATAAAAATTAAAAGGGTAATAAACCCGCTTTTATTAACGCTTGTAAACATATAAGCGAAAAAACGCCCGCAAGTATATCGTCGGCCATTATACCTAAACCGCCATGCACTCGCTTGTCTAGCATACGGATTGGGCCAGGTTTTGCTATATCAAAAAAGCGAAATAACAAAAAGCCAACGAGTAATGTTTGCCAGCTAAGTGCTGCGCCAATCATGGTGATGTAATAACCCGCCACTTCATCCCATACAATAGCAGGATGGTCATGCACGCCTAAATCATCAGCCGTTTTACCACACGCCCATATACCAAATATACTGATCACTACGGCAAACACAATTTGTAGCCATAGTGGATAATACATAGTCATAAAAATAAATGGTAGTGCAGCAAATGTACCAAATGTACCAGGTGCTTTAGGGGCTAACCCAGTACCAAAGCCCAGACCAAAAAACTGATGTGGACGCTTTAAATTAAACTTGCGGTTAGTATTCAAACTAGCTCCTTTGCAAAATGCTCAAAACCCTGCGGTTCAAAATCAAACTTTTCACCGTTGTGTAAAAGCTCAATTTGGCCATCGCCACTCTTAATTTGGCCTATGCATGTTGCATCTACCCCATACTGGCGTAGTTTTATATCTAACATACTTTTATTGCTATCAGGTACAGTAAAAATTAATTCGTAATCATCACCGTAACTTAGAATAAATGGAAGCTGCTGATTAAAACCAAGGCTTGCTTTCATTGCATCTGAAGTCGGAATACTTTCAATATTGACCACTGCATTTACTTGCGACATATCAAGTATATGGCTTAAATCAGCGATTAAACCATCAGACACATCAATAGCCGATGATGCAAGGCCTCGTAACACCTGCCCTGCAGCAACTCGTGGGGTTGGAAAATCAAAGCGTTTATTTACGTACTTTAAATGCTCAGGCTCAATACTTATACCTTGTTTGCGAGACTCAATTGCAAGTCCAGCGTCACCTAGCGGACCCGTAACATAAATCCAATCACCCACTTTTGCGCCACTACGGCGAAGTGCAGTACCTTCGGGCACAGTCCCTTTTGCACAAATAGTAATAGTTAATGGGCCTTGCGTGGTATCGCCACCAATGATTTGCACATTAAAGTATTCTGCAATTTCATGCATGCCTTCAGTAAACTCTTCAATCCACTGTGGGTCAATACTTGGCAAGGTTAACGCAACTGAAACCCACGTTGGCTCAGCGCCCATTGCCGCTAAGTCACTTAAATTAACAGCAAGCGCTCTGTGACCTAATGCACGAGGAGAAATATCATCAAAAAAGTGTACGCCAGCAACAAGAGTGTCTGTTGTCACGGCAAGTTGGCAGTTTTGTGGAACGGTTACTAAAGCGCAATCATCCCCTATACCTAGGTTTACATCACGGCGGGTGATCCCGCGACCTTTAAAGTAGCGGTTAATTAATTCAAATTCCTTCATACACAAAAAAGCCGGCCTATGCCGGCTCCCCTCTTTAACGGTTACTTACTTGCGTAAATGCTTAACAGCTTTATCAAGTACACCGTTTACAAATTTATGGCTGTCTTCAGCGCCAAATATTTTGGCCAGCTCAATACCTTCGTTGATAGCAACTTTATAAGGTACATCTTCACGGAACTTAAGCTCATAGCTGCTTAAACGTAAAATTGCGCGCTCAACCATATCTAAGTCATTAAACGGACGTGTTAAATGTGGTGATACAGCTTCGTCTAGTTGCTTATAATTTACAGCAACACCCGTCGCTAAATCTTTAAAGTATTCAACATCAATTTTAGTAACGTCTGTTTCGATCAACATTTGTTGTTCGATATCGGCAATTAAATTGCCACTTATTTGCCAAGAATAAACGGCTTGGAGTGCTAAGATACGTGCTTTACGTCTTGCTGCTGGTTTCACAAAAATTCCTTAAACTTAAATTTTATCTAACACATTAACCATTTCAAGCGCGCCTAAAGCAGCTTCGCCGCCTTTATTGCCCATTTTGGTGCCAGCACGCTCAATTGCTTGTTCAATGCTTTCTGTGGTTAATACGCCAAATGCAACCGGGATATCATACTCAAGTGATACTTGCGCAAGACCTTTGTTTGATTCGCCAGCAACTAGGTCAAAGTGTGGTGTACCACCTCTGATCACTACGCCTAATGCGATGATTGCATCATACTCTTTTTTTGCCGCAACGCGTTTAGCCGCTAAAGGTAATTCTACCGCACCTGGTACATAAATAACGGTAATGTCGTCATCAGATACGCCACCAGTGCGTTTTAGCTCATCAACAGCACCTGCAAGGAGGCTGCTGCCAATAAAGTCATTAAAACGAGAAATGACAATGGCAAACTTTTTGCCAGGAGCGTACTTACTACCTTCAATAATTTTCATTTGATAACCCTAAAAATAAGTTCAAGCGGTTGCGATTGCGCAAAAATTGCTGCGCATCATACCATAAAAATAAAATAATAGCCTAGTTTAAGCGTGATGCTTATTGTGGCTCAATGTAATCAACAACTTCTAAATGAAAGCCCGAAAGTGCATGATACTTTTTAGGACGACTCATTAAACGCATCTGTTTAATTCCCAGATCTGCAAGTATTTGCGAACCTACGCCAACAGTACGAGATGTACCTTTGAATTTACGTGGCGTAACGCTTTCGCCAACATCAGCTGCTGCAAATGCTTTTACAGTTGCCTCTAACTCTTCAGTGCTTTCTTGCTTACCTAAAATAACTAAAGCACCTTCATTTTTAGCAATATAGGCCATTGCTTCAGAAAGGCCCCAGCTGCGGTCAGCACTTCTGTCTGAAAGTAGGATATCGTTAAAAGTGCTTTGCAAATGTACACGTACATTTGTCGGCTCTTGCTCTTTTATGTCGCCATTAAGCAATACGTAATGTAATTGGCCGTCAATTGTGTCTTTGTAAGTCACTAAATCAAACTCACCGTGAACAGTAGGCAACTTACATTTTGCAACTTGCTCAATTGTCGTTTCATTTAAGTTACGGTATTCGATTAAATCAGCAATCGTGCCAATTTTAATATCGTGCTCTTTAGCAAACACTTCTAAATCAGGGCGACGCGCCATGGTGCCGTCAGCATTGAGTATTTCAACAATAACTGATGATGCTTCAAGCCCAGCTAAACGTGCTAAATCACAGCCAGCTTCAGTATGTCCTGCGCGAGTTAATACGCCACCAGGTTGTGCCATAATTGGAAAAATATGACCAGGCTGAACAATATCAGTTGGCACTGCGCCTTTTGCTATAGCCGCTTGCACTGTGCGCGCTCTATCAGCAGCAGAAATACCGGTTGTAACACCTTTTGATGCTTCTATCGACATTGTAAAGTTAGTCGAAAATGCAGCACCATTGTTTTTAACCATTAACGGTAAATCAAGTTGCTCACAACGATCTTGCGTCATGGTTAAACAAATTAAACCACGGCCATGGGTAGCCATGAAGTTAATAGCTTGTGCGCTAATATGCTCAGCAGCTATTATTAAATCGCCTTCATTTTCTCTATCTTCATCATCCATTAAAATAACCATTTTACCGGCTTTAATATCATCGATGATTTCTTGTGCGCTGTGTAAATTCATAAATTTGCTCGTGTAAGTTATCAGTTTCGTTATTTAATAAAACCCGCTTTAGCGAGTAAGCTCATCGAAATATCAGAGCCCGTTGGTTGCTCCGCACCTTTTATAAGGCGCTCTAAATAACGTGCAATTTGATCGACTTCTAAATTAACCTGAGTACCTACTTTAAAGTGAGCAATTGTGGTTTGCTCACTCGTATGTGGGACAATTGTTAATTTGAATTTATTACCTTCTACAGCGTTTACTGTCAGGCTTATACCATCAATACATACCGAACCTTTGTACGGAATGTATTTCATTAAATTTTCGTCAGTTGTAAGCCAGTATTCTGTAGCTCGAGCATTTGCTGCAATACTTGTGATAGTCGCAATGCCATCAACATGACCTGATACTAAATGACCGCCCAAACGCGAAACCGGTTGCATGGCTTTTTCAAGATTAACCGTTTGCCCTAAAGCATAGTGAGCAAAACCGGTTAAACCAATCGTCTCGTTAGATAAATCAGCACTAAAGCCGTCAATATGTTTATCAACTACGGTTAAGCAAACGCCATTAGTTGCAATGCTGTCGCCTAGCTTTACATCTTTCATATCAAGATCAGCACTTTGAATGCGAATAGCTAAGTCGCCTTGTTTTTTTTGTAATAAAGCAATTTTGCCTGTGGCTTCTATTATTCCAGTAAACATAGCGCTACTCTTTTTTATTAAGTGGTTTTAATGAGCTTTTAACGCGGTGATACGTAAATCGTCACCAATGCGCGCACATTCATTAAATGTTAAATCAACGGTGTTTTGCATACTCGTCAATTCAGGAAAATTAACTAAACTTTTTGCATCATGGCCCATTAATTTAGGCGCCAAATAAAAAACAAACTCGTCAACTAAATCAAACTCTGTCATTTTACCAGCAAGTGTTGCTCCGCTCTCAAGCCAAACATTATTAAACTGCAGTTGCCCAAGCTTTTCTAAAACAGCCTGTAAATCAACTTTACCGTTACTTTCACTTACTTCAATATGCTTTACAAAATGCGGCCATTGCAGGGATTTATCAACCTTAGTGGTAAATATAATTACATCACTTTGGATTTTAAATAAAGCAAGGTCAGGTGTTAAGCGATTTTGAGAGTCAATTATAACACGCACCGGTTGACGAAGTGGTAAATCGGTAGGTAACGTGCAAGGCAACTCGCTTAGTCGCACGTTAAGTTTAGCATCGTCTACTAATACAGTATCTGCACCTGTTAAAATAGCGCAGCTTTGCGCTCGGTATAATTGTACGTCTTGGCGAGCAGCGGGACTTGTGATCCACTTACTTTGCCCATTTTTAAGCGCTGTTTTACCATCTATGCTTGCTGCCATTTTACAGGTCACATAAGGTAAGCCTTGTTCCATTCGCTTAAAAAAGCCAATGTTAAGTGCGCGAGCTTGTGATTCGAGTAACCCATAAGCAACGTCAATACCGGCATCGCTCAGTATTTTAAGACCTTTACCTGCAACTTGTGGGTTTGTATCAACCATAGCGGCAATAACTTTTACTACCCCTGCGGCTTTTAAACCTTCAGCACACGGTGGCGTACGCCCATAATGACTACACGGTTCAAGCGTTACATAAGCCGTTGCACCTTGTGCATTATTCCCCGCCATAGCTAACGCGTTTACTTCAGCGTGCCCTTGGCCTGCTAATTGATGAAAACCCTCACCAATTATTTGATTATTTTTAACTAATACACAGCCAACATTAGGATTAGGTGTTGTAGTAAACCGCCCTTTTTTGGCAAGTTCTATGGCGCGTGCCATATACATTTCGTCATGTTCGGTAAAAATAGTTTGGCTTTGCATTTATTACTCCCCTAAGCGGGCAATTTCTTCGCCAAATTCGCGTATATCTTCAAACGAGCGATAAACAGAAGCAAATCTTACGTACGCAACTTTATCGAGTTTTTTAAGTGCTTCCATAATACATTCGCCCACCAAATGGCTTGAAATTTCTCGCTCACCCGTTGCGCGTAGTTGTGATTTTATTATATTTACAACTTCATCTACTTGCTCGGTACTCACTGGGCGTTTTTCGAGTGCGCGATTTAAGCCATTTAAAAGCTTATCTTCGTTAAACGGTTCCCGGCTGCCATCTTGCTTAACAACGCGAGGCATAACCAGCTCAGCGCCTTCAAATGTAGTAAAGCGCTCGTGGCAGTCATTACACTCACGACGCCTGCGAACTTGATGGCCTCCGCCAACAAGGCGAGAGTCAATTACTTTAGTATCTTTTGCGGTACAAAATGGACAATGCATAACTCGGTACTTCCGTTTTAAAACAAAAAAGACCGCTAAATAGCGGTCTTTTATCTTAGCAAAAAACTAAACAGTTGTGATCTAAATTACTACTGCTTAAGCAATTAAGCGTAAACAGGTAATTTTGCACAAATAGCTTTTACTTTTTCTTTAACTTGCGCCTGTACAGATTCATCAGTGATGTTATCTAGTACGTCACAAATCCAGCCAGCAAGCTCTTTTGATTCTTCTTCTTTAAAACCACGACGAGTGATAGCAGGAGAACCAATACGCAAACCAGATGTTACAAACGGTGAGCGTGGATCGTTTGGCACTGAGTTTTTATTAACTGTGATGTTAGCGTTGCCTAGGGCAGCGTCCGCATCTTTACCAGTGATATCTTTGTCGATTAAATCAAGTAAGAATAAGTGGTTTTCAGTTTTGTCAGATACGATTTTGTAGCCACGTTCTTGCATAACTGCAACCATTGCTTTTGCGTTTTTAACAACTTGTGTTTGGTATACTTTAAACTCTGGTTGAAGTGCTTCTTTAAATGCCACTGCTTTTGCTGCAATAACATGACATAAAGGACCGCCTTGGCCACCAGGGAAAACAGCGCTATTAAGCTTTTTGTAAATAGCTTCGTCGCCACATGCAGAAATAATTAAACCACCACGAGGGCCTGCAAGTGTTTTATGCGTAGTTGTTGTTACAACGTGTGCATGAGGAACTGGGCTTGGGTAAACGCCTGCCGCAATTAAGCCGGCAACGTGAGCCATATCAACAAACAGGTAAGCACCTATTTTATCAGCAATTTCACGGAACTTAGCCCAATCAACAATACCTGAGTACGCTGAAAAACCACCAATGATCATTTTTGGTTTATGCTCAAGTGCTAGCGCTTCAACTTGTGCGTAGTCAATTTCGCCCGTTGCTTCATCTAGTCCGTATTGGATTGCATTGTAAAGCTTACCAGAGAAGCTTACGTGAGAACCGTGAGTTAAGTGACCACCATGAGCTAAGCTCATACCCAGTACAGTATCACCAGCATCTAATAATGCTAGAAAAACAGCGGCATTTGCTTGCGAACCAGCATGTGGCTGTACGTTAGCATAGTCAGAACCAAATAATTCGTTAGCACGGTCAATTGCTAATTGCTCAACAACATCTACATGCTCACAACCGCCATAATAACGTTTGCCAGGGTAACCTTCTGCGTATTTGTTTGTAAGCTGTGAACCCTGCGCTTCTAGTACGCGTGGGCTACAGTAGTTTTCTGAAGCGATTAGTTCGATATGCTCTTCTTGGCGAGCAGTTTCTTTGGTTATCGCGTCAAATAACTCTGGATCAAAATCCGAAATATTCATGCTACGTTCTAACATTGGGGTCTCCTAGGGCAACGTGTATGGTGTTTTTTAGAGGCTTTATTGTACGCTTTAAACGACTCTTTGCCTACGCTCTTAAGTTGAGGATATTTAAACAGGGATTGAAACTATTTCACAGCCCTTTTAAGATGATATTTCTTAATAAACACATAACTATTTTAAATGAATTTTATTTCCTACATTTAATTAGCTAATGAAAGCGGCTTGTTTTTATTATTTACAGTTATAAAAAAAGCGGCCTAAGCCGCTTCAATTACTCTTTTTCACTAACCTAACTTAGCGAGCATTTCAGTGCGTAATGCGTCGTAATCGGCGTTCATATCGCTTGCTAGGCATGGTTTTGCTAGTGCATCAGCAAGTGGTTTTGGCATACCTAATTCAATATTTAAAATATCTTCTACGCTTTCTTTAAACTTAGCGGGATGAGCCGTTGCTAAAAAGATACCCGCTGCACCCGGCGCACGATTTTCAACAAGACCTTGGTAAGCAATCGCCGTATGAGGCTCTGCAACATAGCCAGTTTGTTGAATTTTTTTCATCACGGCTTGCGTGTCTTGCTCGTTTACGCTTGTTGAATAAAAATTATCGTAGCTAAACCAGTTATTATCTAACATTGTTTGCACGCGCGGCCAATTGTTTGGCTTACTCACATCCATCGCATTTGAAAGCGACTCAAGTGTTGCGTTTGGCGTCCACGTTTTATCAAGCATAAAGCGCGGCACAGTATCGTTTTGGTTTGTTGTTGCACTTAATTTGCCAACAGGCAAACCAATAACAGCACCAATCATTGCGGCACATACATTACCAAAGTTCCCACTTGGTACTGATATGTGAGCGGTTGCGCGTTTTTCTTTCGGTAACTGTGCAATTGCCTCAAAGTAATAGCAGACCTGAGCAACTAAACGGCTAATGTTAATTGAGTTAGCTGAGTTAAGCCCAAGTGTTGATTTAACTTCTTCATCTAAAAAGGCATTTTTAACTAGCTCTTGGCAATCATCGAAGCTGCCTTCAACTGCATAACAATGAATATTGTTACCTAGCGTAGTAAATAGCTTTTGCTGAGCCAGTGAAATTTTGCCTTTAGGGTATAAAATAACAACATCGATATTTGGTTTATTGTAAAAAGCATGCGCTACGGCTGCACCAGTATCACCCGATGTTGCGGTTAAAATAGTTACTTTTTCATCTTTATTAAACTGCGCTAAACACTCTGCCATAAAGCGACCACCAAAGTCTTTAAACGCAAGTGTAGGGCCATGAAACAGCTCTAAACAGTATGTGTTCTCTTCAACTTCCACCAGCTTAACTGGAAAGTTAAATGCATTTTTAACCATTTGTGCCACAGTATCGCTTGGTAGCTCATCACCAATTAGGTGAGATAATATTTTGCCACTGCGTGTAACAAAGTCCATATCAAGCAAGGCATCAACATCGGCCAGTGGCGCAAGGGATTCAGGGAAAAACACACCTTGATTACGGCCCAAACCTGTTTTTACGGCTTCAACGAACGACACTTTTTGTGAGCTATCTTTTAAATTATGTAATTGCATGACTACCTATCCTATAAAACTGTTAATTGACGCGTGCCGTCGTTATCTAATTTACAAATGTGGCAAAAGCCTTGCTCGTTAATGTAATTGGTTTCTAGCCACTGCGCGCATTGCTGTGCAGCTTCAAGTGTTTTACATACGCTAAACAAGGTCGGTCCTGCGCCCGAAATACTCACTATTTCAGCACCAAGCGCTGGCAAGCTTGCTTTGGCTTCACTAAAGCCTTTAATAAGCGGTGCACGGTAAGGTTCTGCTATTTCATCTTTCATTATGCTCAGCGCATCGTCAAAACGGTTAGTTAACAGTAAGCTACTAAATGCCGATAATCGCTGTGCAAACTCAACACTTGCATGCATGCTCAACTCTTTTGGTAAAACCGAGCGCGCTTTTGCGGTATTAAGCGAAAAACCAGGAAACGCAGCAACGTAATACCAGTTTTCGTCAACAGGCAGTGCAATTGATTTATCAGGGATTAAATCACCTGTTAATTGCAAACCACCTAAATAACATGGCGTAATATTATCGTAATGACGACCACCACTTACAACCGCTTCAAAATCAGCCATAAGCTCAATAAGCTCAACCTGGCTTAAATTAGTTTTTGCAAACTGATCCAGCGCTGCAAAGGTAGCCACGACCGAACACGCACTAGATCCTAGCCCTGATCCAATTGGTAAGTTCTTTTTAAGCTCAAGCTTTACGCTTGGCATATTAGGCGCAACATGCGATCTAAAATGCACTAAACACTGGTACGCTAAATTCTCATTAGGATCACTTGGTAACTTATGAGCATATTCGCCTGTGCAAATAAATTCATCGCTTGGTGCGGCGCTTACAACAGCTACATCGCCTAATAAGCTGCCATCAATTGGCGCAAGTGCTGCACCAAGGGCATCAAAACCTACTGCAAAATTACCAATAGACGCCGGAGCATATACTTCAATCATAATGTGCTCCTAGCGCGATAATGTTTTTAAAATATCAGCAAATACACCCGCTGCTGTTACTTCAGAGCCGGCGCCATAGCCACGAATTACAAACGGACGTGGCTGATAGTATTGGCTTAAAATAGCCAGCGCGTTTTCGCCATCGCGAATGACACTAAGCGCATGTTTTGCATCTACCGCTTCAATACCTACTTTACAGTGGCCTTCTTTAATTGTACCTACATAGCGAAGCACCTTCCCTTCGCTCGCTGCGCTTTTAATACGGTCGTTAAAATCAGCATCTAGGCTTGGTAGTTTTACCATAAACTCATCAACATTATCATCTTGTGCAAAACCTACTGGCAATACCGATTCAACTTCAATATCGCTTAACTCTAATTTCATACCCGCTTCGCGAGCAATAATCAGTAACTTACGTGCTACATCGGTACCCGATAAATCATCACGAGGATCTGGCTCTGTAAAGCCGCTCTCTTTGGCTTTAATAGTTGCTTCAGAAAGTGATAAACCATCTTGAAGTGCACCAAACATGTACGAAAGTGAGCCTGACAAAATACCGCTAAACTCTAATAACTCATCACCGGCACCAAATAACGACTGTAAATTGTCGATTACTGGTAAGCCTGCACCTACGTTAGTTTCGTATAAAAATTTACGATTATTCTTTTGCGTAGCAGCAATTAAATCTTGGTAATACGTGTATGAGCTTGTTGTTGCTTTTTTATTAGCCGCAACCACATGAAAACCCGCATTTAAAAAGTCTACATACTGCGCAGCGAGTGCATCCGACGATGTACAGTCAACAAGCACAGGATTTACTAAATGATTTTGCTTAACAAATTGCTCTACTATTTTTAAATCAAATGCCAGCTCAGATGAGGCCAATTTTTGCTGCCAATCACTAAAAGCAATGCCTTCACTATCTAGGTGTAATTGACGAGAGTTAGCAACACCATACAAATTAAGCTTAATATTACGTTTTTCTAGCCACGCTTGTTGGCGCTCAAGCTGATTAATAAGCTCTTGCCCTACTAAGCCACAACCTAGTAAAAACACATCAATTGATGGCACATGCGTAAAGAAGTTTTCATGGCATATTTTAACTGCGTCGTTACACAGCTCGCCGTCAATCACGGCTGAAATAGCGCTTTCTGTAGAATCCTGTGCAATTGCCACAATATTTACTTGAGCTTGTGCAAGCGATGCAAAAAACTTAGCAGCTAAACCACGATGCGCGCGCATGTTGTCGCCTACTAACGTAACAATCGCTAAATTGCGCTGTACTTGTACAGGTTCAATAAGTCCAGCTTGTAACTCTAGTTCAAACGCAGTTTGTAGCGCATCGAGTGCAAGTGCTAAATCAGTTTCATGTACACAAAAGCTAATGCTAAATTCACATGATGACTGTGTAATTAATACTATTGATACGTTATCGTGAGCAAGTGCATTAAATACCTTAGACGCCATGCCCACTTTACCTTTCATACCTGGGCCTGAAACAGTTAGCATTGCAAGGTCTTGTAAGCTCGAAAGCGCTTTTACTGGCTCATCTGATGAATAATCGTTACCAATTAATGAACCTTGTGCGTCTGGATTATGTGTATTTTTAATTTCGCACGGCACACCCGCTTTAGCACACGGCAGTATTGTTTTAGGGTGAAGTACTTTTGCACCAAAGTAAGAAAGCTCCATCGCTTCTTTATAAGATAAGAAATCTACCTTAGTCGCTTTTTTGATGTAACGAGGGTCAGCGCTATATACGCCATCAACGTCAGTCCAAATTTGGCAAATTTCAGCTTCTAAACATGCTGCTGCAATGGCTGCTGAGTAGTCTGAACCATTACGACCAAGCGTTGTAAGCTCACCTTTATCATTACTCGCTGTAAAACCAGGCATGATATAAATAGTTGCAGGGCTTTCTTTAAGCACAGCTTGAAAGCGAGCTTTACTTGTTACTAAATCAGCCTCAGCATCAATATAACCGCCAGTTGAAGCGATACAGCTTGTTGCTTCTAAGTATCTCGCATCGTGCGAGTTCAATAAAGCCTGCATTAAAGAAACACTAACGCGCTCTCCAAAGCTAATCACAAATGCGCGAACTTGATCAGGGCAACATTGTATAAGTGACACGCCATCTAGTTTATTTTTAAGCTCGCCTAAATTTGGCCAGTGTGTAACTACCGCACCACTTTTTTCAACGTCAGCTTTCAAACCTTCACAGCGGCTTACCAATGCTTGCCATTGTTGACTAAAATCTAACCCTTGCTCTGCAGCACTTGCAAGTGCAACTAAGGAGTCGGTCATTCCACCAGGAGCAGAAAGCACCAATAACATTTCATCTTTTAACTGTGCTTTAACTAACTGAGCTACCTGTTGTAAGCATGCATAATCGGCAAGTGAAGACCCACCAAATTTTAAAACTCGCATTGTTTATGTTCCTCATCCCATAAAACGAAAAAAAGGCCTGTGTTCTAAGTGAACACAGGCCTTTAAATTTGTTGCACCGACCTATGCCACTATCCAGTAAGAATGATGGTTGTAATAATAATGGTCAGTACGTGATTAATTGTTTTCATATGTTAAGACTGCCTTAACAAAGGCTATGCTGTCAACCCTAAATTAAAAGATAAAACAGCCTTTTTTAACATGAAAAAACCTAATGAATGCCAAATTTATGCAATATTTCATTCAAGCTTGATCTATTAATAGGCTTATCAATAAAATCAATTGCGCCAAGTTGGGCGACTCGTTGCTTCATTTTTTCTTGTATATCGGCAGAAATAACTAAAACAAAGCACTCTATTTTTTCTGTTTTTATAGTCTCGAGCACTTGTATACCATCGACTTCAGGCATGGTGAGATCTAAGCATAGTAAATCAAAGTTTTGTGCTCGCAAAAGCGCTAAAGCCTGCGCCCCATTTGTAGCTTGTTGTATTTCTGCGTCTATACATTCATTTAAACACCGCACGACTTGTTTACGGGCGACTGCGGAATCGTCACAGACTAATATCGAGAATTTCATCATGTTTACTACTATACAACCATCAAAGTTATTGAAAGACCGCCCTCCTTGCATTTTATACACTTTAACACGTTCCTAAATACTCAACACATTAATAATTTAATACCATGATAAATATAGAGTAAGTCCATATTAAATAAAAATCGAAATCAAATATCAGCTAAAGTGATAATACTTAACATGTAACAAATAGACTACTTTATAGCTTAGTTTAATTACTTTGGTACTACACGCTTATTTTTTAGGTTTATCTTATTAAATTTTAACTTTTTTATTTATTTTTAGAGGTTTATTGACTAACTTTTAAGTAACTACCGTAACGTTATAAAAATAATAATGGATGAACAAGTCACTTATGTTACAAAAGAGCCTTTCTAAGAAGTTACTAACTAGCGTTTTGTCTGTTTATTTTTTACTTACCTTTGTAGTGACTTGCGGACAAGTGCTTGCTGAATACGTTAATACTAAAGATTACATTCGCAATGAACTCAGTACCTTGCAAAAAACATTTAGCCGCAGCTTAACGCGTGCTATTTGGGAACTTAATACCAAACAAACAATTACAACGGCAGAAGGTCTACTCGCCATCCCTATGATTGAAGGGATTATTGTTCGTGACGACAGTGGCGAAATTATTTCACAGTTAGGGCGATCACTTGATATACACAAGCTATACAATCAACAACTTGTTCAAGAAGAAGTTATTTTAGAAGATACTAAATCTGGTTTATTTGGTTACACTTTTCCACTTATTTTTGAATTTTCAGGACGCGCAACCCAAGTCGGTGACGTTACGCTATTTTCTAGTCGTGAAGTTGTATTTAGTCGCATTATGGTATCAATCTACTTTTTGATTGGTAATGCAATGATCAAAACAACATTTTTGATCATTCTGTTTTTAATGGCATTTAGAAAACTCCTAACAGAGCCTTTAACTGAACTCACTGAACAACTAGAAAATTTAGAAATAGATGAGCTAGAAGGCCAGCACATAGAAATAGAGACTGAAGAACATAATGAACTAAAAGTAATGGAGCAGTCGTTCAACAAACTAATAGATAAAGTAGTTCAGTATAGAAAAGAACTTGAGCATACCCAAAAAGAACTCATTATAAGTAACGAAAAGCTTGACCATCACAACATACAGCTTGAGCAAGACGTAGCTCGTAAAACATCAAACTTAAGCCAAGCAATGATGGATTTACAGCAGCAAAAATACGAACTCGAAAAGCAAAAAATTGTACTCACAGAAGAAATTGATTTACGCCGAAGTACAGAGCAAGAGTTAATTACAAAACAAACTGAATCTCAGCGCTACATAGAAGAGTTAAGCCTTGCACAGGAACGTTTGTTAGGCACAGAAAAAATGGCTGCGCTAGGCGGGCTGGTGGCAGGTATTACGCACGATATAAATACCCCCATTGGCATTGGTGTAACGGCAATCTCGTTTTTACAAGAGCGTTTAAATAAACTCGAAAATGCTTATACCGAAAAAACGCTTTCGCCAAAAGCACTAGAAGAATTTATTAATGAGGCCAAGCAAAGTGCCAGTCTTTTAACAACCAATTTAGATAGAGCTTCAGAGCTTATTGCTAGTTTTAAACAAATAGCGGTCGATCAAGCTAGTGAAGCAGTAAGAACCATTAACTTTAAAGATTACGTTAACGAAGTAATACGCTCACTGCACCCACAACTAAAAAAGACATCCCACACTATAAAATTAGAATGTCCTGATGATTTAGTTTTAAATTTACCCGCAGGCGCTATAAGCCAAATTTTTACTAACCTAATTATGAATTCACTCATTCATGGCTTTGAAGGTAAAAGCAACGGTGTTATGGATATTAAAATAAGCGCTGATGACACTAACTTAACTATTGATTACAAAGATAATGGTAACGGTGTTACCAACGAGCAATTAAAAAAATTATTTGACCCATTCTTTACGACTAAACGAGATGAAGGTGGTAGCGGATTAGGCACCCACATAATGCTTAATTTAGTCAAGCAAACCCTTAGTGGCTCTATTGATGCAACGAGTGAACTAGGCAAAGGCTTGCGTTACTATATTCAATTTCCAAAGAACATGGCTAAGCCTCTGCCTATTTTTGATAAATATGAATAAATAAAAGTACATGCGTTAAATTTGTTCATATTCAACAGTAACAAATCAGTCATTTCGAGATACTGTTTTTATTGCTATGATTGTACAAATTTTTCAAATGGATTAATTCCCCTATGTGGTTTAGTAACCTTATTTGTTACCGCTTTAAGCAAGACGTTTCATACACTCAAGAAGATTTTGACAAAGCATTAGAGCAAGATTTATTTCGCCCATGTACGGGCCAAGAGCTTGCTACATTTGGTTGGACAAAAGCGTTTGGAAAGCATGGCGATACGCTATCGCATTTTTCTCAAAAAAGTATTTTAGTTTGCGCTAAACGTGAAGAAAAAGTACTTCCGGCTTCTGTTATTAACGAGCTAGTCGCTGAGAAAATTGATCTGATAGAAGCCGAAGAAAACCGCCCTGTTAAAAAGAAAGAAAAAGACGAGTTAAAAGAAAACATTCTTCATACTCTTCTACCTCAAGCATTTAAAAAGTCGAGCTTACAATTTGCTTTTATTGACCAAGAAAACGGTTGGGTTGTTGTAAATAGCGGAAGCTTTAATAAAGCAGAAGAGCTACTGGCATTACTTCGCAAATCGCTAGGAACGCTTCCTGTAGTACCTGCGTTTGCTAACTACGACCTAGATGTATTTTTAACTGATTGGTTAACTAACTTTAGTACACCAGAGGGCTTTGCTATTGGCTCAGACGCTGAGCTTGAAGAAGCTGACGACAGCGGCGCACAAGTAAAGCTTAAAGGCCATGACCTATCATGTGATGAAGTAAAATCGCATTTAGAAAGTGGTAAACGCGTAACTAAACTTGCCCTTGATTGGCAAGAACGCCTTAAGTTTATGCTGCAAAACGATGGTTCTATCAAACGTTTAAGCTACTCTGAAACTCTAAAAGAAGAAAACGCAGATATTCCTAAAGAAGATATGGCTTTAAAACTTGATGCTGACTTTATTTTAGCTTCTGAAGAAATAAAGCAATTACTTGAAGAACTAACTGCAGGTTTAGGTGACGTTGAAGATTTAGAAAAAGCGTAAATACCTAAATACCAACCTACATAAATATTTAAGCAATTTAACAAATTAAATAGCATATAAGCAGGTTGGTATAACAGATAAAAATCCGATAGCAGTAAACTGCTATCGGATTTTTTTATGAAATTTAGAAGCACTTATTTATATATTTACACCAATTCCATTAAGTATGTGATCTAAATTTTACGCCGAAAAAATAATTCAGTTCTAGGCGTAAATTGATATAAATGGTTGTTCCCTTTGCGAAATTTACAACAAAGAAATGGGTTGTTTTAGCAAGTAAAATAGATCAGCTATTTATTGGAATTGGTATTATTAACCGCGAACAGAGTTTATACCAATCTGCTTATATACGGGTCTATTTAACGTTGAGAAAATTACGCTAGAACTAGGCGAAAATTTTTGTATCTAGTTGTTCTAAATAAAAAATTTTTAACGACGTTATAGTGCAATTTAATTCGTTAAATTGATCAAAGATTTATGCAGGTTGGTATTAGCTAACGAATGACGTATTAAAACCTAAGGTAATCATCTTTTAAGTAGGAGATTAAAGCATGGTTCAGAGGTAAGTTATGTAGAGTGATATGAGATTGTCTATATACGCATCAAGCTGGACTGCACAATAACTGAAGTTTTTGATTTTAATTAAAACCATTAACTTACTTTGTGCAGATAACTTATTTTAGCTTTTAGCGTCTTCAACTTTAGGTTGGCGATATATTTTTATAATGTGGTATAAATTTACAAGCGACAACAAGCCGTTAGTAAAAATCACAGGTGTTGCGTCAATGGCAACACCGTATGCAGTAAACACCATACAACCAAACATGTTATACCAACGTAGTTTTACTACATCTGTCATTGTTAACGATGCAACCAATAAAGCTGATGCAATATAACCTAAATATTCCCAACTCAATTGTTCTCTCCTGGCCTTTAGGTTAGCATTACATGTACTGCTAGCTTATGGCACTTGTAAGTATTGCAAAGTTACAACAAAATAAAAAAGCTAACCTGCTTAAAAAACCTGAAAAAGTTTGCCGGAAAATACCAGCAAATTCTTAAATCATTACACGGGAAATGAAGGTAAAATAATACTCTTAGCAAAGCTAATAATATTAGTAGCAAGTTAGCGTAAATTCTTAGTGTCTTAATGCTATCGTCATTAAGATGTAATAAATAGGACAAATGTCCGAAGAGCACATTGATGTTTCAATACCATTTTTCTAGTTACCTTGTTGATCAGCTTTTAACCTTTGCCGGTAGTAGCTATCAACAATCAAAAAAAGAAGTTCTGATCCATCAAGATCAGCCTTTAAGCAAGCTTGTGCTTGTACGCAGTGGCACTGTGTCGTTTAGTTACGACGTAGGTAATGGACGACGCCTGCTGTTAGGGCAATTGGATTGTAACAACACCCTTATTGGTGAAATAGAAGCGCTAAATAATAATCCGTGTATTTATACGGTCACATGCTTTAGCGATGTAACTTATAACCTTATTGAATTAAGGCATTGGCGTGCTCTGCTGCTTGAAAAGCCGGAACTAAGCTTATACACAGCACAAACCATTGCGGCTAAGTTTCAAGAGAACCAAAAAATCAATTTAGATAAGTTATTACTACCACTTAGCTATAATATAGCTAAAGATTGCTTACTAAGAGCCGAGAACAACAACCCTACGCTACTTAGAGCCTACCCAACTGTAAATGCTGAAGCCGAACGCTTTGCAACCACTGAGCGAGCTTACAGACGTGTTGTTACTGAACTCGTAGAAAAAGGCTTGGTACTTAGAAGTAACGATGGTTTACTCGCGGTCGATATACCAATGCTCAGTGAATACGTAGATAGCTTTGCCCAACTTTAATTTATTGATTAAATAATAAGTTAAGCAACGCGCTCAATTTTACGCATAAAAAAAGGCCTTAACGGCCTTTTTTTATTTATGCAAATTACTAATTACTTCTCTAGCAAAATGTCATGAATTTTCGCAAGGTCAGATTTACCAGCAATAATTTCATCTGGTGTTAAACCAGATAGTTCATGCGGGAACACTAACCATTCTTCAGACTCATGAATATAATAATCTGGAACAGTGTCTACTTTTGAATTTTTAGGCTTGTAATACGGGCACGCAATACGAATATCACGTGGTAAGTTTAAGCGCATAAGTTCAGAAAGCTTTTCTTTTAATGCAACAATACTACGCCCTGAGTCAAACACATCATCAACAATTAACAATGAATCGCCTGCATTTGCGTTCTCTACAATATAATGTAATCCGTGAACTTTAATTTCTTTTGATTGCTTACCAATACCGTAATAAGACGATGTACGTACCGCAATATGGTCAGTCTCAATGCCTTTGTAATCGTAATACTCTTGAACAGCAATACCGATTGGTGCACCACCTCGCCAAATACCAATGATAAAATCAGGACGAAAGCCATCTTGGTATACTTGTGCCGCTACGCGGAACGAATCTTCAAGCAGCTGTTGAGCTGTGATGTAGCACTTATCTGACATAATTAGAAACCCCAGTGGTGGATATAACATTTGAGCGCAGCTTAGAGTTAAGCAAAAAATTAAACTCAAACAGGTATTGGCGACAGATTTTACCGTAAATCAAACTAAATTGCTTGTCTGCAAATCAAAAAATAGGCACCAAGTGGTGCCTATTTTGTATATTAAAAGCCTATTTTACGTATTATTAAGCTTTTTCTAACAATGTACGTGCAACAGTACGCATACCTTGAGTTGTTGCGCCAGCAGCCCATTGGCTTGTGCTGCCCATGTTAAATGCAGCTGCTAAATCTATGTGTACCCAACCTTTGCCATCGTTTGGCACAAAGCGTGATAAAAAGCCTGCTGCATTTGATGCACCGCCGTAACCGCCACCTTTTTGTGCGCGGCTATTTGCCGTATCAGCGTAAGGCGATGGGCAGTTTTGTTGATGCCATTTTTCAAGAGGAAGAGGCCAAGCAGCTTCCATTTCTTGAGAGGCAAACCCTTCAACTTCGCGTGCTAGTTCTTTATCAAGTGCAAATAATGCATTGTACTCTTGGCCAACAGCAACAAGCGCTGCACCAGTTAGTGTTGCTGCATCAATAATAAGTGGAGCACCAGTCTCGCCAGCAGCCATTAGGCCATCAGCAAGTACTAAGCGACCTTCAGCATCGGTGTTTACTATTTCAACTGTTGTGCCATTTTTATAAGTAAGAATGTCACCTAATTTGTATGCATGACCCGAAATCAAGTTCTCTGCACAACATAAAAACAGCTTAATACGCTTTTCAATACCACGGTTAATAGCCAATGCTAAGCCTGCAGTTACTGTTGCTGCGCCGCCCATGTCGCATTTCATACCAAGCATACCTTCGCTTGATTTGATTGAGTAACCACCTGAGTCAAACGTAATAC
This sequence comes from Pseudoalteromonas sp. SWN166, assembly GCF_015864485.1. NCBI lineage: Bacteria > Pseudomonadati > Pseudomonadota > Gammaproteobacteria > Alteromonadales > Pseudoalteromonadaceae > Pseudoalteromonas > Pseudoalteromonas sp. SWN166. The sequence continues at coordinate 32,945 of NZ_JADYXB010000037.1, forward strand.
CTTTACCTACAAGCGCTGCACTTACTGGTGCATTTTCATCACCCGTTGGGTTGTAATCAAGCTCAAGTAATACAGGTGGGCGAACACTACCGCGACCAACAGCATGAATACCAATCCATTGCTGCTCAAGTAACGCATCGCCTTTAATAATTTGGTAACTAACGTGCTCAGGCGCTAGTGATTGAATAAACTCAGCGGCTTTTTCAGCAAGGCTTTCAGGGTAAATGTCATCGGCCGTCCCGTTAACCATTTCACGTGCCCAAATTGCTGACGTTTTTAAATGAGCAAGTTCTTTAATATCTGATTGTGCGTTATCAACAAACTCAACACCATTTAACGATTTTGGTGTTACAAAGCCTTGATAAAAGGCCCATTGGCTTTCTGTACACCAAGTACCGCCTGCTAGTTCAACGTTTTTAACGCCTTGGATTGCAAGAGTTCGACCTGCTTTTTGAACATTTTTCAATGTTTCTTGCTCAGACAAATGTACCGTTGCACCGCGCTCGTTAAAAGACAACGACGCATTATCGCCCCAATGGCTAGCTGCCGCTTGTTCGCTTAGTTGAACAACAAATTTTTCACTCATGTTAGAATACCCTTGCACTTAAATGTGCCACCGAGTTTACTATAGAGCGCTTAAGTTCCCAACAGCTTGAGATAAATAACATAAATCACACTGCTGTGCAGTATTTACACTTTGGAAATTATTATGAAGTACACGCCAGCGCTGCAACCAGCCACTTTATTAAAACGCTACAAACGCTTTTTAGCTGATTTACAACTAAATGATGGCAGCGAATTCACTGCTCACTGTGCTAATACAGGTAAAATGACCGGATGCGCAGAGCCAGGCTTCGCTGCTTTTTATTCAACCAGCGATAACGCAAAACGAAAATACCCGCATTCATTAGAGCTTACGCAAAATAACTTATCGCAGCTTATTTGTGTAAATACAGCGGTGGCAAATAAAGTAGTAGAAGATGCAATAAACAATAATGTGATAAGCGAGCTACTCGACTACAGTCAATTGCAAAGCGAAGTAAAGTACGGCAGCGAAAACAGCCGAATCGACTTTTTACTCACAGACAACAATAAACCTGATTGCTACGTAGAAGTTAAATCAGTCACATTATTAAGCGAAGACGCCCCACAAAGTGGTCAAGGCTATTTTCCTGATGCGCAAACACTGCGCGGACAAAAACATATTCGCGAACTAATAGAAATGATCGAACAAGGCCACCGAGCAGTATTACTGTTCGCTGTTTTGCATGAAGGAATAAATACCGTAAGTGCAGCTGCGCATATTGATAAAAAATACGCCACGCTATTAAGCCAAGCAATAATAGCCGGTGTTGAAGTATTAGCATACAAAGCGACTATTTCGGCGGATGAGGTTTTACTTCATAAAAAAATAGCATTTATAGAATAGTGTATTGAGGTGTGTTTATTTTAAACCAAGGATTGAACAATTCGTAATTTACAAAGTAAGTAACGAGCTCAAAATATAGAAAGTTACAAAAATGAATTATTAAAATTAACTTGTTTTTAAAGCTTTTGCCCATATAACAAGGCAAGTTTTAGAAAGCGAATATGTGAATTAATTAAAAGTGTAAACAAACTATTAATACACCTTTTACTCAGTAAGCATGGTTGAAGCTAATTCGATTAATTAAAAATAAATTTGCCTAGGGTATAAGATTCTGTTATTTATACCGCCGGCTAATGCTGAGGCATTAAATTAAGGATTTAGGAGAGAGTTATGCCAGACCAAAAGAAACATGGTTTATTGGCTCAAGCCGGTTTAGAACCATACCAAGAAAAACCAGGCGAAGAGTACATGAATGATGCACAACGTGCTCATTTTAGAACGATTTTAGAAACTTGGCGTAATGATTTACGTAACGAAGTTGATCGCACTAAATCGCACATGCAAGACGAAGCTGCTAACTTTCCTGACCCAGTTGACCGCGCTGCACAAGAAGAAGAGTTCTCTTTAGAACTTCGTACTCGTGACCGCGAACGTAAATTAATCAAAAAAATTGAAAAAACAATTAATTTGATTAAAGAAGATGATTTTGGCTTTTGTGAGTCTTGTGGCATCGAAATTGGCATACGTCGCTTAGAAGCACGTCCTACTGCCGATTTATGCGTAGACTGTAAAACACTTGCGGAAATCAAAGAAAAGCAATCTGGACGCGGCTAATTAATACTTATTAATTAGTTATGTCTCCTACAGCCGTTACTGCGCCTATGCGTAAATATCGCGGTCGTTTTGCACCGTCTCCTTCTGGGCCATTACATTTTGGCTCACTTGTAGCGGCTGTGGGTAGCTATCTAGATGCAAAAGCTAACCAAGGAAAGTGGTTAGTTCGTATAGAAGACATAGACACTACGCGCGTGGTCAAAAACGCCGACTCCGATATTCTTAATACCTTACATGCCTATGCCCTTCATTGGGACGAACCTGTTGTATATCAAACGCAGCGTCTGCCTTTATATCAAGATATTACCCACTCACTTTTAAAACAAAACCTTGTTTATGGTTGCACCTGTACTCGCAAGCAAATAAAAGCTATTGGCGGTATTTATCAGGGGCATTGCAAGGCACTTAATCACAACACCCAATCCGGTGCGCTTCGTTTAATTCAGCAACATCCAACGACTCAATTTAGTGATTTAATTCAAGGTGACATAAGCGTTAATAGTGCCCTCGCCCATGAGGATTACTTAATTAAACGCAGCGATGACTTATTTGCCTATCAACTTGTTGTGGTCGTCGATGATATTGACCAAGGGATTAATCGAATTGTTAGAGGCGCTGATTTAATTGAGCCAACAGCACGACAAATTAGTTTGTTTAAACAGCTCAACAGCCCTGTACCTGAATTTGCTCATTTACCTTTAGCGGTTGCCAAACCTGGTTTTAAACTGTCTAAACAAAATTATGCCCCTGCTATCAGCAAGCAAAACCCAAAACCAGCTTTAATTAGTGCATTTGAATTTTTAGGGTTGCCTGTAATAGCTGATTTAATCGATTTAAATATTGAACAATTAATCGCTTGGGGCGTTAAAAACTTTAGCTTAAAGCAGGTACCACACGTATCCGAAATACAAATTTCTCAACATCCACATAGTCAAAAAGTCCAATTTACACATTTAAGTAAATAAAATAGCTAAAAACGGCTTAATTTCAACACATCAACTTAATTTTTAAACCCTGCTGGTATATGATAGCCGCCTAAATATATGCTAATTAAGCTAAGCAGCTTGTGCTGGGTTATAACCGCCCTATTTGCTGTAACTTTTGATTGCAATGCAGTGTCAATCATACCTTCTAGGAGACAGATTATTATTTCCAAGCTTTTTCAATTTTGCCGACAAATAATCGGCCCGAATACCAGTGCCGAAAGCGCTTCTGTAAGCAGTGAACCTATTGTTGTCACTCGTGGTGAGCATGGTATTTCTCGCAAACAATTTAGCCCAAATGCAATCAAAGTATTATACCGCTTAAAAGACGGTGGTTACGACGCCTACCTTGTTGGTGGTTGTATTCGCGATATATTGTTAGGCCAACAGCCAAAAGATTTTGACGTAGTTACTAATGCAACACCCGATCAAGTAAAAAAACTATTTAGAAACTGTCGCCTTATTGGCCGTCGCTTTCGTTTAGCACATATTGTATTTGGTCGTGAAATTATTGAAGTGGCGACTATGCGTGGTCACCACGAAGCGCAAGAAGACAAAAATCAAATAAGTCAATCAAGTGATGAAGGCCAACTGCTACGTGACAACGTATTTGGCAGTATTGAAGAAGATGCTGAGCGCCGCGACTTTTCAATCAATGCACTTTATTACTCAATCAAAGATTTTAGTATTCACGATTACGCCAACGGCTTAGCGGCAATTAAAGCTAAACAAATTGAGCTAATCGGCGACCCCGAAACGCGTTACCGCGAAGATCCTGTTCGTATGTTACGTGCAGTACGTTTTGCCACTAAACTTGATATGAGCATTGCGCCTAAAAGCGAAAAGCCAATTAGCGAGCTTGCAAGCTTGCTTGATAACATTCCGCCGGCTCGTTTATTTGAAGAAATTCTTAAGCTGTTTTTAAACGGCAAGGCAGAAGCTAACTTTTTAATGCTGCGTAAATACGGCTTATTCCGCTCGCTGTTCCCTGATCTTGATAAAATTTTAGATAAAAACCCAAGTGGCTTAGAACACACGCTTATTCAGCAAATGTTTCAAAATACCGACAAACGTATTAATGCAGATAAAAAAGTAACCCCAGCGTTTATTTTTGCTGCCCTACTTTGGTTCCCGCTGCTTGAACGTACTAAAAAGATTCAAAGCCAAGAGCAACTTGCAGAATACGATGCTTTCGCACAAGCAATGAATAAAGTACTAAGCGATAACTCACAGCATATTGCCGTACCTAAACGCTTTACTTTAGGTGCACGCGATATTTGGCATATTCAGCATCGTTTAGATAAACGTGCTGGCCAACGTGCTTACCGACTAACGCAGCAACCTCGCTTTAAAGCCGCTTACGACTTTTTATTATTACGCGTAAATGCAGGCGAAACGCAGCATACTGAGCTTGCACAGTGGTGGACACAGTACTTAAGCCAAGATATAAACGGCCAAAAAGAGATGGTTAAAAGCTTAGGTCATCAAGGTGGTCCTAAACCACGAAAACGCCGTCGTCCAACTAAAAAGCCAACTGAGTAATAACATGCACTGTGTTTATTTGGGTTTAGGTGCCAACCTAAACTCACCAAAAGAGCAGCTTGATAACGCGGTAATCGCGCTTAAAAAGCTGCCCAATTGTGAATTTATAAACGTATCGCATTACTATGCTAGTAAGCCTATGGGCCCACAAGATCAACCTGACTATATCAATGCAGTAGCGTGCATTAAAACGACTCTTGAGCCAGAGCAATTACTTGATTTAACACAAAGTATTGAGCTTGAACATGGCCGAGTAAGAAAGGCTGAGCGTTGGGGTCCACGCACGCTTGATATAGATACCCTATTATTTGGTGATCAAATTATAAATACGGCGCGCTTAACTGTGCCTCATTATGGTTTGAGTAATCGCGAGTTTGTGGTTTACCCACTATTAGAGCTTGCACCTGAACTTATTTTACCTAGCGGCATTGCATTAAAAACCATTGCAAATAATTTACCGCTCAACGACTTACAACAATTACCTCTGTAATTAACCTAGGCTTTTGCCTGCGAGGATATTATGTCTAAAATAACCGTTTCTACTTTAAATAAAATGAAAGCAGAAAATAACAAAATTACTGCATTAACAGCCTACGACGCTAGTTTTGCAAAGTTATTTCATGATAACGGCGTTGAAGTTATTTTAGTGGGCGACTCCTTGGGCATGGTACTACAAGGCGGCGATGACACCCTTGGCGTAACCAATCAAGATGTTGCATATCATACCCGCTGTGTACGCGCTGGTAGCCGCGAATTGTTTGTAATTGCTGACTTACCTTTTATGACCTACTCGAGCGTAAGTGATACCTGTAAAAATGCAGCTGAGCTTATGCGCGCTGGCGCAAACATGATTAAGCTTGAAGGCGGAGAATGGCTTTACGAGAGCATTAAAACGCTTACTCAACAAGGTATTCCAGTTTGCGGGCATTTAGGCCTTACACCACAGTCAGTACATGTATTTGGTGGCTTTAAAATACAAGGTCGCGAAGAAGACAAAGCACAAAAAATGATTGATGACGCAAAAGCACTAGAAGCTGCTGGCGCACAATTATTAGTACTTGAATGTATTCCAAGTGCATTGGCAAAACGTATTACTGACGCACTTAGCATTCCAACTATTGGTATTGGTGCTGGCAGCTTAACTGATGGCCAAATATTGGTAATGCATGACCTTGTTGGTATTTCGGCAGGTTACATTCCTAAATTTTCTAAAAACTTTTTGCTCGAAACAGGCAATATGCCTGCAGCCGTTCAAAAATATTGTACAGACGTTAAAAATGGCGCGTTTCCAAGCGCTGAACACGAGTTTAAATAATGCAGTCAATTACTGAAATCAGATCGTTACGTAGTCAAATTAAAGCATGGCGCCAAGCGGGTCTTAGCGTAGCGCTTGTGCCAACAATGGGCAACTTGCACCGTGGGCATTTTTCGCTAGTAGAAAAAGCAAAAAACTTAGCCGATAAAGTCGTTGTGAGTATTTTTGTTAACCCAATGCAGTTTGGTGCTAACGAAGATTTAGATAACTATCCTCGTACGCTAAACGAAGACAAACAAGGCCTTGCTGAACTAGGCACAGACATTGTATTTACGCCAAGTGTAGACACAATCTACCCAAACGGGCTTGGTGCACAAAGCTTTGTAGATGTACCTGATATTTCATTAGGTTACTGTGGTGGTTCACGCCCTGGACATTTTAGAGGCGTTGCCACAATAGTCACTAAGTTATTTAACCTAGTACAGCCTGATTACGCCTGCTTTGGTGAAAAAGATTTTCAGCAACTGCAAGTAATTAAAACTATGGCACGCGACCTATCAATTCCGGTTGAAGTTATTGGTGTACCTACAATGCGAGAAGTTTCTGGCCTTGCTATGAGCTCACGTAATGGTTACTTATCTGATGATCAAAAAGCGACTGCAACCGTATTATTTAAAGCGCTTAATACGTGCGCTGAGCAACTTAAAAGCGGCGAAAAAGACTTCGTAAAACTTGAAATCTCAGCTAAACAGAGCTTAGAGCTAGCTGGCCTAAAGCCAGACTATTTTGAGATTGCTCAACGAGATACATTAAAAACTGCTACAATCGAAGATACTCAATTTGTTATTTTAGCCGCAGCCTATTTTGGTGGTGTTAGATTGATCGACAATATTCAGGTCGAAATTTAATATTATTGCGACTCACTTTTAAGGATTAAGCATGCACACATTAATAAAAACAAGCGTAGTCGCCCTTACATTTGCACTATTAGCGGGTTGTCAAAACCAAGTTGAAAACCCTGAAATGAATCAGTGTGCTCAACAAAATTACCAATGCGAAAGCAACTGTGAACAGCAAACAACTGCTGAGGGCTTAAAGCAACAAGTATGCTCTGCAAAATGTGTTGATAGTTATAATCAATGTAAAGCACAAGCTGAAAAATTAGGTAATATTTAATCGTTTAAAATACTGGCTCTGTTTATATTTCAGGTCTTCAATTTTAGGCACAAAAAAACCGCTCAGTGAGCTAATGCCGATCATTTAAGAAATAGTTAATAGCACTTGAACGATCTTCTAGGTATGTAAGAATCCGAATTCTTTTGTAGAATTCGGATTTTTTTATGCAACTTTCTAATGCTCTCGATATT
>NZ_JADYXB010000038.1:0-39946 GCF_015864485.1 Pseudoalteromonas sp. SWN166
TATCAAGTAACCAATGACTAAGCATAAAAATACCCTCATAATCAAAAGATGATAAGGGTATTGTGAAGCAACCAAAAGATCGGTCAACCGATCAAAAATACCTTAACTGATCGGTGTTATCACAAAGTGAGGCTTTTCGATAAACAGCTTAAAAAAGAGGTTTAAGCGTTTTCTAACATAGACAGTGCGACCGCTTCAGCCGCTTTAATACCATCAATACCCGCTGATAAAATACCGCCCGCGTAGCCTGCGCCTTCACCTGCAGGGTAAAGCCCTTTAGTGTTAATGCTTTGGAATGTTTTGTCGCGCTTAATACTAATAGGCGACGAAGTACGTGTTTCAACGCCGGTTAGTAAACCGTCGTTAGTTGAAAAGCCACGAATTTGTTTATTAAACGCTGGTATCGCTTCGCGAAGGGCATCAATAGCAAATTGTGGTAGCACTTTACTCAAGTCAGTTAACTTAATACCGGGTGTGTAAGAAGGTTGTACTTCACCTAAATTTTCTGAAGATTTACCTTTCAAAAAGTCGCCAATTAGCTGTGCTGGTGCATCGTAGTTACTACCACCGAGCTCATATGCTTGCTCTTCAAGTTTGCGCTGTAAGTCTATGCCTGCAAGTGGGTTACCTGGGAAGTCTTGCTCTGGCGATATGCCTACCACAATAGCGCTGTTAGCGTTGCGCTCACTTCGTGAATATTGGCTCATACCATTGGTGACAACGCGGCCTTCTTCAGAGGTTGCCGCGACTACAGTGCCACCTGGGCACATACAAAAGCTGTAAACTGTGCGGCCATTGTCGCAATGATGAACAAGTTTATAATCGGCAGAGCCTAAAATTGGGTTACCTGCATTTGTGCCAAAACGACATTCATCGATCATTGATTGTTTATGCTCGATTCTAAAACCGACTGAGAATGGCTTTGCTTCAACGTATATGCCTTTTTTGTGGATCATATCAAAGGTATCACGCGCACTGTGACCAACGGCTAATACAACATGGCGAGTGTTTAGTTGCTCGCCATTTGAAAGCGTTAAACCTGTTACTTGCCCGTCGTCTAAATGAATATCGTCAACACGTGTGCTAAAGCGAATTTCACCACCGAGCTCAATAATACGTGCACGCATTTTTTCAATCATGGTGACAAGTTTAAACGTACCAATGTGCGGCTTACTTACATATAAAATTTCATCGGGTGCGCCTGCTTCTACAAATTCAGTAATGACTTTACGGCCATAATGCTTTGGATCTTTTACTTGGCTGTATAATTTACCGTCTGAGAATGTACCTGCGCCGCCTTCACCAAATTGTACATTTGATTCGGTATTAAGTGTGCGTTTACGCCAAAAGCCAAATGTGTCTTTGGTACGTTCACGTACTTCTTTACCGCGTTCTAATATAATTGGATTAAAGCCCATTTGAGCAAGTAACAAACCTGCAAATAAACCACACGGGCCAAAACCAATCACAACAGGGCGCTCTGTTATATTTTCGCGGGCTTGGGCTACAAATTTATAGTTTGTGTCTGGCGCTATTTTTACATGTTGATCTTTTTCAAATGTAGCGAGTAAATCGGCTTCGTTATCAACTTCTATATCGAGTGTATAAATAAGTAAAATAGCTGATTTTTTACGTGCGTCATAACCACGCTTAAACACATTAAAGCTGTGCAATTGTTCTGGTTGGATTTTTAGTTTATTTACAATTGCTTGACCAATTGCATCTTCGACATGATCAAGTGGCAGCTTTATTTCGGTTAAACGTATCATTTATATCTCTTTTAGGTGTCATAGCGGAATATTATTTACCGCTCACAATAAGGGGATGCAGAGCACAACGGATGTGCAAACATAAGGCGCGTATTTTACGTTAAAATAGGGCTATATGGCACTTATTTATTGTATTTTTGGGGTGGATGGGTATGATCCGCAACTGTTGTTTAAAATCTTAGGTATTAAAATAGTATGGCGTTTGTAGTCACCGAAAATTGTATAAAATGTAAGTACACCGATTGCGTATCGGTGTGCCCAGCAGATGCATTTTTTGAAGGCCCTAATTTTTTAGCCATTAGCCCAATTGATTGCATTGATTGTGGTTTATGTGTCCCGGAATGTTCAGCCGACGCAATTTATCAAGAAGATGAACTCCCTGAGTCTCAAAAAGAATTTACCGAATTAAATGCTGAACTTGCACTCGTATGGCCGCGTATTACTGAGGTAAAGCCTGCACCAGAGGACGCTGATGTTTGGAATGGCATAGATAACAAACTTAAACTACTCGAAACATGATAAGTAACAATTAGTTACTCCTTTATCATTAAATAGTTAATTTTTTCATTTCAAAGTATTAACAAATGTACCCGGATAAATTACAATCCTCAGCTTAAGTTGCTCCTTATGAGTAATTACAGTCTAAATGGATGTTTATGCAGTACTTTATAACTATAATAAAAAAGTCTACCTTTCTATTTTTAATTTTCGTTTTATTACTCTCAAGCTCTAATGTAGCGGCTGAAAAACAGCAAGTATCCTTATCCCGTATTGATTCTAATATCACCGTTGATGGTGTTATGGATGAAGCGCATTGGCAAAATGCGACACGTATTCCTTTAATCTACCAAGACGAGCCTAACGAAAAAGGCACTCCGCCTGTAAAAACGGATGCTTTCATTTACGAGGATGGCACAAACTTATATGTTGCCTTTGTCGCAGAGGATCCAAACCCTGAGCAAATTCGTGCATCACTGCGTGACCGCGATACGTTGTGGGAAGACGATGTAGCCATTCTTGTTATTGACACCTTTAATGATGAACGCAGTGGTTATGAATTTCATGTGAACCCGCTTGGCGCACAAGGCGACATTCGTATGACCGACACTGATGGCTGGAGCTCTGATACCTCATGGAATGCTATTTGGGATAGCGCGGGACAAATTAACGAGCAAGGTTATGTTGTTGAAATGCGTATTCCTTTTAAGGCACTACGTTTTCCTGAAAATCAAAAAGAGCTAACGTGGGGTTTTTCAGTAATGAGAAACTATCAGCGTGATGTTTTGTATCAGCTATCAAATATGGGATTTGATCGAGATACAAAATGCAGTCTTTGTCAGTTTGATAAGTTAGTGGGTTTTAGCGATATAGAATCAAGTAAAAATATTCAACTTACACCTACGCTAACCACACTACGTAATGACAATAAATCAGAGCTACCGGGTAATTGGGATAATGGCGATATAGACACCGAAGTGGGCTTAGATTTACGTTGGGGCTTAACAAAAGACGCTGTTTTAAATGCAACAATTAACCCTGATTTTTCGCAAGTAGAAACAGACTCTTTAGAGCTTGATGTAAATACAACTTATTCTATTTATTACGCTGAAAAGCGTCCTTTCTTTTTAGATGGTGCTTCTTACTTTAAAAGCAGCCTATTTGAACTTTTATATACACGTACAATTGCAGAGCCTACTTTAGGTGCAAAGCTAACCGGTAAAACGGGCGATCATAGTTATGCTTTAATGCTCGCTGATGACGACAATAGTAATATTTTATTACCAAGTAATCATGGCTCTGATTTTGCAAACCTAAATGAAAAAACTAATGCAGTCGCAGGGCGCTATCAATTTGATAATGGCGAACAAGGAACAATTGGTATTTCAACCACCCATAGAGAAAGCGACGACTATCATAATACCGTATTATCAGTAGATGGGAGTTACTGGTTTAATCAATCGGACACTCTTTTGTATCAAGTATCATCGGCTGATACCCGTAACTCTGAATTTTTAATCGAAAATTATAATTTATCTGAAACTCAGTCAGATGAAGCTTATGCCCTGGAACTTACCCGTGATAAACGTGATTACAAACTGTTTGCGTCGTATGAAAATATTGGCGATGACTACCGCACTGATTTGGGTTATCAAGAAAAAGTAGATTACGAAAAGGTTGTGTTTGGAGGCGGGCAGACATGGTATCGAGATGAAGCTGATTTGCTTACTTCATGGTCATACGAAGCTGATTGGGATAAAACGTGGGCACAAAACGGTGACTTACTTGAAGAAGAATACGAAGGTTTTTTAAGCTTTAAAGGTCAGATGCAATCTATTTTTGAAATTGGTTTAGTACATCGCTATGAAAATTATAACGACAATTTTTACAATCAAAATATTGGCTATATTTACACAGGTTTCAAACCCACTAAAGATTTAAAGCTTTCGTTATATATTGAATACGCTAGCCGCATTGACTATACCAACGAACAGCTTGGTGATGTGTTTAACACTCAAACCCAAGTGGTATGGGATATTAACGACCACTGGCAGCTCGATGTAAAGCATAACTATAGTCAATTAGATAACCCGCAAGGGGATCGTGTATTCACTGCTAATTTAGTCGACTTTAGACTTTATTATAAATTTAGCATGCGTTCAATTCTTAAATTAATTTTACAATTTGAAGATATTGATAGAAACGAAAATGCCTACTTTTATCAAGTGAGCCAAATCAATAAAGACTATGGTAGCCAACTTGTTTACTCATATAAAATTAATGCACAAACATTATTTTATTTAGGATATTCAGATAAAGGTTACCAAGATGATTCTCTTAAAAATATTGAGCGGGATCAGCGTACATTTTTTACAAAAGTTAGCTATGCGTGGCAGCTTTAAATATTAAAATAAAAAAGGACATATATGAAAACTTTAAAAATAACGGTTGCAGCAGCAATGGTTGCTACCTTGGCAGGTTGTGCGGCCAAGCAAGATATTACTCGATTTGAAACAAACATACCTAAAACAGTATGTATTGCTGAACATAAGGCTGTTAAAGCTGGTGTTATAGATGCAATGAAAAAAGGTTTTGCAAAGCATGATGTTGAAACTCGGGTAATTCCAGCCAATTATGTATTGAAACACCAAGACTACCAGACCGAATTACCAGGTGCCGATACGACAGGATGTAATGCAGTGGCTTACTACGTAGCAAATTGGCGTTGGGATATAGCGCTCTATATGGCATACGCAAATATTTGGATTAAAGACGTTGAAACGAATGAAAAAATAGCACAAGCATCTTATCGCACCGGTGGTGGATTGGATAAGTTTATAGACGCTGAAGAAAAAATTATAGAGCTTATTGACGGTATGTATTAAATTTTAAACAATTAGAACCTTTTTGTTTATTTTTGTTAATCCCACCTATACTATATATCAAATATAATTAGTTAATCCGTTATTGTTACAATTTTTTGTTATTCTAATGGCTTAGGATTATATAAATGCTTGCTTAGTACTAAAAGCAAGCGATATAATCCGCTTTTGGAAATAGGTTCAAGGGAGAGGTAAGATAAATGGATTTTTTTTATGAATAAATTTAAACCGCTCGGTTTTATTTTCCTAATTATAATTCTATTTTGTTTTTGCATAAATATAGAGTTAACGAATCAGATTAACCGTATAAATCTATTTCACACCAGTATTGATATACGAAGCTTCGAAATAACGAATACAACACTTGATATGGCTCCTTGGTATAATCCGATCTTAAATGGCCACTATATAATCCAGCAGCCTACTGCGGATTTTTTGCTTATTAAAACCACTGACACCCATTTTGTAGCTGCTGATTCAAGTAAGTTAATTATGATTACACTTGCATCACCTATTAATTTTTTATTTTTATGTGTTTTAATATTTAGCTGTGGTTTGTATTTACGCAGAGAGCGCAGAAAACGTCACTATAAAAACCAAATTGCTGAGCTTAATCATCAGGCTAATAGCTTACTCACTGCATTTAACCTACAAGTAAAACCAGCAGAGAACCCTTTGGGTGTAAGTAGCTTAAGCCAATCAATAAATAGTTTAAATACACATGTGGCCAATTATGTAAAACAAACCCAAACAAGTATTTGCCAAGATAAACTGACGTTATTAATTGACCGTCATGCATATATTGAACATATCGACAGACAAATTAATCATGCTAATCAAGAAGATCTTAAGTGTGCGCTCCTGTTTATAGACCTTGATGGTTTTAAACAAGTAAACGACTCGTTTGGTCACAGTTTTGGTGATGAAATATTAGTTCAAGTTGCTAGTCGACTTGCGAATGTTTTACGCCACCATAAATTAAGTAACATAAATAGTGCTAACCAATTAGAGCAAAACCTATCTAGACTCGGAGGGGATGAGTTTTCTATTTTCATAGAGTTACTTGATGATAGCGATAGAGTTATTGAAATTGCAAAGCACGTGCTAAGTGAACTTGAAAAAGACTTTGTGCTAGGCAATAAAATAGTAAAAATTAGTGCCAGCATTGGTATCGCGGCATATCCAGAAAGTGCGTCAACGCCGCAGGCCCTTTTACAATTAGCTGATGTTGCTATGTACAGAGCTAAAAGCGATGGTAAGGGAATATTTAAAGTTTACTCACCAGAAATGGGTAACAAAATGCGCCGTTACCATTATTTACTTGAAGAGCTGCGTTTAGCGGTTGCGTGTAAAGATTTTTACTTATCTTTTCAGCCAATTGTGCATGTTGAAGATTGTATGATTGATTACTTCGAAGCGCTTACACGCTGGAACCACCCAATTGAAGGTATGATCCCGCCTTCAGAGTTTATTCCGATAGCAGAGGAGTCTAATTTAATATTAGAGCTTGGCGATTGGATTATGCTTGAATCGTGTCGGCAAATGGCTGCTTGGCACAATGCAGGTATGCGCAAAGTAAAAATATCAGTTAACGTTTCGGGCATTCAACTAAAGCATCGTGATATTTATGATTGGGTAATGAAAAAACTTAAAAAAACCGGCTTACCAGCGACGTCTTTAATGCTGGAAATTACAGAATCAACGTTTATTAAAGCCAGTCCTAAAATAATTAAAGAGCTAAGTAGGCTAAGAGAAGAGGGTATCACTATTGCTATTGATGACTTTGGTACAGGTTTTAGTTCTTTAAGCACATTAGCGGATTTACCAATAGATGTTATAAAAATTGATCGCTCATTTATAGCACAAGCCAATAAAAGCCAAAAATATTACGATATATTAAATACAATTAGTGAGCTTGGACAAAAGCTAGGTCTTAAAATTGTAGCTGAAGGCGTTGAAGAAATAGGGCAGTTTGAACTTGTTAAAAAAATGGGTGTAAGCTCTGTTCAGGGTTATTTAGTAAGCCGCCCTGAGTCATCGGTTAATGTAGGTAATAAAGTATTACGCAATAACACCAGTAACCTTTCAGCATCAGGTACAAGTGCGTGGGATATTGTTAGTTAGTTAGTTAGTTTACAAATAAAAATGCCACTCTAAATAGAGTGGCATTTTTTGTTTAATCAGTAATTATTGTATTATACCAACCTGCATAAATCTTTGATCAATTTAACGAATTAAATTGCACTATAACGTCGTTAAAAATTTTTTATTTAGAACAACTAGATACAAAAATTTTTGCCTAGTTCTAGCGTAATTTTCTTAACGTTAAATAGACCGCATATATAAGCAGATTGGTATTAAAGATCAAATGTGCGTGAAACAGCAAGTACAATACGCTCATCAGCATAATCGTAATCTAAGCTTGTGTTTTCAGCGGCCACTTCAATACCAAACCCTTCATAACTAGTTTGATATGCTAAACGGTAATGGTTGTATGATTTTTTCTCGTTTACGTCCCACGCCCATTTTTGTCCATCAAGCGAGTTTGAAATATCAAAGCTTGCACGTAGTGCATGATTTGGAGCCAGCTCATAGGTGTGTGCAATCATTGAGATTACATGCCCTCCACCTTGACCAAAGTAATCCCAGCTGTACCAAAAATTAAGCTCAGTTTGGCCGTACTCACTTGCGTAACCAAATTTAGTGTAAGCCTCAGCGTAGTTGCCATCGCTGTTATTACCTTGATAAGTGTAATACGCAATACCGTAGTCAACGCTAAATTGCTCATCAAGTTGTACATACTTACCTACATAGGCATCAAGCTCAAAATCAGTGTCGTCACCAAAATCTACATTTGAAGCCCAAACACCTGCGTAAACACCGCTATCAAAGGCGTAGTCTAAGCTACCTTGAATTGCAGGGTCGCTATCAGTTTGGCTCACACCATTAAAAGTGTAGTCAGACGCTGCCGTGATTGTTGTTGACCAATCAGCTGCTGCAGTCGTTGATAAAAGTGTAAATGGTAGTGCTACTACTAGTTGTTTTAGTTTGTTATTCATTATTTATCCCTAGTGTACTGTGTCTATTTTTGTGTAATCAATTGCGTTTGCTTTTGGTGAGCTATCTATATTCGTTACTGTTTTAAATTTACTGTAACCAATAAAGGCGGCACAGATAAAGAACAAGCCAATAACTAAAGCACCTACCCACTGAATTTGTAAAAATTCTAGTTTAAACAGTAATGTAAGTAACGATAGAGCAACAATATTACCTATCATGTATTTCATTTTGCCAAAACGCTTTACGGTAAAATTTAGGTTATCTGTGTATAAACGTACTAACGAATCTAGAGAGTTAATTACAAATATAATACCTACAAATACCATGGCAAAGTTTTTAATACCTTGAGTTGGGATGCCCGCCTCGTGGTAGTGATAAAGTACGCTAAACCAAATCGCAATTGGAATTGAAGGGAAAATCAACATCGCACCCAATACTTGGTATGTTTTAAGTCCACCAACAAAACGTGATGTAAATTGACCAATCATTATGCTCCACGCAAACCACCAAAATAAGTAAAACTCATGGTAATCATTAAGCGGCAAAACAAATTCATTAATGTTTGCAAAGTAAGTGCCAATAGAACCTAAGTTATTCGTAAATGCTGACATTTGACTATCACCAATTACAAATGCGCCAGCCCACATAAAGGCGATTAAAGCTAAAAATAACCACGTAGTAGAAATACTTAAAATACGTACATATTTAATATCAGTACTTGAGTAAACCGCAAAACAGATAGCCGCAAACACAATTAAATAAAACTCAGAAACTATGCTTGTTCCATCACCTAATTCGGGTAAATACCACGGTAGGTTTGTAAGCAGTAAATAAGCGGTAAATGCACATGTACCAATAATTACAACATTATTGATAAATTTAACCCAAGGAATTTCGAAAAATTTCACTTTAGGTTCTATTACACAGAAATAAAAGCACGTAAGAAAGTAAAATCCCCAGATCAAAAATCCCCAGTAGCCAAACTCAATAGCCAGTGGATTTGCAAACGCGTATTCTGGGCTTGCTTTTATGTCTGCATAACCTGCAAACTCAGTTAAAGGAAACATAATAAGGCCAACATCAAGGCCAGAAGTAAATAATATTGCTATAAACGTAAAGGTTCGAACTGGTGTTACACCTACTACGCGCACATTACCCCATTTAATTAAAATAGTGATAATGGCAAGTAAGGTAAAAATGATGCCTGCATTAAGCCAAATAGTCATTGTTACCCTCCAGTAATGAATAAAAATAATTCATAAGCACTCCGTATTTTATTGTTTTATTCTCGCATTAACACAACGTAACCTATTTACATCGTGTGCCACTGCAAGGCACGCACAGGTTTAGCCCGACGAGACTAAACCTAAGCATGTGGCTAAAGTTAGATCTTTGAACTACGTTGTGTTTCTTGCCAGTTTGTTGTTATGGCAACATTCACATCCGATTTCTGTAATGGGTCTTTACCTAAAATTATGTCAGCTGCTTTTTCGGCAACCATAATTGTAGGCGCATTCAAGTTTCCGTTAGGAACTGTTGGGAATATAGATGAGTCAACAACACGTAATCCCTCAATACCATGCACTTGGGTATTAGAGTTAACAACGGCCATATCATCTTCACCCATTTTGCACGAGCAAGAAGGGTGGTAAGCACTTTCTACGGCTTGGCGTACAAAGGCATCTATTTCTTCATCTGTTTGAATATGTTTACCGGGTTGAATTTCTTCATCTCGGTATTCATCAAAGGCATTTTGCTCGATTATGTCGCGTGTTAAGCGAACGCACGCTCTAAAGCCTTCAATATCGTCTTGATGCTCAAGGTAATTAAATAAAATGGTTGGTGGTTGCTCAGGATTTGCAGAGGCAATAGTCACACTACCTCGGCTTTTTGGTTTGTTATGACCAACATGAACCTGAAAACCATGACCTGCAAATGCACTTCTACCATCGTAACGCATTGCTGCTGGTAAAAAGTGATACTGAATATCTGGCCATTCAACACCTGGTTTTGAGCGAATAAACGCACACGATTCAAAATGATTCGTTGCACCTAAACCCGAACGCGTTAATAACCAGCGTGCGCCAATCAAACCCTTTGAAACAATGCCTAGCTTGCCGTTAAGCGTGATAGGTTGCTTACACTTGTATTGAAAGTAAAACTCAAGATGATCTTGTAAGTTTTGACCAACACCAGGTAGATGATGCTGTACTTCAACGCCTGCGTTTTCGAGCGCTTGAGTATCACCAATACCAGAGAGTTGTAAAATATGTGGAGAACCAATTGGCCCTGCACTTAATACAATGTCTTTTGTTGCATGGGCAGTTTTAACGTCGCCATTTACTTTGTATTCAATGCCAGTAGCTTTTTTGCCGTCTAAAATCACGCGTTGTGCTAGTGCACCAGTAATAATTGTTAAATTACTACGCGATTTAACAGGGTCTAAATACTCACGAGACGCAGAGCTGCGCACGCCGTCTTTTACGGTCATGTGCATTGGGCCAAAACCCTCTTGCTGCGACGCGTTGTAATCATCTGTTGAGGCGTAACCGGCTTGTACACCTGCTTTGATAAAAGTGCGATAAAGCGGGTTTTGCATTTCGTTGCCGTTATTAACGCCAAGCGGGCCTTTGCCACCACGGTAAGTATTTTCACCAAGGTAAAAGCTTTCTGCTTTTTGAAAATACGGTAAACATGATTGGTAATCCCAACCGTTTGCACCGTGTTGCTGCCATTCGTCAAAATCTTTTGCGTGGCCACGTACATACACCATGCCATTGATAGATGACGAGCCGCCTAATACTTTGCCTCGTGGGCAATGCATTTCACGGTTATCTAAATGAGGCTCAGGCTGCGTATGAAACTGCCATGCGTATTTATCGCTATTCATAGGAATAGATAACGCGGTTGGCATTTTTATAAAAATACTTTTATCGCTACCGCCAGTTTCAAGTAGTAACACGCGGTTATTTGAATCTTCAGACAAACGGTTTGCTAAAACACAACCCGCCGAACCCGCGCCAACAATAATATAGTCGTAATGATTACTCATAGTAGGGCGCCTTAAAATGGGCTTTCTATGTCGGCCATACCAACATAAATAGACTTAGTTTGCGTGTATTGATCAAGCGTTTGAATACCATTTTCACGGCCAATACCCGATTGCTTATAACCACCAACTGGCATTTCAGCAGGTGAGTTACCGTATGCATTAATCCAACAAATACCGGCTTGTAACTTATGAATTACGCGGTGAGCACGTTTAATATCACTCGTAAATACGCCAGCTGCTAAGCCTAGGTGTGTACCGTTAGCGCGTGCAATCACATCGTCTTCGTCGTCAAAAACAAGCACGCTCATTACTGGGCCAAATATTTCTTCTTTAACGATAGTCATATCGTCATTACAATCAATAAATACAGTCGGTGCTACAAAATAGCCATTAGGTGCAGATTCTGGTGAAAGCTTTGTACCACCAGTTAAAAGCGTTGCACCTTCTTCAATACCTTTATTAACGTAGCTCATTACTAGTTCTTGGTGCTTTTTAGAGATAAGTGCGCCAAAGTTTGTATTTAAATCTTGCGGGTCACCAGCAATAATGTTTTTCTCAGTGCGCGCTTTAAGCTCATCAATAAACTGCTGATAGATATTTTTATGAACGTAAATACGAGTACAGTTAGTACAAATTTCGCCTTGCGTATAAAAGTTACCTAACATAGCAGCGCTAACCGCTTGCTCAATATTGGCATCATCAAATACTAATAGTGGAGATTTACCACCAAGTTCCATTGTTACATCTTTTAACGTACCGGCAGCACTTGCCACTACTTTTTTACCTGTGCCTACTTCACCTGTAAACGATACTTTATCAATGTCGCTATGCTGTGTTAGCCACTGGCCTACATCGCCCGCGCCTTGAACAACATTAAACACACCTGCAGGTACGCCAGCTTCAAAAAACACTTCAGCAAGCTTAATAGCGCCAAGTGGTGTTTCCTCAGATGGTTTAAATATAAATGCATTACCAGCAGCAAGGGCAGGGCCCGACTTCCAACATGCAATTTGTAGTGGGTAGTTCCATGCACCAATACCCGCACATATACCTAGCGGTTCTTTACGTGTGTAGTAAAAGTCATCACCCACCATTTGCTGTTGGCCTACTTGTGCTGGCGCAAGGCCTGCAAAGTATTCAATTACATCAGCGCCGGTTTCAATATCAACACAATTTGCTTCTTGCATTGGTTTACCGGTGTCTAGTACTTCTACAAGTGCTAGCTCATCATTGCGCTCGCGTAAAATAGCCACTGCTTTTAATAAAATGCGGCTGCGTTCAATGGGTGTCATCGCTGACCACTGAGCAAAGCCTTGCTTCGCACTCTCAATGGCTGCGTTTTGAATAAATTTGTCGGCAATCTCTACTGCGTAAATAACCTCGCCCGTAGCTGGGTTTGTTACATCAAATGTTTTGCCGCTCTGATTTGCAAGAAAATGGCCGTTAATAAAATTTTGATAGACAGGTGTAGTCACGCTAGGCTCCATATTGCTTGATAAGTGAAAGTACATAGCTTTTTGCTAACTGTTCACTGTGTTTAAACTGATTATTGTCTGACTTACTCAGTACTGCTCTTAACCATAGGCCATCAATCATGGCGGCGATAAGTTCAGCAGCTTGATTCGCTTGCTCAATAGGCATTAATTGCTTCAAAGAAAATGCTAAATTACTGTGCAAGCGTCTACTGTTTACATTTTGTAGTCTGTGTAATTCTTTATCGTGCATCGATTGTGCCCAAAAACTCAACCACGTTCGGGTTGTATCATTGCGTTGTTGTACAAGCGCAAAGTTGGCTTCGACAATATACATTAAACGTTCAGACGCATTTGTTTGATGGTTTACTTTGCCTATCAAGTCTTGCTTTAAGCTTGTTAGTAAGTATCGAACAGTGGCTTCAATCAGCCCCTGCTTACCATTAAAATAATGACTAATAATACCCGACGATAAACCTGCATTTTTACTAATGCTGTTTATAGTCGTTCCTTGCAGACCTTTGCTTGCAACAGATTCTATAGTTGCGTCAATTAACTGCTGACGCCTGACAGGTTCCATTCCAACTTTAGGCATAATTTTTATTAATTGAACGTTCAATAAAGATAAGCTTAAGGTAATAGCTCTAACAATTCAAGGCTGAGGTAAACATCTAGATGCCAAAATGTAGATGAATAATTAATAAAATCGCAACTAATGCGATAAAGAAGGTAAAGTTTAATTTTATTTAAATGCATATAAAACATAGTGTTGTGGAGGTTGTTTTGAAATTAAATAATAGTAATGATTTGTTTACAGCAATAAATGAATAAAATGTGTAAAAATTGTTAGCTCAGTAATAGTTAGAGTACTAATAGTATTATTTTAATGCAAAAGTACACTAAACCTGCAATTGCTTAGTGCTCTAATAAATTTATATCGAGAGTAAGCTTTGCGGTTTTATCGTTTTAAAGCGCTTGGTTTGAAAGGTTAAGTTTTGAAAGGTCAGGCATTATTAATAACGCCTTTAAAAAGTAGGGGGTAACGTCTTAGTCTATTGCCAATATAGTCATCAGCTAAAATTTGCTGGCAAATAAAATCAATATCTTCGCTTGCTTCAAAAACCCAATCAAAGCGCTCTATAGCCAGTAAAAAACCACGCTTTAAATGAGTTTGAGCACGGTATTGTTCTAAATTGTCTTGAATAATTGAGACTTTGCTTGGATCAGCTTTAAGCTCTTCTACTACTTGGTTTATAAAAGTAGTATTGAGCTTACTAGTAGGGCGGTTCCTGAGTTTTCGTGGGTGCATTAGCTCTCGTTAGCAATGTTGTATAATTTTTTCAAAAAATCATCTTTATTTTTTTCGTGTTCGTAGTCTAGATGATAAGTATTATGAAAACCAAAGCGTAATTCAACACCGCTTCCCTGCAAATATACAGTGTAACCATCTACATCTGAATAAGCAGTAACACCTTGATAATGTTTACCTTCGTCAGTCATTTCGCCTTTTTGAATGATGCGTTCATACACGGCTAAAATCTGTTTGTTGTCAATTTCGTTTTTCATACTTCACCCTTTTATTTAATACCTCATACGATAAGGATATGAGGGTCGATCATCTTAAAAACAATAGCTAAAAATGTGTGATATTGCTTTGTAATTTAGCCTTTTTAAATTATGCTCAAAATTCATTTAATGTTGAGCTTACACCATGATAGACAAGGCGTTACTACTAAAAACTCGTGAGTTATCGGATCAATTAATTGCATTGCAAACGCCAATTAGGATACTCGATGCTATTAATTGGGATAAACAAACTAAAGAGGAATTTTTTAGACAAAAATGTCAAAAAAATCCACTTATCGATCGTGCTTATTATCAACAGCGCGACCTTGGTTTTGTCCCTAGCGAGTTACGCCAAGCGTTTTCTACTTTGCACCGTAACATTATTAACCAATTAGGGCAGTTGAATCCGATTGCTCAATATATGGGAAAAATGTGCACTGAATATAAAACAGTATTAAGTATGCTTGAATATCGTGGTACGCCAGAGTTTCATGATTTATCGGTGGAGTTATTTGGTCATCCTAAAGATTTATTTCATGCGGGTGAGCCATCACTTTCTGAACTAGCTAACATGTTAGACAAACCGCTGCAAAATTTACTCATAGCCGACATACTGCCTGACGACCCTAAAAATATTAATGCTGTAGACGCTGTGCGTATTTTGTCTGAGCAAGTAAATGCCAGTATGGCAGGCATAAATGTAGAGGTAATGCTTAGCGATGGTATTGTTAGTGATGCAGCCGCCGGTGCTAATAATATAAAGCTTAATCAAGATGTTAAGTTTTCTCAGCGTGAACTTGATATTTTAGAAGTTCACGAAGGGTGGATACATGTAGGCACCACTCAAAATGGTTTAGCACAGCCTTATTTAACGTGTTTAAGTAAAGGCACGCCTAGCTCGACTATTACTCAAGAAGGCTTAGCGGTATTAACCGAAATTATTACATTAAAATCGACCCCAAGGCGTTTATCTAAATTAGTTAACCGGATTCAAGCAGTTACAAAGGTAATTGACGGTGCTGAGTTTGTAGATATATACCGTGATTACGTAGCGCAAGGTTTATCAAAAGATGACAGCTACACACTCGCGCAGCGTGTATTTAGAGGCAGTACGCCAACAGGTTTGCCTTTTACAAAAGATATTGCCTACATTAAAGGTTTTGTATTGGTTTATAACTTAATACGCGTTGCAATACAGCTTGGTCGAATAGATAGACTCCCTTTATTACTGGTAGGTAAAATATCGATAGATGATTTTAGATTAATATCGCAGCTTCATGATTTAGGTGTAATAGAGAGCCCTCAATATGTGCCACCCCACTTTAAAGACTTACGCGGTTTGGCAACGTGGTTGAGCTTTGGCCGCTTTATTGGTGACCTATCGTTTGAAAAGTTAGAAAACGATTATAAACCGTTATTTTTATAATTAATCAATGTAACTTATCAGCATAAAAAAAGCCCATAACGGGCTTTTTAAATAAAGTACTTTAGGTTTAGCTATCGAGCGTTAGTGCTTTCAAATATTTTGTCAGCTGAGGCTGCAACAAAACCCGTATAAAGCTCGCCGTCTGCTTTAGGGTAACGAATAGCAAACTCATAAAAGCAACTAGGAATGCTCATATCGCCATTACTAAAGGTAACTGAGTATTCATCAGCCAAAGTTGACGATTGCTCTAGTAACACCTCTGGTGACCCTTTAACTTCGCCGCCTGATGTATTAAGCGAAAAGCCAGCATCTTTCAGAGCTTGATTAACATCATGAATATTATCAAACTTAGCAAGCGTATTAATATTTACAGTAAAGTGGTTAGCACGATAACCCCACGCCGACATCCACGCTGCATATTCGCTTTCAGCTAGCAGCTGTTTGTAAGTATCGGTGCTTACTTGCCAATGTGTTCCTGAGTATAAAAAGTTATCTGCAGTTACGGCGTTTTCGTCAATATTGCTTACCATATCGGTTACGATAGCTTGTAACTCAGGTGAGCATTTTTCGACTAATAACTCAGAGATAAACACTTTTGGCTGATTAGGATCGCTATGCTCGTAGTGCTTTGCGTAGAGTTTTTTAGCTTCAAAGTGGTATTCACCACATTCTTTGTAACCAATCGCTAAAAAGTGAGCTGCGAGTTTTTCAAGGCCGACCTTTTCAATATTAAATGTGCGCAGTGCAATATGATCGTTAATAATGTCATCTTTTTGCGTTGACCCTAAAAGGTCATGAATTTTGTCTGCCGATGGAGTTACGTTTAAGTAGTTTTCCCAAAGGTTATTAAATAATGTGTTTACATCAGTATGCATATCAAATCCTTAAATCTTAAAATTTAGTTTTATTGCTTATTCAATTATTAAGCCCGGCGCTAGGGTTTGCGGTAAGCTCACTTTGTCTGATTCAACAGACGCTACCGGGTATGCGCAATAATCAGCGGCGTAATAAGCACTTGCTCTGTGATTACCACTGGCACCAATACCGCCAAATGGAGCTGCGCTAGAGGCACCCGTAATAGGGCGATTCCAGTTAACAATACCGGCGCGAATACGCTTTAAAAAGTGAGTGTAATCATCTTCACTATCGCTAAGTAAACCCGCTGATAAGCCAAAGCTTGTGTTGTTGGCTTCAGTAATTGCGCTGTCAAAATCGTCAAAGCGATATACTTTAATCAGCGGTCCAAAATGCTCTTCATCTGGCATGTCGATAACGTGTGTTACATCAATAATACCCGGGCTTACAAAACCTGTGCCTGGTTTTAATTGCTTAAGTTCAACAAGGATTTGCGCGCCTTTTGATACTAATTCACTTTGCGCAGCAACCATGCCTAATGCTGCTTTTTCGCTTATCATTGCACCCATAAAAGGCTGCTCTGTAGCAAAGCTGTCATCTACAACTATGTTTTTAGTCGCGCTTATTAGCTTTTCTAAAATAGCATCGCCGTTGAGCGACTTTTCAATAAATAAGCGGCGTGCACACGTACAGCGCTGGCCTGAGGTAATAAAACCAGATTGAATAATATCGTGCACAGCAGCGCTTACATCACTCACGTCTTTTACAATCAGTGGATTATTACCGCCCATTTCAAGCGCTAAAATCTTACCAGGGTGTCCAGCAAATTGCTTATGTAATAAGTGACCTGTGTTTGAGCTACCGGTAAAAAACAAGCCATCTATATCTTTATGAGAGGCAAGTGCTTTACCTGTTTCAATTTCACCTTGCACAAGGTTAATAACACCTGCAGGTAAGCCCGCTTTTAGCCAAAGTGAGAGCGTAAATTCTGCAACGTGCGGCGTAAGCTCTGATGGCTTAAATATCACGGTATTACCGGCTAAAATTGCAGGAACAATATGCCCGTTTGGTAAATGCCCAGGGAAGTTGTACGGGCCAAAAATAGCAACAACGCCATGCGGTTTGTGTCTAATAAACGCTTTAGCACCAGGCATTGGGTTTTCCGTTGTACCTGTACGCTCATGGTATGCTTTTACAGATATAGCTACTTTACCTGTCATTGCGCCCACTTCGGTACGAGTTTCCCATAATGGCTTGCCAGTTTCGCGTGCAATAATGCTAGCAAATTCTTCGCTGTGTTCTTTTAATTGTGCCGCGAAGTTCTCAAGAATAGCTATACGTTCTTCAAGTGGTTTGTCGGCCCATTGTAATTGCGCGGCTCTGGCTGCTTTTATAGCTGAATCTACTTGATCAGTGTTTGCGGCATTACCTTGCCAAACCACATCACCATTACTTGGGTTGATTGACTCAAATGCAGGGCCAAGGCCTGTATGCCATTGGTTATTAATTAGGTGTGTATTCATAAATAATTTACAGGCGGAAGAATCGCGCTGCATCTCCTTGGCTTAAATTAAGCGCCTTAGCCACATCTTGGCTAATGACGAGAGTATGTTTTGCATGATTGTAATGTGCGTCTTTGGTAAAGGTTGCTCTAAAGCCACTTACGCCTTGATTACATACAGCCAACGTATCTGAGCTATTTTGTGATATGTGATCAAGCTCACCAATTGTTATAGGGCAAACTTGAGAGTCGCGAATACTGCGAATATTACCAAGTTTTGCTTCAACCGTTGGACCTGCGTCAAATAAGTCAACGTAGCCTCTGTGCTCAAAACCTTCTTTTTCTAATAATTTTAGCGCAGGTTTTGTTTTTTCATGCACATGACCAATAACTGCTTGGGCTTTTTTGCTAAGCAAGTTCACATAAATAGGGTATTTAGGCATTAACTCGCTAATAAATACCTTATCGCCTAAGCCCACTAAGTGATCCGCTTCTGGAAATTCGATACTAAAAAAATGCTCTTGAAGCCATTGCCAAAAAGGTGAGTGCCCATCTTCGTCGCTCACGCCGCGCATTTCTGCAATAACAGTATCGGCAAAACGCTCGCTATGCTGCGCCATAAACAAAAAGCGTGAACGCGATAAAAATCGACCTGTTAAACCTTTGCGGCTGTTTTCACGCAAAAACAATGTGCATATTTCAGAGCAACCGGTGTAGTCGTTACACATGCTTAAAATATCAACGGTGTTATATACATTTAAAGTAGGCGAGTGATGAACTGTTTTACCTAAATGATAATGATACAAAGGCACCGACAAGCCCACTGCAGCTTCTATAGCGGTAGTACCTATAACATCACCTGTTTCGCTGTCTTCTAAAACAAATAAATAGCTTTCATCGAGTGGCTGGTTAACATTTTTTGCAAAACTTATTTCAGCGCGTTCAATTTTTTCTTTTAGCTGTGCATCATCAACAGGTAAAGAGGTAAATCCATGGCCTGATTCAATCGCAATTTGTTTAAGTGCGTCAAAATCATTGGCAGTAATAGGACGTAATACTTGCATTAATTACTTGCTCCAATAGCGCGTTTATTAAACGCGCTAAATTTTATTAACCGTTTACTACATCGCTAACGGCTTTTTCAAAGCGCGCTAAGCCTTCTTTAATATCTTCAAACGGAATAACTAAAGATGGCGTAAAGCGAATTACATTCATGCCAGCTACAAGGTTCATTAAACCATTATTAGCACTGGCTACTAAAAAGTCGCGTGCACGGCCTTCAAATTTGTCATTTAGTACTGCGCCAATTAATAAGCCTTTACCGCGTACTTCACTAAACACGTTGTATTTTTCGTTAATTGCATTTAAACCATCACGGAATAACTGTTCGCGCTCTTTAACACCATTTAGTACATCAGGTGTATTTACGGTATCAAATGCAGCTTCGGCTACGGCACAAGCAAGTGGGTTACCACCGTAAGTAGAACCGTGCGTACCAATTTTTAAATGCTCAGCAATGTGTGTGCGAGTGATCATAGCGCCAATTGGAAAACCACCACCTAATGCTTTTGCAGTTGTTAAAATATCAGGTACAACTCCTAAGCCTTCGTAAGCGTATAAATCGCCTGTGCGACCAACACCTGTTTGTACTTCATCAAAAATAAGTAGCGCATTATGTTTAGTACAAAGTTCACGTACTTTTTTAGCAAATTCATCTGTTGGTGAAATAATACCGCCTTCACCTTGCAACGGTTCCATCATAACAGCACATGTTTTATCGCTGATCAGCGCTTCAAATGCAGCAATGTCGTTAAAGTCACAATGTTCTATGTCAGCAGGTTTTGGACCAAAGCCATCAGAATATGCAGCTTGCCCGCCAACGGTTACGGTAAAGAAAGTACGACCGTGAAAGCCTTTGTTAAATGCAATTATTTGTGATTTTTCAGCGCCGTACACATCAAGTGCAAAACGACGGGCTAGTTTAAGTGCCGCTTCGTTTGCTTCTGCACCTGAGTTTGCAAAGTAAACTTTGTCAGCAAATGTTGCTTCAACCATTTTTTGAGCCAAACGAAGCGCTGGCTCATTAGTCATTACATTTGATAAGTGCCAAATTTTTTCGCCTTGTTCTTTTAATGCTTTAACAAGCGCCGGGTGACAATGACCCAAACAGTTAACGGCAATACCACCTGCAAAATCAATAAACTCGTTGTTATTTTGATCCCACACACGAGAGCCTTCGCCACGAACAGGAATAATAGCTGAAGGGTTATAGTTTGGTACCATTACGTCGTTAAATAAGTCTCTTGTTACTTGCATTTTGTACACCTAAATTGAATGGGCTTAGATAAAAGGTTAGTTGCTAACTCAAAGAAGAATATAGCCTTTATTCTTCAGCAAACACGTTATTATTTCTTGTAGGGGTCATTATCGAAGGTTAACAGTTAAATTTGCAGTGCTATTTTGTGAAAAATGATTAAAATAAAAGTCAAAATAACGAAGAAAATAACCATTATGATAACTCTACAAGACGAGAAACTACTTTCTGTACTAAAAACAAACGCTAGAGCCAGTATTTCTGACCTTGCTCGCATGCTCGATTTATCTCGTTCAACAGTACAAAGCCGTATGCTCAAATTAGAAGAAAGCGGTGTGATTAAAGGGTATAGCGTTGATTATGGGGATGACTATTTAAGTAAAATGGTATCAGCTCATGTGTCTATTAAGGTTAAGCAAAAATTAACGACAAAAACGAATATAGAGCTTAAGCAAATAGATGCAATTTCTCAGCTTTATGCCATAAGTGGTGAGTTTGATTTAATTGCTGTGGTACAAGCGCAAAATCTAGAGCAGCTGAGTCATTTGCTAGACGATATAGGTAATCTTGATGGAGTAGAGCGCACTACATCGTCTGTTATTTTAGAGACCAAATTTAAGCGATGAGTCAAAGTACTTATAATTCCAATGCAGCAAGTTATTTTGTTGCTGTATTGGTGGTTGTAGGTGTTGTTTTTGCTCTTTTAATCACTTCTTTCGTTGCTTCATCTAATTTAATAAAATAAGCATTACCGCCAATACCTTTAAACTCTTCATCTGTAAATACAATCGTGTTGTCATCAAAAAAGGTGACGGCTTCTTTTTGAGTAACAATTCCTAAATCTATTTTTGATACATCACCAGAGAAAAACTTATCACCTTTAAAGTTTTCAAATAACCAAAGGCTGGTTGAATCAAGTAACACTAATTTTTTACGATCGGGGCTGAGTGCTGCAGAGGTTATCCAGCAGAGTTTTTCAAGCGTGGTACACGTTTTAAAAGAGTCAACTAACTCAGCATCAAAATTTGCTGCATGATCCCCCACTTTATACACTTTAGTAATGCCATCGAAAGGTTCTGTACGATTTTTAGTAAATAAATATAAATGACGACCGAGTGCTACAAATGCTTCTAAATCAAAATTACGATTATTAGGTTTTATTGGAGTTCCATCCATTTCAGGATAGGTAAATTTGATTATTTCGGCTTGAGTAGTGTCGCCTTTAATATCAATAGGGTTTTCTATTTTATAAATAGTGAGCCATCGACGATCGTTTTTGTTATTACCAAAATCGCCTAAAAAAAAGTGCCCAAATTTGTTTTGAGTCATGTCTTCCCAGTCTATATTTTTAGCATTTTCGACTAAGATTTCTTTGGCGATAGAACCGTCTTGATTGAGGCGGTAAAGCTTAGGTTCATTGCCTCCGTCGTTAATAGCCCATAAACGTTTGTGCTTATCAAATTCAATACCTGATATTTCTTTTAATTTAGGATCAACTGAGATTTCTTTTTTACTATAAAGGGTATAGATTGAAGAACCAACAAGTGTGGCTATTATTAAAAATATGATGGCTATAGTTATAAAAATGCTTTTTTTCAACATGAAAATTATGATATTTCAGAGTATTAAGATGCTGTGTATTATCGCTGATGAAAGTACATAACAAAAGAATTTTATAAATTTAGGCAATACTCTCGGATTATTTAACGTTAAATTCGGTTAAATAAATAAAATGTGATGCCTACCTAGTTGGTTCAAAAATTGCTCTGTACTAGTGAGCTTTTTAAAATAGATTGTTTATATACTAACCGCACTTTTTAGGTGCAGAAAAAATGAATTGTTGCACTGTAATAATGCGTAAATAAAGTTTTGGTTAACTTAAAACGTGTTTAATGATTTTGAATGGAATCCACATCGCCTTTTTGTTTAGTTGTATGGCCTGTGGCAAAGATTAAGTACCCTTTTTGGTTTAGTTGGAGCCTGCTATGTTGAATAAACGTTTTTTTAAAACAAAAGATGAAGCTGAAGTAACCTTTGAGTTTTCTCATCCTGAGGCAGAAGAAGTTTGCTTATTAGGTGAATTTAATGATTGGCAACCTGTGCCAATGAAGCTTAATAAAAAACAAGGTGTTTTTAAATTTAAGCAACGCTTACCTATCGATCAACAATTTCACTTTCGTTATTTAATTAATGGCGATATTTGGGATAACGACCACCAAGCTGATGGCTACATTGGCAATACATTTGGTACAGAAAACAGCATAGTAAATACTCAACGCATTAATTAAGGCGATTCAATGGATGCTCTTTCGCAGTTGTTTTACCTGCATGGTATTGGCTTTGAATTCACTAAGTATACAGGTGAACAGGTGTTTTTTAGCGAAGACACGCGTAAACGTGCTTTGCAATGTTGTGGTGTTGATACAAATAACGAAGCGCAAGTAGCTCAACTAACTTATGATTTAGATGCATCGCTTTGGCTGGATTTAGTGCCCAGTGTGAGTTTAGTTGATCAAAATACGTGTTTGTTAAAGCTTCGTATAGACGAACGCCAGCAAAATTTAGCCGCTAACATTAATATCCCTTCACTTGGGATGAATATAGCGGTTGAGAACCTCTATAACTTGGCGGTTACAGGTGAGTATTACTTACATGGCGTTCGCTACATTGAGCTGGCACTGCCTATAGACACTATGCCAATCGGCTATCATGACGCTAATGTTCAGGTAGGTGAGCAGCAGGCTATTACACAAATTTGGTGTGTGCCTGAGCAAGTTTATCAAGTTGAAGATGCAAAGCGCACTGGATTATCTATTCAGCTTTATACGTTAAAAAATAAAGCGAATTTAGGTATTGGCGACTTTGACGATTTACTAAAGCTTACAAAATTATGCAGCTCGCAAAATATGGATTACATATTACTTAATCCACTGCATTTGTTATTTGCTGATATGCCAGAGCGCGCAAGCCCTTATAGTCCTAATAGTCGCGCTTTATTAAACCCTCTTTATATTTCCATAGTATTAAGCGAAGACGCACCAAATAACGAAAAGCTTAATACTCTAATGCAGCAAGATGATGTAATCGCGTTATTGCAAAGCAACGATCAGTTTATAAATTACGAAAATGTAAGCCGTATAAAGTATGCGTTATTTGAAGCGCTTTATAACCAGTTTGAACTAACAGCAAGTGATGAGCGTCGCCATGCTTTTACAGATTTTTGTAATACTCATTCAACGACGCTAAACACCCTCGAATCAGATAACGTAACGTTTGATTATTACCTGCAATGGCAAGCACATATTCAATTGGCACAGTGCCAAAAAAGTTGTGCAGAGCAAGGTATGGCTATCGGGTTAATAAACGACTTAGCCGTTGGCTGTGCGGGTGATGGAGCCGAATTTAAAAACCAAAAAATATTGTTTAGCGATGGTGCAAGTGTAGGTGCTCCACCTGATCCATGGGCCGAAGCTGGCCAAAACTGGGGGCTTCCAGCACTAAACCCTCAAAGTCTTAGTAATAATCACTACCAATTTTATCGCTCGCTCATTCGCGCAAACATGCAAAATGTAGGTGGACTTAGAATTGACCACGTAATGGCTATTAGACGCCTATGGTGGTGCTTTGAAAATAATGGCGAACAAGATGGCTGTTATGTTTACTACCCGTTTGAGTACTTACTCGCGGTTTTAAAAATTGAATCGCATATTAATCAGAGTATCGTAATTGGGGAAGATTTAGGCGTTGTACCGCCAGAGGTAAGGCAGGCTTTGGCTTCAAGCGGTATCTTTTCTAACAGCTTATTTTATTTTGAAAAACAACACAGTGGTGAATTTTTATCGGTAAATGAGCTAGCAACACATTGTTTGTTAATGATAGCCAATCACGATGTCCCCCCATTTACAGGCTGGTGGCAACATGCTGATTTAAATATTAAGCAACAATACAAGCTAATTACTGATGACGAATACGCGCAATTAAAGCAACAGCGAACAGAAGAGCAGCATAGGCTACTACGTTTTATTAATCACCATGGCAATGCAACTGATCTTTTGTTACATAGCGATGCAATCGAAGTTTATAACGCACTAGCATTGTGTTTAGCAGGCTCTCAATCGCGTTTATTTGCAATACAAATAGATGATTTAGATGAGCAACAGTATCCGGTAAATATCCCTGGGACAGATAAAGAATATCCTAATTGGCGACGTGTATTAACGCATACCAGTGAAGAGATTTTTACTAAAAATGGCTCACTTTTATCTGCTATCGATTCAATAAGGAAAGGTTAAATGAGCAGTACAACTAACAAAAAATCGCCAGCACAGGAGAGCTCAGAACTTGCTAATTCAGTACAAAACAGCTCAGTACAGGAAAATAATTACGATGCACAAGTACATGCATTAAGTACAGGGCGTTTTAAAGACCCATTTAGCTTTTTAGGGGCACATGAAACAAGCGCAGGTATTGAGATTCGCTTGTTCTTACCAACTGCATTAAACGTAAGCGTTACATTAAATAATAAAAATATTGAAGCAAAGCGCTATCAACAAAGTGACTTATTTATAGCCAAAGTTGATGCGCTGCCCACTGCGCCTTATCAATGCATTGCTCAGTACACAAATAGCAGCGTTACCTTTTATGATGAATACAGCTTTGAAAGCACTCTTGATGCACAGGCAATGTATTTATTTAATGAAGGAAGCCTCGAGCATGCTTACTCTCATTTTGGTGCACATTTTAGCACTCAACAAAACGTAGAGGGTGTGCGCTTTTGTGTATGGGCACCCAACGCGGCAAGTGTCTCTATTATTGGTGAGTTTAATTTTTGGCAAGCTAATCGCCATTTTATGCGCTTTCACCCGGCAAGCGGTGTATGGGAGTTATTTGTACCGGGCCTTAAAGCCGACATGTGCTACAAATTTGCAATTACCGCCCAAAGCGGAGACGTACTTGAAAAAGCAGACCCCTATGCATTTAAAATGCAACAAGCACCGGGTACTGCAAGTGTACTGCAGTATAAACCAGAACCTATAACACTTGGCGAGCAGGCACTTAAAAACAGGCAAAAACGCAATCATATTGATGCGCCAATTAGTATTTATGAGGTGCATTTAGGCTCATGGCAACGCGCTGAAAACAACCGCTATTTAAGTTACTCAGAGCTTGCTGACAAACTGGTTAGCTACGCCCTTGAAATGAATTTTACTCACCTGCAACTTATGCCAATAAGTGAATACCCGTTTGATGGTTCGTGGGGTTATCAACCCGTTGGTTTATTTGCACCTACCAGCCGTTTTGGCGACTACAACAGCTTTAAATACTTTGTAGAGCAGTGCCATAAAGCGAATTTAGGTATTTTACTTGATTGGGTACCTGGGCATTTTCCTAGTGATCCGCATGGCTTGCACCGATTTGATGGCACACATTTATATGAACATGCCGATAAGCGCCAAGGTTTTCACCCTGATTGGAATACCTACATTTATAATTACGACCGCCCTGAAGTTAAAAGCTTTTTAATTTCAAATGCTATGTACTGGTTACATCAATTTGGTTTAGATGGTCTGCGGGTAGATGCCGTAGCCTCTATGTTGTATTTAGATTACAGCCGAAAAGAAGGCGAGTGGATCCCTAATTGCTACGGCGGGCGCGAAAACTTAGGTGCAATAGAGTGCTTAAAACAAGTCAATATGCGCAGCTACAAAAACAACCCAGGCATTATGATGGTGGCTGAGGAGTCAACAGCATGGCCAGGTGTTACCCAAAGTGTTGAGCATAACGGTTTAGGTTTTGGCTATAAATGGAATATGGGCTGGATGAACGATAGCTTGCATTACATGCAGCACGACCCGCTTTATCGTCAGCATCATCATCACGAGATGACTTTTTCGATGGTATATGCCTTTAGTGAAAACTATATATTGCCATTAAGCCACGATGAAGTAGTACACGGAAAAGGCTCGTTAATTGAAAAAATGCCAGGCGATGATTGGCAGAAATTTGCAAACTTACGCGCTTATTATGCATTTATGTGGGCACACCCAGGTAAAAAGCTCTTGTTTATGGGTGGCGAAATTGCACAGCGAAAAGAGTGGGGGCACGATCATTCTATCGATTGGCATTTACTTGAGCACCAAAGCCATAACGGGGTAAAGCAAACCGTAAAAGCGCTCAATACCGTTTATAAAACCCAACCCGCGTTGTATGAGTTAGATTCGAGTGCAGCTGGTTTTACCTGGATAGATAACAATAACAATCAGCAGAGCATTTTAAGCTTTGTTCGCTATGCTAAAAACGCAAAAGACTTTGTGGTTGTTATTGCTAACTTTACCCCCGCGTCATATGAAAACTATGTTATTGGCGTACCGAGTAAAGGACGTTACAAGGTTATTTTAAATACTGACGACACTCAGTTTTTTGGCTCAGGCGTTGAGGTAACTAAAGATTCATCGCAGATAGTTAATGCTATCGATGAGTCAAACCATGGCTTTAAACACAGTATTTCAATTGCCATTGGCGGCTTAACCACTATTTACTTACAAAAGGTTGATGATGAGTAACCAATTTGATGTAGCCGCAGGTAATGTAGAACCGCTAGGCTCTAGTGTTATTAATAACGGGGTTAACTTTGCGCTTTATGCGCCAGGTGCAAGCCAAGCTTATGTATGTCTGTTTGACAAAAGTGGCCATTCAGAAATCCTAAAAATGGCGATGAATATCAACGAAGGGGGTATTTGGAGTATTCATATTTCGCCATTAAGCGCAGGCGCACTTTATGGCTTTAGAGTCGAGGGTGAATATAACCCTAAAAATGGTCAATTATTTAACGAAAATAAGCTACTTATAGACCCGTATGCAAAAGACTTATTTGGCGAGTTTACTTGGAGCGAACGTCATTATGGGCAAATGCCAATTGGTACGAAAAGTTGCGTAAATAATGCGATTGATATACCTAAATCAAAAGTAGCAGCTCCTACTTTGTATGCGCATAAAAAGCCAAACCACCGCTGGTCAAACAC
This sequence comes from Pseudoalteromonas sp. SWN166, assembly GCF_015864485.1. Taxonomy (NCBI): domain Bacteria; kingdom Pseudomonadati; phylum Pseudomonadota; class Gammaproteobacteria; order Alteromonadales; family Pseudoalteromonadaceae; genus Pseudoalteromonas; species Pseudoalteromonas sp. SWN166. Next base: position 27,418 of record NZ_JADYXB010000038.1, read on the forward strand.
GGTCATTTACGAGTGTCATGTTAAGGGCACAACGTGTCGTCATCCTAAAATACCTAAATCTCTACAAGGGAAGTTTTTAGGGTTAAGCCACCCTAGTTTTATTGAGCACTTACAAAGCTTTGGCGTTACAGCAGTTGAGCTTTTACCTGTTCATTCATTTATTAGTGAGCAATTTTTAACTGCAAAAGGCCTACAAAACTATTGGGGTTATAACACGCTTAACTTTTTTACCCCTCATAAAGACTATTTGGTAAACGACGATATAAACGAGTTTAAGCAAATGGTGCGTGAGCTTCATGCAGCCGACATAGAAGTTATTTTAGATGTTGTTTATAACCATACAGCAGAGGCGGGGGCAGATGGCCCTATATTATCGTTAAGAGGCTTTGATAACTTAGCGTATTACCGCACAGTAGAAGGGCAGCCTGATGTATATATAAACGATACTGGCTGTGGCAATACCATAAATATTGATCACCCTAAAACACTGCAACTGGTACTCGACAGCCTTCGTTATTGGGTTGAAGTAATGGGAGTTGATGGTTTTAGGTTTGATTTAGCGACCATTTTAGGGCGCTCGAAAGCAGGCTTTAGCTCTGCGCATACTTTTTTACAAGTGGTAGCTCAAGATCCAGTGCTAAACAAGGTTAAGCTAATAAGTGAGCCTTGGGATATCGGCCCTGGTGGCTATCAGTTGGGTGCATTTCCGCCGCCATGGCGAGAATGGAACGATCAATACCGTGATGTAATTAGACGTTTTTGGCAAAGTGAAACAGGCATTATAGCAAGCGTTGGAAAACGTTTGCATGGATCGTTTGATATTTTTGAGCACAGCCAGCGCGGACCACTCAATAGTATCAACTTTATAACGAGTCATGATGGTTTCACGCTTGCTGATTTAGTGAGTTATGAGGAAAAACATAACGAAGCTAATGGTGAGCAAAATCGAGACGGGCACAGTGCAAATCACTCGTTTAACTGCGGAGTAGAAGGCTTTACCAGTGACTCAAAAATAAATGCACTGCGCTTACAACAACAAAAAAACTTTTTACTTACTTTGATACTCTCAAAAGGTGTTCCCATGATTGCCGCTGGCAGCGAAATGGCGCACTCGCAAGGGGGTAATAACAATGCCTATTGCCAAAATAATCGTACGAGTTGGCTTGCCTGGAAAGATTCTCAGCTTAATCATTCGCTAACACGATTTATTGATGACGCGTTAAAAATTAGACGCGCACACCGTGCGTTTAAACACAGTGTATTTTTAGATGATATAGACGAGCGTTTTACCGTTAAGTGGTTTACCGAACAAGGTAAAACCATGACCGACGCGAATTGGCATGAAGATACCAGGCAGTTTTTAATGTATAGCTTACTTGATAAGCAAAATAATCATGCATTACTGATGGTATTTAATGCCAGTAAAAAAACAGTTTTTTGCCAAATGCCGCCTTCGCCTATTAATGCACCGTGGCAAATGGTTTTATCAAGTGTAAATAATGCATCTGTGAGTAGTAATGAAGATGCGATGGTTGAAATTACAGCACAAAGCAGCTGGGTTTTTAGTGCCAATTTAGAGGATGTAAGTCATGGCTAAACAAAGTGATCAAGTATGTGTAGTAAAGGGCTGGCAAGAAGGTCCTGTTATAGATGAAAGTACGCTTAAAGATGACTTAACACGGCATTTTTATTATACCCTCGGCCGCGATAAAGTTGGCGAGTCGCAGCATTATTTATATCACGCATTAGCGCTTACTATTCGCGACAGACTTGTTGCGCGTTGCAGAGAAACAAACCAGCAAATTAAGCAAAATAAACGCCGTAAAACAGCCTATTTATCGCTTGAGTTTTTAATGGGGCGTGCACTTGGTAATGCCGTTTTAAATTTAGATTTAGACGAGCAAGTAAGCTCAGCGCTACAAGAATACTGTACAACAATAGAAACGATTGAAGATGCCGAACACGACGCAGGCTTAGGTAACGGTGGTTTAGGCCGCCTAGCTGCTTGTTTTTTAGATAGCTGTGCTAGTCTAGCGTTACCTGTCATTGGTTATGGCCTTCGTTACGAATACGGCATGTTTAACCAATCCATTAAAGATGGTAACCAAATTGAGCAACCAGATAACTGGCTGCGCGAAGGGCACCCATGGGAGCTAAGCGCGCCAGAGCATGCAAAACGTGTGAAATTTGGCGGCTACGTGCAAAGTTACACGGATAAATTTGGCCGAGAGCATCGTCAATGGATGAGTTCACAAGATGTATTAGCTGTCCCTTACGATGTCCCTGTCCCAGGTTATAAAAACAATATTGTAAATACGCTACGCTTATGGAAATCAGAAGCGACAGATGAATTTAATTTGACCGAATTTAATGCAGGCAGTTACTCAGAAGCCGTCGCACAAAAAAACCTAGCTGAACAAATTACCATGGTGCTGTATCCAAACGACAGCAGCGAAAATGGTAAAGAGCTTAGATTGCGCCAACAATACTTTTTATCATCTGCGAGTATTCAAGACGTAGTTGATCAGTGGGTTTCCCAACATGGCGAGAACTTTAGCGACTTTGCTGATTTTCATGTTTTTCAGTTAAACGACACGCACCCAAGTATTGCTGTTGCAGAGCTGATGCGTATTTTAATTGATGATTACGAACTTGATTGGAACGATGCTTGGCAAATTACCACTAAAACAATGGCCTACACAAACCATACGCTACTTCCTGAAGCGCTTGAAAAGTGGTCTGTTTCGTTGTTTTCAAAACTATTGCCACGTATTTTAGAAATAGTTTACGAGATAAACGCACGCTTTTTAGCACAAGTTGCACAGCAATGGCCGGGTGATGTTAATAAACAGCGTGCCTTATCTTTAATTGAAGAGGGTGACGAGCCGAAAATTCGTATGGCTTATTTAGCTATTGTAGGTAGTTACTCTGTAAATGGCGTAGCGGCACTGCATACTGAACTGTTAAAAGCGGGCTTATTTAAAGAGTTTTACGCGCTGTGGCCAGATAAATTTAATAACAAAACCAATGGTGTTACACCAAGACGCTGGCTTGCGCATTGTAATCCTATTTTAAGTGAATTAATCAGCGAAAAAATTGGTCATGGCTGGGTTAAAGACTTTTCAGCTATTAGTGACCTACGCCGCTTTTTTGATGACAAAGCATTTCATGGGCAATGGCAAAATGCTAAACGCGAAAACAAACAGCGTTTAGTTGATTTGGTTAAGACTCGCTGCGATGTTGATTTTGACGTATCGATGATGTTTGACGTACAGGTAAAACGTATTCACGAATATAAACGTCAGCTATTAAACATACTTCATGTGATTCATTTATACGACCGCATTCGCCGTGGTGATACTCAAGGGCTTGTTCCTCGTTGTGTTTTATTAGGTGGTAAGGCAGCGCCTGGTTATTACATGGCTAAAAAAATCATTAAGCTTATTAATAACGTGGCAGAGGTTATAAATAAAGACCCGTTAGCAGCCCCGTATTTACGCGTCGCCTTTTTACCTAATTACAACGTAACCGCTATGGAAGTGATTTGTCCTGCAACCGATTTATCAGAGCAAGTATCTACCGCAGGTAAAGAAGCATCTGGTACTGGCAACATGAAGTTTATGATGAATGGTGCATTGACGATAGGCACGCTAGATGGTGCTAACATTGAAATTAGAGACGCTGTTGGTGCAGATAACTTCTTTTTGTTTGGCGCACAAGCGCATCAAATTGATGATATTAAATCGCGTTACAACCCTGAGCACTTAATCGCACAAAATAGTGATTTAAATAATGTAATGCAACTACTCGAAAGCGGTCATTTTAATTTGTTTGAACCGTGCTTATTTGACGATATAACCAATGCAATTAAAAGCCCGCACGATCCATGGCTTGTAGCTCACGATTTTGAGAGTTACGTAGTTGCTCAAAAAGAAGTAGATAAAGCGTACGCAGATCAAACCTACTGGACACAAATGAGTATTTTAAATACGGCAGCCAGTGGAATGTTTTCAAGTGATAGAACCATAAGCCAATACAGTGAAGACATTTGGCATTTAGAACCCCTCAATATTAGTGAAACAGACTTAACGACAACTAAAAGCCATGCCACTAACAGCCTAGACTAAATGGAGAGAGTATTATGCCTAATTATGCAAATCGCTACATAAGTAGCTTAACCCGGGAAACTTACGCGTTAATACTGGCAGGGGGTCGCGGCTCTCGTCTGCATGAGCTAACCGACTGGCGAGCAAAGCCCGCAGTTTACTTTGGTGGTAAGCATCGAATTATCGATTTTCCACTATCAAACTGTATTAACTCGGGTGTGAGACGCGTTGGTATTGCCACACAATATAAGTCGCATTCACTCATTCGCCATGTAAACCGCGCGTGGGGGCACTTTAAAAAAGAGCTGGGTGAGTCGGTTGAAATACTCCCTGCATCTCAGCGTCAAGGCGATGATTGGTACTGTGGAACCGCAGATGCAGTTTTTCAAAATATAGATATTATTCGTCACGAATTGCCTAAATATGTGATGATTTTGTCTGGAGATCATGTGTACCGCATGGACTATGGTGCTTTACTGGCTGAACACGTGCAAAAAGGCGCTGATATGACCGTATGTTGTATTGAAGTGCCCGTAGAGGAAGCCGCTGATACGTTTGGTGTAATGACTGTTGATGAGCAAAACAGAGTGTGTCGTTTTGATGAAAAACCAGCAATGCCTAGCTCTGTACCGGGTAAGCCAGGTACCTGTTTAGCATCAATGGGGAATTACATTTTTAATACTGAATTTTTGTTTGAGCAACTTAAAAAAGATTCTGAAAATGAAGGCTCAGGCCGCGACTTTGGCCACGATATTATTCCGGCGATTATAGAAGAGCATAATGTATTTGCTTTTCCGTTTAGAGATCCAGACCAAGAAGGGCAACCTTATTGGCGCGATGTAGGTACGCTAGATTCATTTTGGGAAGCTAATATGGAGCTGGTAATGCCAGAGCCACAACTCGACTTATACGATCCAACGTGGCCAATATGGACTTATCAAGAGCAACTACCGCCCGCTAAATTTATTTTTGATGACGATGACAGACGCGGAATGGCATTAGACTCTACCGTGTCGGGTGGGTGTATCATTTCGGGCTCTGCAGTAAGAAAGTCTTTATTGTTTTCTAATGTGCATGTTCGTTCTTTTTGTACCATTGAGCAGTCGGTAATTTTACCAGGTGCAGTTATAAACCGAGGTTGTAAAATTAAGCGCGCAATAATAGATAGAAGCTGTGAAATACCGGCAGGTCTTGAAATCGGTTTTGACAAAAAAACAGATGAAGAAAACGGCTTTAGGGTCTCTAAAAAAGGCATCGTTCTTGTTACCCGTGATATGCTCACTGAGCTTGCAAAAAAGTTAGAGCGCCAAGCGCGTGAGAATAAAAAGCTAGCGTAACAATAAGTTAAGTAAGCACGACAACAAAGCTTGCTCATTTATGAGCAAGCCCACACAGATTTAAAGGAAGTAGTAAATTAATGCATGTATTAATGGTTGCAGCAGAAAATGACGCGTTACCGGGCGCAAAAGTAGGTGGTGTTGCAGATGTAGTGCGCGATGCCCCTAAAGCTCTCGTCAAAAAAGGTATAACGGTTGATGTTGTTATTCCTGACTATGGGTTTGAGCCGCTTGAGCGTATTTATATAGGTGAAGTAACCGTTGCATTTAATGCTCAACCCCATGTATTAACACTTTTCAAAATAGAGCAACCACAAAGTAATGTAAGCCAAATTGTTATTAGCCATCCGTTATTTAGTGAATCAGGCAGTGTATATTGTAATGATGCACCGGGGAGGCCTTTTGCAACCGATGCCACAAAATTTGCTTTATTTAATGCAGCTGTTTGCGAAGCGTTATTACAAGGTGTGTTAAAGCGCCCTACAGCGCTGCATTTACATGACTGGCACAGCGCCTGCGTTGCAGTTTTACTTAAGTTTGAGCCTCGTTATAGCTCACTTAATACCTTACATATTGCCTACACGGTGCATAATATTGCACTGCAAGGGATAAGACCTTTTAAACACGACGACTCAAGCTTAGAGGCGTGGTTTCCGTCACTTAGTTATAATGGCCAACAAATATGCGATCCGCGTTATCCGCATTGCTTTAACCCTATGCGCAGTGCAATTAACCTATGCGATAAAGTACATGTTGTATCGCCAACCTACAGCCAAGAGGTTCTTGAACCTAGCAATTACGAGCATGGCTTTTTTGGTGGTGAAGGGCTTGAGCAAGATCTTCAAAACGCAGCAAGCCAAGGTAAGCTTGTTGGTATTTTAAATGGCTGTGAATACCCAAGTAACACTTTAGAGGGGGTTACAATCGCTGATTTTTATAGCCAAGCAGAAAACACATTGTTTGGCTGGATGGCAAATAACGAGCAGTTACAAAGCGGCTATTATATTGCCCATCAACGACTACAACAATTTAAAGCTACGGCTAATGATGGGCCACTAGTCACAAGCGTTGGCCGACTTACAGAGCAAAAGGTTTTGTTATTGTGCCAGCAGGTAAATGGAACTTTAGCTATTGATAAAGTGTGCCAAGTAATTAATGAATATAACGGTAGGCTTATTATTTTAGGCTCGGGTGACAAAGAACTCGAGAGCATATTTACCAAAGCAATGGCACGTAATTCCAATCTTTTATTTTTGAAAGGTTATGGTCAAGGTGTTGGCGATTTAATGTATCAACTAGGTGACTTGTTTTTAATGCCAAGCTCGTTTGAACCTTGTGGTATTAGCCAAATGCTGGCAATGCGTGCGGGGCAACCGTGTTTAGTTCACAGTGTAGGCGGATTAAAAGACACGGTAAAGCATCATGAAAATGGATTTAGTTTTAATGGCGATACGTTGGCAACGCAAACGAGTAATTTAATTAGCTGTTTAGACGAAACTCTCTTAATTAAAAAGCAGAATCCTAAAAAGTGGCATAAAATAAAGCACAGCGCAGAGCAAATGCGTTTTTCGTGGCCACAAGTGGCAGCTGATTATATAACAACCTTATATAGGTAAATCGTTACTGTATTTCAAAGTTTAGTGACAATTGTGCCTGCTTAGGGTTTAATTACTTAGTATTATATAAAAACTAAGAAGTAGGTAATGTGTCTGTATTTGTTGCAAGGCAAGCAATATTCAATAGAAGTAAAAAAGTAGTAGCCTATGAGCTACTTTTTCGTGATAGTCCTAAAAATTATTTTCCTGATATTGCCGAAGGCCAAGCAACAGCAAGGCTTATTATGGAAAATCAACTTAACTTAGGCACACGTCATATTACATCAGGTAAAAAGGCGCTCATTAATATAGGGCCAGAATCTTTAAAACTCGATTTATGTGCTTTTTTACCATGCCAAGACGTTGTAATTGAGTTACTCGAAACCATCGAACCCAACGACGATAACTATGAACTATGCCGAGGTTTATTTCATAGTAACTACAAACTTGCACTCGATGACTTTGTATATAAACCACAATGGGATCGTTTCTTAAAGCTTGTTAAACTCATTAAGTTTGATATTGCAATTACACCTCTTAGCGAAATACAGCCCATAATTAATAAGTTACAATCGCATAAACAAATAAAAATACTAGCCGAAAAAATAGAAACCCAAGACGATTACAAGCTCGCCTTTGATATGGGGTTTGATTATTTTCAAGGCTATTTTTTTGCAAAACCCACCATGATCAAACAAAACGACATCGACTATAACTATGGTTTAGTCGTCGCTATTTACGCCGAAATAATGAAAAACAGTCCAGATATAAAAGCTATATCTGGACTGTTTGAGCTTGATGCTGCGCTTGCATATAAATTGCTGCGTTTAATAAACAGCGGTGTGTTTCCTATACAAAGCGAAATATCATCGCTCAAGCAAGCGCTTGTGTATTTAGGGCATGAACGCCTTAAAAAGTTTGTGAGCCTTATTGTTACTGCTCATACAGCGGGTAAAAAGCCTGCAGAGTTAATGCAAGTGTGTATTGTACGTGCTCGTTTTTGTGAGTTGTTAGCAAAAAATGTTGATAAAAGCCAGTCAGGCGAAGCATTTTTAACTGGGCTATTCTCGTTACTGGATGCAATACTTGATCAACCCATGAGCTTACTTGTTGAAAAACTCCCTTTTCCTGATGAAATAAAAACGGCATTATTAGGGGATAAAAACACACTGTATTATATTTTAAATGTTGTTAAAGCATACGAAACAGGGAGCTGGTGGGCACTTGAGCAAGCCGTACTTTTGCTAAATATAGATAGTGCTATACTACCTCCACTTTACCAGCAGTCAGTCGATTGGGCTGACAGTTACAAGAACAATATTTAACGGATAACAGCTTTAATGCGCAATTATAATATGGACTTTATTCGCGGCATTGCCGTGCTTGGCCTAGTTTACATGAATGCTTACGCCTTTGGCCTTTTTGAATACGGATATACCCCTTTAGCTAATCCTCCTGTTAGCGACTCAATTATTCACACCTTTAGCAGCGTGTTTGTAGATGGGCGTTTTAGAACGCTGTTTAGTTTGCTTTTTGGCGCCGGGCTTTACATTCAATGGCAACGTTATAAGTCTGAGGTGCAATTAAAAAGTAGGCTTTATTGGTTAATACTCTTTGGTTTAGCGCATGGTTTTTTACTTTGGGCAGGTGATATTTTATTTGTTTACGGTGTATCTGGCTGGTTTGTTATTAAATATTTAGAGAGTAATAGCAACGTACTTTTAAAAAGAGGGCTTGAATTTATTCTGTTATCGGGTGTAGCTACCGTGCTTGTTATATCTAGCGCACCCGATGAAGTAATTTACCGCGATTCAGCACAGTTTATAGATTTATATAACCCGCACTATATTGATTACTTTATTAGTAACCTCGCTATGAACATGTTAATGCTGATTATAGTGCCAATAATGACAATGTGGATGTGCGTGGGTCTTATGCTCATTGGTATTTATTTATATAAACAAGACGTTTTTAGTAAAGGCTTAACGACTCAGCAATTAATAATTTGCGTTGCAATGACCATTATTTTTTGTGGTGTTAGGCTTTATGCATCACAGCTTAGTGGCAGTTTAGGGTATGGGGTGCAAGAGTTTGTAAATATGTTTGCGGCGCTAGGTATGGCTACGCTGTATATTCATTTAATTGTTAAGTTTTGCAATAACAGGGCACATGTCGGCACGCTTATTCAACAAGCAGGGCGCTTAGCATTTACTTTATATATTAGCCAAACACTCATGCAATTATTGTTATATAAAGTGCTATTTACGCACTGGGTACTCAGTTTTGATCGTATTGATTACTGGTTAGTAGCAACGGGTTTAGTTGTGCTGCAGCTCATATTTACCTTTATATACAGCCGCTATTTTAATCAAGGTCCGCTTGAATATGTATGGCGTAAATTAACGAAAGCAAAAATTAGTGCTTAAACGTCTATAAATAGTAAATTAGGGGCGAAAAAATAGTGTGGGTGGTTTACACTACTCGCCTTAAAAATTACTACGCTATAAGTGCCATGACCGAATTAAAACGTTTAAATAAATTTATTAGTGAAACAGGATTTTGTTCACGCCGCGAAGCCGATAAATATATTGAGCAAGGGCGTGTCAGCGTTAATGGCTACTTACCAGAAATGGGCGTAAAAGTAGCCGCTACCGATGTTGTATTAATTGATGGTAAACCGCTTAAAGCGACGCCGAAGCGCGTTTATATTGCTTACAATAAACCCGTTGGCATAACGTGTACTACCGAAAGTAAAATTCAAAGTAACATTATACGAGCGGTAAATTATCCTACACGTATATTCCCAATAGGGCGCTTAGATAGACCGTCTGAAGGGCTTATATTTTTAACTAACGAAGGCGACATCGTTAATAAAATTTTGCGTGCGGGTAATAATCACGAAAAAGAATACGTTGTTACGGTAGATAAACCGCTTAATCGTCAGTTTGTTACAAAAATGGCGAATGGCGTGCCTATTTTAGATACCGTCACTAAAGAATGTAAAGTAACGCAAAGTGGCCCTAAAGAATTTAAAATAGTACTTACCCAAGGTTTGAACCGTCAAATACGCCGTATGTGTGAGTATTTAGGCTACGAAGTGGTAACCTTAAAACGTACGCGCATAATGAACGTAACACTTAAAGGTTTAAAAGTAGGGCAGTGGCGTCATTTATCAGATATTGAAATGGCGCAAATAAACGACTCAATTTCTGATTCTGGTAAAACCCAAGAGCACTCGCTTGATACTAATAAACAATCAGAAAATAATACACCTTTAGCGCCTAAAAAACGCGATTTTCAGGGCGAAAACCCACGCCGATTTAACAACGGCGATCTAAATGCTGAGCGCAGTACTGAACGCAATAAAAATCGTAACTCTCAACGTACTAATGCTAGCGACGAACGCAAAAATGAGCGCAGTAACGCGCCTTATCAAAAGCGTTCTACTACATATGTGGGTAAGCCAAAAAGCATTAAAGAAAACAAATCGTCTAATGCTAAACCAGACGCAAAACCAAGCTCGGATCGTATACTCAGCTTAAAAAAATAATGTGCAGCTAAGTGGTAATACTCACTACCACTGTATTTCTTGTACTATATTGCCCAGTGGGCTTTTAACGCCCACTAAATTTACGTTGTTATTTTGCAAATTCACCAGCTTACTCTTATCTAAATACCATCTAAAACTGTGTTTCCTGTAGCTTTTTAAGTCAAGCACAGTCAGCTTTGAGCAACTGTATTCATAATCAGTTGGGCAAGTGGCTACTTCAAGTAATTGATATTCTTGCTGCCATATATTATCGCTGTATTTATTGGCCAGTAACTTTACTGAAATGCATACCGACGTCCACAACCATATGTAAATTAAAATAGGTAAACCGATTGGTATAAATACTGAGCGGAACTTCCCGTGTTCAACAATATAATCTTTAACAGTATGTTTAAATTCAAAGTTATTATTATATTTTTTATATAAGTGCCTAAATAAAATTACTGACAATACTATCGTCATTATAGGAAATAGCGTAAATGTTAAAGTGTCGTATATACCGTTGGGGATAAAAGCGGGATCGGTTTGTTCATCCCATGTAAGCAAAAACAGTGGGGGAGCCGTTGTTAAAAATAACAGAGCGCTATTGAATAGTTGTTTAAAGGTCACCGGTTATCCGCTCATAAAGTATTGCTTTGTATAAAGCCTCAATTAGCGCTTAATGTTTAACTCTTAAATGCTAAAGCCAATATAAAATAAGAGTATACCTAAATAAATCGCAATCGCCGATAATGAATTTTTAGAGCGCAGGCGCTTAACTAAGTCTCTTGTGCCATCAATCATGCCGGAAACTACCAGCAATAAGCCCCCTGTAAATCGATAGTTGTTTAAGTTTACGTTACCATTTTCGTCGGTTATAAAACGTAAATAGCCACAGAGTATAAAAATACTGCCTGCTATAAGTATTATTAACTTAAATTTTTCCAATGCTATACCTTTATACTAAATACAAAAAATGCCATAACCGGATAGGTTATGGCATTTAACTATAAGGTATCTATAGAGCAAGCTGCAATAATATTTACTTAACCTGAGCTTTGGTTAAAAGGTTATGCACTTCAGACTTGAATCTGCCATCTATTAAAACAGCAGATATCTAGCGTTCAGATTACTTAGCAAACCCACCTAGAGGTTTAAGCAAGAGTGGCGATAGAGCTGCGTGTTTATCTGTAAGCTCTTTTGGTAAATCGCCTAAATGCACCATACGTGTTGGTGTTGCTGCAGCAATCCAACGCTCTGCATGGTCATCCCAGTTTTGAATGTGGATATGCGACGCTTCTAAGTCTCTAAAACGCTCATAAACCATAATGTCGCCATCATCAGACATATAATATTGGTAGTTTAGTGTACCTGGCTCTGTTTTTGCGCGCTCTACTTGTGAGTTCATTACTTCACGGAAGGCGTCTAATTGGCCTGGATTTAGCTTAGCTTCAACAATCCAGCCAAAGTTATTAAATGTTGTATCGCCGTCTTTTTCAATTTGACTTGTTTGCTCTTCTTCGCGAGAAAAACCACCAAAGGGTTTAAGCCATAATGGGCTTAGAGCAGCATGGCGTTTACGAACATCATCAGGTAGGTCACCTAAATGCATCATGCGTGTTGGAGCCGCAGCTGCCATCCAGCGCTCTGCGTGGTCATCCCAATTTTCAATATGCTCGTGTGAAGAGTTTGCATCAGCAAAGCGCTCATAAACTAAAATATCACCCGCATCAGACATATAGTACTGATAATTTTTAGTGCCTACTTCTTTAAGAGCACGATTAACTTGCGAATTCATTACCGCTTTAAAGTTTTCAAGTTCACCAGCGTTAAGCTTTGCTTCTTGTATCTCTCATTGATAAATGATTAGCTATCATTTATCACATCGAAGTCAGTGAGCTTGCCTTTGCGTCTAGTATTTAATACTGCTCCGTAGATAAAGCCCTGACTTTCTATTCTCAG
>NZ_JADYXB010000039.1:0-39442 GCF_015864485.1 Pseudoalteromonas sp. SWN166
AATGCCAATCCATAACTGGAATCTGACATTGTCGCAATTGGCCATCCACTTCGAAGGTAGGTTAGATGGTGTGCTAGATATTTAGCAATTTAGGCTGACACAGAATTCTGAACGCCCTCTAAAAAGATCAAAACTTTTTAGAGCAATTTAATTTTTAATGAGCGACAACATTTGTTGCTCATCAAATTTAGTAAAGCTCATTGATTTATCGGTAAATAATGCATCTACAAGCGCTTGCTTATCTTGCTGCATTTTAAATACTTTTTGCTCTATTGAATTATTCATTACGAGCTTATAAACAAATACTGGGTTAGTTTGGCCAATACGGTAAGCTCTATCTGTTGCTTGCTTTTCTACGGCAGGGTTCCACCATGGATCAAAGTGAATAACGGTATCGGCTTGTGTTAAATTAAGGCCTGTACCACCGGCTTTTAAGCTAATTAAAAACACCGATGTTTTACCACTGGTAAACTCGTCGATTACTTTATCTCGGTGGCGCGTTTGGCCTGTAAGCATACTAAAGTTAATATTTATTTCTTCAAGGCGTTGGGCTATTAAGTCGAGCGCCGATGTAAACTGACTAAATATAATGATTTTACGACCAAGACTTAACATAAGTGGTAAGTGTGTTGTTAACCATTCGAGCTTAGCAGAGCCTGCCTGAGTGTCTGGATCTATTAATTTAGGGTGGCAACAAATTTGTCTTAACTTTAAAAGTGCCTCTAAAAATGCAAGTTTACTTTTTTGTGCACCTTGCTCAGCAAATAAGTCGATTAGCTTTTCTTCTAATGAACGTGTAATGCCTTGATACATTTCTTTTTGCTTAGGTTCAAACTCAAATTCTTTAGTTAGCTCTGTTTTTTCGGGAAGCTCTTGCGCTACTTGTGCTTTAGTTCGGCGCATTATAAAAGGCATAATTAACGCTTTTAGCTGCTCAGCTCTTTCCATATCTGCTTCACGCTCGATGGGCGTTTGAAAATGCTGCTTAAAGTGCGCTTGAGAACCAAGTAAAGATGGCATGGCAAAATCGAGTAACGATTTAAGCTCAAGTAAATTATTCTCGATTGGAGTACCACTTAAACAAAGTTTAAAGTCGGCATTTAAGCGTTTAACTAATCGCGACACCTGTGCGGTATCGTTTTTAATATATTGGGCTTCATCGAGAATTATATTTTCAAAATACAATGGCGAGTAATAAGCAATATCACGTTTTAACAACGGGTATGTAGTAAGTATGCATTGGGCTTGTGCTAAGTGTTGTAGAGGTTCGTTACGGTTTGATCCAAAAATAGTGGTCACTTTTAAACTTTTAGCAAACTTAGTAATTTCGTTTTGCCAGTTACTCACCAAGCTAGTTGGACATACAATTAGTGTAGGGCCTGCTTGCGGACGGTTAAAGGTACTCGCTAAAAACGCAATAACTTGCAGTGTTTTCCCCAGCCCCATGTCATCAGCTAAAATACCACCTAATTGATGACGCTTTAAAAAACTAAGCCAGTCAACACCTTGCTGTTGGTACTCACGAAGCGTTACCGAGTCATTCAAGCCATGTAATGAAACCTTAGGCATTGCTGTATCGGTATTGTTTAGCTCTTGTAAGTATCGTTCAAGCGAGTCGTCATGTAACTCTACATTTATGGCTGTATGCTTTACAAGCTCTGGTAAATACGAAAGCGGAATATTAAATTCATCCCGTGTTTTTACAAACTCAAAACGCTCTTTAAATTCATCTAATAAGTTAATTGCAGACTTATTAATAACTCCAAATTCACGGCCAAGCGGGTAGTAGTAAAATAACTCACTTTGTCGGTTTAACGACTGATATAGCGGTTCTGCATTAGTAAATAAAAGCGCTGCTTTTGCATCGCATAGCAGTACTTTACAGTGCATTTGATGCCCTGCAGCGCGGTGTACATGTAAACTCACTTCACACTGCGGATTAGGACTCGTTACTTTACTTACACTTACTTGCCAACCACGTTGTTTAAAACCAGGAAATACTTCGTATATAAGCCAATGCAAATGGATAGGAGATTGCTTTGTAAATACAAGTTCACTTTGTAAACCCCCTTTACAAAATTCAAAACCTAGATTTATTAGCTCATTCGTTACCGTATTTTCAAAAGCACTATTAATAGTGCTTACAGGTGCAGAACCCGCTAAATAATTTTTATTTTTATACTTAAATAATAACGAAAGTGATAAACCTTGATCGCCCATCGTTACTTTTAAAACAGCATTACTAGAGATTTTAGGTAACGTTGGCTGCAAGTTAGTAGGATGAGGTATTACACCTGCGCCAAAATTATCGGCAAGTTGTTTGTAAATACGATCAAAATTAGCATCGTGCAAAGCAGGCATAGTTTGTAAATGAGCTATTTCTTCTGCACTTAATGGTGTGCGAAGACGACCCGCTTTTAAGTGATCTAAATCGAGGTAAGTAGGTGGTGTTGTTTTTAATAAAGCCCAGTTTTGGGTTTGCTCAAGCTTAATAATTAATTGGGAAAGATCTTTATCTTGCTCCCAACTAAAACTTAATGCTTGGCCCGATTGTGCTTTAATTGGCACTCGAGAACGCTGGAAAAAAAGGCGTTCTGTAGCGATTAGTTGTTGCAGGGCACTAAAGCCCCATTGACCTTTTAGCTCAATACTTCCCACTGCATTTTGTGAGCGTATCCAACTAAATAATCTAAAGTCACTTTCGAGTAAGTCACTCGGCGTTACAAAACTATTTAACTGTTGCTCAGTTAGGTTTCGACCTAACGTATAATTCTTTTTAGTCTCAACATTCGCTATTTTAGGCGTTAAAAATACTTTGTTATTTTCAATATCTAATACAAACAATAACACTTGCGAGGGTGTAGTTTGCTCACCACTTTTAAGTGCGCTTAATTCACTAAACCAATCATTAATAAAGTAATCTTCGCCGTACTCACCAGAATGCTCAATTTTAAGTTTAAATAAAATAGCGGCTAAGTGTCGACATTTGGTTTTTGCATTACATGTACAGTGCGTATCAACAGAATAACCAGTGGGTACTTTACTGATCTCAATACGTTGGTTAAACGATGATCCGTTATCCACTTGAACAGTAGAATCTACAACAGAAAAGTTAGGCGTATGCTCTAACCAAGTGATCTGGCCTTTTTTATAATATTCTTTTCCTTTATCTAGGACATTTTCACGAAAAAGTTTTTTAATAAAGCGTTCAGACAGAGGAAACTGGGTAGCCTGCTCATTTTTAATTTCTTCAAAAATAGCCATTAAATCATTTTTTGATAAGTTAGCAGACATGTCACTCTAAGCATTAAATTTTAAAAATAATTCTGCCAGTATATGCCTTATGTGCTCTGAGCTAAAGCACTATTAACAAGTTATAAACTGGTTGGAGCTGATAGCTTAGTAAAAAACCGGTTTATAGGTAAAAATCCGTATAAAATTTCACAAAATATTAGACCCTACATACACATGCAAAGAATAATCTAGGTATTACAGATCACAATTTTACTAACAATAATAATAAATCGAGAAAATGCAGCCAAGAAGAGGGGATTAGTTAGTAAAAAAGTGATCTTGAAGAGGTACTATGATTATTTGAAGAGGAATTGCGTTAGTAAAGATCAGATTTTTACTAACAAAACAATCTGCCAGATCACTATTTAACTAAGTAAACAAGCCTGACAGATCATTATTTAACTAACTAATTAAAAGCACTTAATAACTTAGTTAATTGCTCTAAGCGTTTGTCTGTCATCACTTTATTATCAATTTTGATAGACACATCGCCGCTTTTTAAATTACGTTGTACCGATATAAATTTATTTTCGAGTACAGCTTCACGTTTAACGGCCACTTGTGGCTCAGCTGTTAAGCATTTAGTAATTGCCATTGCACGCTTTTCGTCGCTTGTAATCGCATTTAGCTCTTCATCGCTAGCTAGGTCTAAAACGAGTTGATTAAACGCCTCTTGGTCGCGCTCCTTTGCGCTCACAAGCTTTTTAGCTACTTCACGACCTACGTGGTTCGCAGTAGGGTAAAGCGCAATAACATCGGCAGGTATTTGCTCGTACGCCTTGATGGCATCTGCAATTGCAGTGTGCGATACACCTTCAATGGCGGCGATTTCTCTGTAAGATCCTTTTTTACCTTGTTCAATCAACTCGTTTTTTGTTTGTTGGTAAGCTTGTCCTAGCTCCCATAAGCTAGGGGCAATGTACTGATCTGAAGATACCGCTAAAATTTTAGCATCTTGCTCAGTAAAGTCGCTTGAACTAAGCACTAAATAATCTGCGTTACCTAAAATACACGCCATACGACGGCGAGAGCCCGCTAAAACTAAGCTCGTTTCGCCTTGATCCCAAAGTAGAGCAGGATGCTGATTACGGCCGTCGTCACGAATAGCAGGAAGAATATCTGATACTGACTTTTCGTTTAGGAGCGACTGAACACGGCGGTTTTTACCATAAACACCTGTAGTGGATTCAATATCAGCGTGTGAGATCACTTTACAAACAAGCGTTATCTGGCGCTCAGGATCGCTCGGTGCCGGCATTCTAATTACATCGCCAGCATTGGCCTGTTCTAATAATGCGTCAAGGCTACTGCTACCTACAGCGGTTGCAAAAGGATCTAAGCGGGTGTCATTTTTACGTTTTTTAGCCATTTTTGTTTAACATCCTTACTTAGGGGAATTGAGTGTTGACTGAGTTGACTGCCAATTTGAACGAATAAGCATTTCTAGCTCATCAACGACATCTTTAATATTTTCTTGGGCGCGCATTAACGATTCACGACTTGCTAAGCTGTCTGACGCTTTTTGATCAAAAATAGTGTTAAAAGATGATGAGCTTGCTGTAATTGCCGAGCTGTGATTAATTGGGTAGCTCATAACTTGGCGACCAAATGCACTACGAACATCTTTAACGATATCGCGCTGTGAGTGATTACCTTTCACATAGTTGGTAACTAAAAACTGCATAAAGTCCCAACCTTCGTGGCCTAATGCCGCTACAGTATGGTAAATCTCACCTAATCGTTTTAAGTATTTATTGTTAGCATCAAAATCTACAGCTTCTGGGTGAACAGGGATTAACATAGCAGTAGATGCCATTAATGCATTATAAAACATAAAGTTAAGAGTAGGTGCTGTATCAATTAAGATAATATCAAATTCATCTTTAACAGGATCAATCACTTTTTCTAGTAATTTATGATAATGACGAGTTTGCTCATAATTTGAGGTATCTTTAAGCAATGTTGCTGTTTCGTGCTCAAAGTAAAAATCATCCATACCTGAAGGCAGAACACGGATATTTGGAATATGCGTTGGTAAAAATGAATTAGATACAAATTCAGGCCATGTTTCGCCCTCATCTAAATCTATACAATCACGCATTAAATCGCCAACAGTAATTGGATCGTGTTCACTTGAAGGAAAAAAGCTTGAAGAAGAACCTTGAGGATCTAAATCTATAATACCAATGCGATAGCGCTTAATATTTGTTGTTGCGAGCGCTGCTGCAATATTAACCATACTGGTTGTTTTACCACAGCCGCCTTTGAGAGAATTAATAACAATAACTTGTAGTTTGTCATCACCCGTACGATGATCTGGTTTAATATCCATAATATCGGCCATGGCAAAAATGTTTACTAACGTGTAAGCATAATGACCATTAGCACCGCGTTTAATGTTTAAATCATCAAAGTCGCCATTGTCATGACGTCTTTTTAAAGTACGATTATTACAACCTAGTAAGTCGGCAGCTGCTTTTTGCGTATAGGTTCTTAATTCTTTTTCTTCTGATTTAAGATGAGCACGATAGTGCTGAATACGACCTTCTAATGATTTTTCAGCTACTTCGGCAGTTGCTTTTAAAAGCCGGTAGGTACTTAACGCGTTATTATTGATAGACATACTTTCTTCCTCAAAGTTAGGGAGTTAGTATAATGTCCATTCAATTTGCTGTAAACAACTATTTAAGACGACATGCATTTTAAAAAGAAGACATTCAAAAATACTTTTACACCGTTAATATTGCTTAGTATAAATAAAGAAGTTTAAAGGTGGTTAAATATATAAGGTAATAAAGGTTAAGGGCTTTAAATTGACATATAACATAATGATTTATATAAACAATGTCTAAAAAAGCAGATCAGCTTTATACTTGGTTAAGATCAGATCTTTATCTACCTGCAGATCAGCTTTTTACTAAGGCCTATTTTTAAAATAGAGTTATGCACAGGTTGCGCATGAAGTTATGAACAAAAAGAGCCTCTTAGATCAGTTTTTTACTAAGTAAATTATAAAGTTATGCACTTGTGTCATCATCAAAAGGTACGTTTAATTAGTATAGATCTGATCTGTACTTGGTACAGATCAGATCTATGCTAACTCGATAAGGCTTTATCCACAGGGGGATTTATTTTTACACGAATTTGTCGTGCTAAATTTTAAAATAAAGCGATTGTAATGGACAAAATAACAGCTGAGTTAGTAAAAAAGAGATTTGTAATAGCTCAGTTAGTATAATTATGATCTGAAATAAGAAGTTATAGACTCCACTTAGTATAATAGTGATCTAAGCCTTTTATTTAAAGTCAGATCACTTTTATACTAACTTAAACATTTAACTTTTGCTGCTTAATGTGTTGTTATGAGCTGTCGCAATAAAAATGGAAATAAGAACAATGAGCCGAAAGGTCAACATCTCGGTAGATAACTTGCCCGATACACTTAGGGGCCAAATCCACGGGGTGGAAAGTGCAATCGATAACGAAAGTTTAGCACTATTTACAGACAACAAAGACGTGCGAATTTCTATTGAAAATGCAGCTCATGGATTACGTGCATATTCAAACACGTTTAATCATTATGATTTGTGGGGACGTTTTGTACGTTCTGGCTATAAAAAATTACCACTTGAAGAAGCACCTAAAAAAACAATTATCACGCGTAAAATATCTGAAAAAGTAGATGGTATTTTATACGATGGCGAAATAAAAATAACTCCCGCTGTTGTAAGTACGCGTAAAGATGGCGAAGACGTCGAATACCTTGTTTGGCCATCAGATAGAGAAGAAAAAGTAGAACGTGCACTTATTCGTTTAGCCTCTAAAGGCAAAATAGTTAAAATTAATTTTAAGTCCGGTATTCAATACGCGGTTGTTTTTTCTATGAACGAATTAGCGCAAGAACTTAAAGCGGTAGGGCAATCTATGCCATACCCTGCAATTAAAGAGTCTCTTGAAGCATTGCAAGGTTCTAAACTTTCGTTTAAATATTCTGCAACAGATACTAAAAATTCTGATATAGATGATTCGTTTTACGAGTCAAATATGAACTTTTTATCGTCACTTCATTTTAGCGGCAAGAAGGGTCAGGGGGGCAATGTAAAATGTGTCGCCTGTTTAAATGCATTTGTTCATAACATGATTGATAACCTTGAATACAAAGGTTATTACTTTAATAGTGCTCAAGAATTAAAACGTGGATTATCGCGTTGGATGATGCTTCGTTTGTATCACCTTTGGCGTTATGCAGCGCCAGGTAAAACGTATCATTTTAGATTACTGTCTATCATGGAAAAATATGGTTCTATTTATTCAACGGATGATATTACCGAAAATAAATTAAAAGCCCTGCGTCGTGATATGACCACTACTATGAAAGACTTGATTGAAAAAGGCGCAATATCAGAATACAGCATTACTAACGTAAAAGATGATAAAACAGGCAATATTATTGATTACACTTACGAAATGCATCCATCTGATCAGTTTTGTGATGAAATACTCACACTCAACAAACACAATAAACGCATTGAAATTCAGGGCGGTAAACGAATTGTTGAAAATGCAGTGCTGATTGATGAAGATAAAATTGAAGAGATAGTAGAAAAGTAATAAACATAATTTAAATACTTAAACACATTACCAAAAGGGCCACATATTGTGGCCTTTTTAACATAATCACTATCGGTCTACCTGCTCTAAATATAGCCTATCAACTAAAAAATCGTACTCGCGTTTACGCGGGTGAGTTTCGGGTTTTTGATAATTAGGTAATATGCCTAGTTTTACGTCTGGTTCTGGATTAATCAAAATAAAGGGCAATGCGGCACTAACATGATAGCGGTTTTGCGCAGTATATCTCACATTAACTTGTGGGCTTACACGAGTAGGGCGACGAATTCTTAGTTTTTCCTTTTCACCTAAACTAGCAACCCGTAATTGTTCTTGAGCTACAAGTGATTGCCATTTTTGTTGATCAATCATTCTTGGATTTCGATAACCGGCCGATTTATCGAGCATTTCGAGAGCCATTTTTTTTGTCAGCGTTTTTGTTGCGTGCTTATGCATCCAAGTAAATCTAACAGAAAATGGAGAGTCACTTTCACAATGAATTTTGCGATATGCAGCAAGTGTAATTAAATTAGGCATCGCATTATGAACCGCTTCAAAACGAGCATCGTTATTATCTATTGCAACTATGCATGCTTTAAAGTCTGCTTTCGCTTTATTTACTTGAGCTATTCGATTGTTTAATGCTTCCTTATTGGCATTTTTTATAACCAACAAACCGGGGTGGCGCTTTAATACGCGGCTACTTAAGCCTTCTTTTTTATAAATATCGGTAAATGAATTAAGAATAGCTCTATGTGCTAAGTCTCCAGATATTTTTTCGGTGATAATTGACTCAGGAACAATATTCTCATCAAGACTACTAATATCAGGAAGTTGATAGTATTCAGCTTTTGAATAGTCACATTCTTTAAGCTCTTCAACTAACCTCACCGTTAATTCATTCATTAAATCAAACTGACTTCTAATTTGAACTTTACTTACCATAACCCACCAAGAACACATCTTACTTAAAATGATTATCGCATATTTCTTAGCTATTTGATTACTATTTATTACAGTTTACTCAGAGCTAAGTGTGTATTCAATTATATATAAGTATGATGTGTTCTTTATGTTGCCTTTTAATATAATTATGCAATGACTGTATAAGTAATAAATGATCTTGAGCTAATGGGAGAGTCACTTAGCAAATAAATAATTGTAATCAGCGAAAAATAAATAAACCTAGAATGAAAGAGAGGCAGTAACAATTAAAAGCATAGTACGTTATATCTAAATTTAAGCTCTTAACGCGATTGTATAAAAGCTCAAAAAATGAGAGCTTGTGAATTATAAACTCCATGAAATAATAGGGTGTATTCGATGACATGCATCCTAGAGCAAAACTAAGAACATTGTAGGGAAGTGGATGAAGCCACAAACCGACAAAACATTTACAGCACCGCTATTAAGCCAGACTGTGAAAGCGAAACACTCTGCTCACCCTTAATATTTGTTTGAATAGTAGAACAGTATTGAGGAGGCCCTGCGCATAAGCAATCGCATATAATAATAAACTAACTTTATTATTATATGAAGCTAGGAAACCCCACTAGCACACAATTTGACAACACTCTACTTGATAATAATAAAAGTTTATTTTACCTGTAAAGTTAAGATTACAATAGATTGTGTTTAAGTATGATGTGTTCTCAATCAAACTGTTCATTACGGTTACTATGCTATGTTCTATCTCCAAGCAGCTAAAATATAACCAATTGTATTTTATCTTACTGTTTTATAATGTTTTTAAGTTACTTAAAAACAAACTTATCAAGTCTCAATAATTCAATATTTGCCTATAAATCTCATAAATACTTACCTCATAACTAAATAATTAGTAAATAGTGAATTTAGTCCTTGAACATAGGGGCCTGCATACGGTAATTTCTTCTTATCAGGTAATGTAGGAATGAGGAAAGAACATGCAATCGTGGAACCCAAATAGCTGGAGAGAGCTGCCAATACAGCAGCAGCCACAGTACCCAGATCAAGAAATACTTAAATCAGTTGAAGGCCAATTAAAGACGGCTCCGCCTTTGGTTTTTGCTGAAGAAACAAGAAGCTTATTTAAACAACTTGAAGACGTGTGCGAAGGTCGTGCATTTTTACTTCAAGGTGGTGACTGTGCAGAATCATTTAGTGACTTTAATGCCGCTAACATTCGCGATACGTTCAAAACAATCTTACAGATGGCTGTTGTATTAACTTACGGCGGTAAATGCCCTGTAGTTAAAATTGCCCGTATGGCTGGTCAATATGCTAAACCACGTTCAGCAGACTTAGAAACAATTAATGGTGTATCTTTACCATCTTACCGTGGCGACATCATTAATAATATTGAGTTTACAGAAGAAGCGCGTATCCCAGATCCACAACGTTTAATGACTGCATATCACCATAGTGCGGCAACGTTAAATTTATTACGCGCATTTGCACAAGGTGGCCTTGCCGATCTTCACCAGGTTAACCGTTGGAACATGGGCTTTGTAGCTGCAAACCCACTTAAAGAAAAATACCAACAACTTGCAGACAAAATTCAAGACGCACTCGAGTTCATGGAAGTGTGTGGAATTAACTCTACAATTGCGCCAAGCTTAAAAGAAACCGATTTATACACTTCTCACGAAGCATTACTACTTGGTTACGAAGAAGCGCTTACTCGTCGCGACCACCTATCAGGTGACTGGTACGATTGTTCTGCTCATTTTGTTTGGATTGGTGAGCGTACTCGTCAACTTGACCATGCACATATTGAGTTTTTCAAAGGTATTAAAAACCCAATTGGTGTTAAAGTTGGCCCAGGTATGGAACCTGATGACCTAATTCGTTTAATTGATGCATTAAACCCAGATAACATCCCTGGTCGCTTAACGCTAATTACACGTATGGGTGCAGACGTACTACCAGAAAAACTTCCAGCCCTAGTAAGAAGAGTTCAGCAAGAAGGTCGTAAAGTAATTTGGAGCTCTGATCCAATGCACGGCAATACTGAAAAAGCGACGTCAGGATACAAAACACGTAACTTCGACAATATCATGCGCGAAATCAGTCAATTCTTCGCTGTTCATAAAGCTGAAGGTTCATACGCAGGTGGTGTTCACCTAGAAATGACAGGCCAGCACGTTACAGAGTGTACTGGCGGTGCTTACGGTTTATCAGATGACGACTTAGCACAGCGTTACAAAACGCAGTGTGACCCACGTCTTAATGCCGACCAAGTATTAG
Source organism: Pseudoalteromonas sp. SWN166 (assembly GCF_015864485.1). NCBI lineage: Bacteria > Pseudomonadati > Pseudomonadota > Gammaproteobacteria > Alteromonadales > Pseudoalteromonadaceae > Pseudoalteromonas > Pseudoalteromonas sp. SWN166. The sequence continues at coordinate 11,134 of NZ_JADYXB010000039.1, forward strand.
AGTTAGGTTTTTTAGTTGCTGATTTACTAAAAGACGCACGTAAATAATATTTGTTAATACTAAAAAACCGCTTAATTGCGGTTTTTTTGTTTTTAATCTAATCGATAATTTATACCAATTCGCTTAATTAAGTGATCTATTTTGAGGCCGGAAAAACGTGTTGATAGCTAGGCAAAAAATTCGCTATTTAGTTGTTCTAAATGAGAATTTTTTAACGCAGGTAGCGACACGTTTAGCCCCGCAGAATGATTAAGTATTATTGCGGATTGGTATTAGTACTTACGTCGCTCTAAGTCAGTCTCTGTCAGGATTTTTGCAGATATCTCTTCTACCGAATGATGCGTAGAGTTAAAGTAAGCAATTTTATGGCGTTTATAAAGCATTTCTACTTCACGCACTTCAATACGACATTGTTTAATAGATGCATATTTAGAATTAGCCATACGTCTATGCCTTATAGCTGCAAGCCTTTCAGGGTCAATCGTAAGCCCAAATAACTTATGTTTATAAGGGACTAAACACTTAGGTAAACCTTCGTTATCTAAATCTTCTTCTGTAATAGGGTAGTTAGCCGCTTTAATTCCATATTGCAGTGCTAGGTATAAGCTGGTTGGTGTTTTACCACTTCGGCTAACACCTATTAAAATAATGTCAGCCTCTGAAAAGTTTTTAATATTGCCGCCATCATCATTCATAAGTGCATAGTTAACTGCATCAATTCTAAAATCATAACTTTTTTCATGAATAGAATGCGTACGGTGCATTTTTGGAACAGGGGCTACATTGAGTTCTTTTTCTATTTTTTCGCTGTATGTAGTTAAAAAATCATAGGTAACCGCATCGGCCGATTTTATAATTTCACTCAAACTATGATTTACAAAAGTAAAAAATACGAATGGTTTTTCGCCTGTTCTGGCAGCAGTTGCATTAATTAATGCTTTAATTTCGTGCGCTTTTTCTTCAGTTTCTACAAATGGAATTGTTTTATGATTAAAATCGATAGGAAACAACGACAAAGTTGCATGCCCAAACACCTCTGAAGTAATAGCTGTTCCGTCTGATATATAAAAAGCAGTTCTCATAATTAACCTTTTTATTGCGTTTAAATCCCTAAAATGGGTTTCTCACGGTTTACGTGAGGACTGTTGCCAGTGTAGAATGATGGTGACCTTTATAAAAGGTTTTCTTTCTTAACTCTCACAGTTAGACCTACAATTAGTTTTTTTTGGAGAAAGATCCGTGCAAGAATACGTTCTCTGGTATCAAGAGCTTGGTATGCAAGATGTTCCTCGAGTTGGCGGTAAAAACGCATCACTTGGCGAAATGATTTCAAACCTAGCAAACGCTGGTGTACAAGTACCGGGTGGTTTCGCAACTACCGCAGATGCTTTTAATGAGTTTTTAGATCAATCAGGACTCACAGCAAAAATTCACGACATTCTAGATACACTTGATGTTGATGATGTAAATACACTCGCTAAAGTCGGTGCAGACATCCGCCAATGGATAATCGACACACCATTCCAACCAAACCTAGATCAAGCCATTCGCGACGCATATAGCCAACTCCACGGCGACACTACAGCAGATGTTTCATTCGCAGTACGTTCATCAGCTACCGCTGAAGATATGCCAGATGCATCATTCGCAGGCCAGCAAGAAACTTTCCTAAACGTAGTTGGTATCGATTCAGTAATGGTCGCTATTAAACACGTATTTGCTTCATTATTTAACGACCGTGCAATCTCGTATCGTGTTCACCAAGGTTACGATCACCGTGGTGTAGCGTTATCAGCGGGTATTCAGCGCATGGTACGTTCAGATAAATCAGCATCTGGCGTAATGTTTAGTATTGATACAGAGTCTGGTTTTGAAGACGTTGTATTTATTACATCAAGCTACGGCTTAGGTGAAATGGTTGTACAGGGCGCAGTTAACCCTGATGAGTTTTATGTTCATAAACCAACACTCCTAAAAAACAAACCTTCAGTAGTACGTCGTAATATTGGCTCTAAAGCCATTCAAATGATTTACTCAGAAGACAAAGCACATGGTAAGCAAGTAGACATCGTTGATGTTGCCCCTGAGCTTTCAAATAAATTTTCGATTACAGATGAAGAAGTGCAAGAACTTGCCAAGCAAGCTGTAATCATTGAAAAACATTACGGTCGTCCAATGGACATCGAATGGGCAAAAGACGGTAACGACGGCAAACTATATATAGTTCAAGCTCGTCCAGAAACTGTTCGTTCAAACGAAGACGCCAACGTAATGGAACGTTTTCAATTAAATGGTACAAGCAACGTTGTTGTTGAAGGCCGTGCAATTGGTCATAAAATTGGTAGTGGTGTTGTACGTGTTCTTGATTCAATCAAAGAAATGGATCAGGTACAAGTAGGCGACATTTTAGTTACCGATATGACCGACCCAGATTGGGAACCAATCATGAAACGTGCTGCAGCGATTGTTACTAATCGTGGTGGCCGTACATGTCATGCTGCAATCATTGCACGTGAACTAGGTATTCCAGCAGTAGTTGGTTGTGGTAATGCAACTGATTTAATTAAAGCGGGTCAAGAAGTAACAGTATCGTGCGCCGAAGGCGATACCGGCTTTATTTACGAAGGTATTTTAGATTTTGAAATACTAACGTCACGCGTTGATAAAATGCCAGAACTTCCAATGAAAGTTATGATGAACGTGGGTAACCCCGATCGTGCATTTGACTTTGCACGCTTACCGCATGCAGGTGTTGGCCTTGCGCGAGTTGAATTTATTATCAACCGTATGATTGGTGTTCATCCTAAAGCGTTATTAAATTTTGATGCTCAAACAGATGCATTAAAAGCAGAAATCACAGACATGATTGCCGGTTACGAATCACCAGTAGAGTTTTATATCACAAAACTGGTTGAAGGTATTTCTACTCTAGGCTGTGCATTTGCACCAGAGCGCGTAATTGTTCGTATGTCTGATTTTAAATCAAACGAATACGCAAACCTAGTTGGCGGGCAGCAATACGAGCCGGAAGAAGAAAACCCAATGATTGGTTTCCGTGGTGCTGCACGTTATATCTCTGAAGACTTCCGTGATTGTTTTGCACTAGAGTGTGAAGCAATAAAACGTGTAAGAAACGACATGGATATGCAAAACATAGAAATCATGATCCCATTCGTACGTACCCTTGAAGAAGGCAAACGCGTAATTGAACTACTAGAAGAGCATGGCCTTAAACGTGGCGAAAATGGTCTTAAAGTAATCATGATGTGTGAGCTACCTTCAAATGCACTACTTGCTGATGAATTTTTAGAAATGTTTGATGGTTTTTCTATCGGCTCTAACGATTTAACACAGCTAACGCTTGGTCTTGACCGTGATTCTGGTTTAATTGCACATTTATTCGATGAGCGTAATCCTGCAATTAAAAAGCTACTTTCTATGGCTATTAAAACAGCTAAAGAAAAAGGAAAGTACGTTGGTATTTGTGGTCAAGGTCCTTCTGATCACGAAGACTTTGCAGCATGGTTAGTAGAGCAGGGCATTGATTCTGTTTCATTAAACCCAGATACAGTAATAGAAACATGGTTATACCTAGCTAAAAAATTAGCGAAGTAATAAATAGGTAAGCTATAAAAATGCCAGCAATGTATTGCTGGCATTTTTTTATACTCAATTAAAAGTAAATTAACGGGCTAATTTTTTATCTAAATAGGCACATGATTTAGTTAACGCCTTTTGACAAAATGATAAGTAATATCGCGCTTTTGGGTAGTAAAACGAAAAACACAATAAACCCGCCATAAAAAATATAAGTGATGGGCCAGGTACAACCGCAAAAAATAATCCTAGCAAAATAAATAACACGCCAATGATCTGTAATAGCAATTTTTTCATATAACACGCCTCGCAAATGGTTAACTTGAGTATAATTTAAGCTGCATTAAAATCGACTAAAAGAGTGTTACAAACTGTAAAATCTTCAATTTCTATTCGCCATCACCATGATATAATTAGTCAAATGCCCTAAAATATCGCCGTCATGATAGCAACAATTACACAGCAAGATGCCGCGACAGAACTTGTCGCTAATTACCTAAGTACCATTAAAAATCAAGGTTTTACCGGAGATACCGACGCAAGTTACGCAACGCGTATTACCGCTTCAACCGATAACAGTGTGTACCAGCAAATACCGCAAGGTGTTATTTTTCCGAAAAACGAAAAAGATATTCAGCTCGCATTGCAAACAGCATCTCGCGACCCGTTTTTATCGTTAACGTTTGGCCCGCGTGGCGGTGGAACAGGTACTAACGGTCAGTCGCTAACACCTGGTATTGTTGTAGATTTGTCTCGTTATATGCGCGGCATCCTTGAAATAAATGTAGAAGAAGGCTGGGTACGTGTGCAAACCGGCGTAATAAAAGATCAGCTTAATGACTTTTTAAAACCTTATGGTTTTTTCTTCTCACCCGATTTATCTACCAGTAACAGGGCAACTATTGGTGGCATGATAAGTACTGACGCATCGGGGCAAGGTTCATTAGTTTACGGCAAAACAAGCGACCATGTTTTAGGGTTAACAACTTATTTAGTTGACGGCACACCTATGTGCACTTCACCAATCGACATCGACAAAGCAAAAATTATAGCTAATCAAGACTCACTCATTGGCAATTTATATAAAACAGTTTTAGATATTTCACTTAATGAACGTGATGCTATTTTAGCTAAGTTTCCTCGATTAAACCGCTTTTTAACTGGGTATGACCTAGAGCATGTGCTAAGTGATGACTTACTAACTTTTGATATGAGCCGACTAATAACAGGTTCAGAAGGGTCATTAGGTATAGTAACTGAAGCTAAATTAAACCTAACGCCTATTGCCGAATTTAAAACACTTATTAATATTAAATACGATAGTTTTGACTCAGCACTTCGTCATTCACCATTTTTAGTAGATGCACGTGCAACATCGGTAGAAACCGTTGATAGCAAAGTTTTAAACTTAGCGCGCGAAGATATTATTTGGAATTTAGTATCGGACTTAATAACCGACGTACCAAATAAAGATATGCAAGGCCTTAACATGGTCGAGTTTAATGCAGTATCAAACGATGATATAAAAGACAAAGTAGACACACTTTGTAAGCTTCTAGATGAATGCGTAGCAAATCAAACTAATGGCGTTATTGGTTATCAGTTAACCAGTGATAAGAGCGATATACTAAAAATTTACGCAATGCGTAAAAAGTCAGTGGGTTTATTAGGTAATGTAAAAGGGAGTCAAAAACCACTCGCTTTTGCGGAAGACACCGCTGTACCCCCTGAAAATTTAGCAGATTATATTGTCGAATTTAGAGCATTACTCGACAGCTACAATTTACAATATGGTATGTTTGGTCATGTTGATGCTGGGGTTTTACACGTCCGTCCAGCGCTTGATATGTGCGACCCAGAACAAGAAAAACTACTACGCACAATTTCAGATCAGGTAGTAAAACTAACCGCTAAGTACGGCGGTTTAATGTGGGGCGAACACGGTAAAGGTTACCGAAGTGAATACAGCCCTGAGTTTTTTGGTGAGCATTTATATACTCAACTTCGTAAAATAAAAACCGCTTTCGATCCTAATAACCGCATTAACCCCGGTAAAATATGTACCCCTATCGATAGTGAAGACTCACTAGTTAGTGTGGACGGACAAAAGAGATCGCACTTCGATAAGCAAATATCAATAGACGTTAAAACTAGTTTTAACAATGCAATGACCTGTAATGGTAATGGCATATGTTTTAATTACGACGAAAACTCACCCATGTGCCCATCATATAAAGTGACTGGCGATCGCCGTAATTCACCAAAAGGGCGAGCAAGTTTAATGCGTGAATGGCTACGTCTGCAAGAGTCAAAAGATGTAGATTTACTCGAAGTAGAAAAGCAGCTTAACAAAGGTGAAGTCATTACCTGGTGGGAACGATTTGTTCATAGCCGCGAAAAACGAAAAGGTATCTACGACTTTTCACACGAAGTAAAAGCATCAATGGATGAATGTTTAGCGTGTAAAGCATGTACAACTGCCTGCCCAATAAAAGTAGATGTGCCTACTTTTCGTTCGCGCTTTTTAAATTATTATCATAGTTATTATGCGCGTCCGCTAAAAGACTACCTTGTTGGTAATATTGAAAGTAGCGCGCCATTAATGGCAAAGTTTGCAAAAGTAATAAACCCAATAGTTAAAACATCGCTAGTCAGCAACGTTATTAAAAAAACAGTTGGTTATGTTGATACACCACAGTTAAGTATTCCTGCACTTTCAAAACGTGTTAATAAAGCACAAAAATTTGATTTTGATTTATTAAATACATTAAATGCAGAACAACAAAGCGAATACGTATTAATAGTACAAGACCCATTTACGAGTTTTTACGAAGCCGAACTAGTAGAAAGTTTTATTACTTTAATAACTCAACTTGGTAAAAAGCCAATGCTATTACCTTTTAAACCAAATGGTAAACCTCAGCACGTAAAAGGTTTTTTGCATGAGTTTAAAGTTACAGCAAAAAATGCCGCAGGGTTTTTAAATAAATTAAATGATATTAATGCGCCATTAGTGGGTTTAGATGCTTCACTGGTTATGTGTTATCGCGATGAATACAATACAATTTTAGAAAATAACCGTGGTGAATTTAATGTGCAACTTGCTCATGAATGGTTAGAGTCGCAATCGTTTAAAGGGTTAACTGCTAACCAAAATACAGATACCGAATTTACATTATTAAGTCACTGTACCGAAACAACTGCATTACCGAAAGCTGCAAATGTATGGCAAACAATTTTTAATGATATTGGGTTAACATTAAAAACAACAAATACAGGTTGTTGTGGAATGGCGGGAACTTATGGCCACGAAGCACAAAATCAAAATAACTCACGTGCGCTTTACGAAATGAGCTGGAAACCAATTGTAGATAAAAATAAACCAGAGCAACTTTTATCTACCGGCTTTTCGTGTCGTAGCCAAGTTAAACGTTTTGAGAAGTTTAAACCAAAACACCCAATTGAATTACTAGCACACGTTCTTAAATAACTTATTAAATTAGTTCTTAAGAAAAAAGGCGTAACGATTAACTTCATCAATGATGAAATAACCGTTACGCCTTTTTTAAATCTTTTATTTTTAATTATCTATTTTAAATAATCATTTCAAATAACTATTTTTTAGCAAAGCTGTCAGCAATAGGTTTAGTACTAATGCCATGTATAAACACACTAAATAAAATAGTCGTCATTGCTATAGTCGCAATTTGATATTTATTTTCTATTTGTGTGTCTATCACCATCAATGTAAAAACAATAGATGCTAATCCTCTTGGTCCAAACCACGCAAACGTAAAACGCTCTTTAATATTCAAAGCCGTAAACTGTAGTGACAACATAACCGGAATTATTCTAATTAATGTTGTGCTCAATAAAGCGTAAATTATTATTTCAGTATTTAATTTAGGAATAACTAAGTAAGCGCAAACAAACCCGAACAAGCACCAAATCATTAACGATGTAAAGTCGGCAATGTGTTCTGAGTCCTCAATTAATTCTGTTCTTACTTCATCAGTCGAAAATTTATCAAATAATAAGCCTGCAATAAACACCGCAATAAATCCACTACCATTAAAATACTGAGTGACCGAAAAAACAGCCATCGCAAAACCCAATAATAAAAATGGGCTGGTGTTTTGTGCAAAGTAATGGCGCTTCATTGCAAAATTTAAACAGGGTATAAAAATAGCTATACTTGCAATTGCTACTAATAAAGCAAGCCCAAGATCTCGGCCAAATACACTTAATGTTTGCGTTGCTGTAATAGCTGAATCAGGATTTTTAGCGAGTAATATAAATATCAAAAATATGGGTACGCATAATCCATCGTTCAAACCACTTTCAGTATTTATTCCTTCACGAATTTTTTCAGGCACTTGTGTACTTGCTAATAGCCCTTTACTTAATGCAGCATCAGTAGGTGTTAAAATAATAGCGAGCAATGCAGCTTGAATAAGTGAAAGCTCAGCAAATAAAAATAAAGCTACGGCAATACCTAGCAATAAAGTTAAGGGCAGGGCAACAAACAATAATAAACTAGGATACTGAAAACTATGCCTTAATACACTCAACTTTGATTTAGCTGCATCAGAAAATAAAAAAATACTCAGCGTGAGTTCTATAAAAGGGAGTAAGAGATCCACGCCTTCTTTTATTTTATGCCCTTCGTTGGGTAACAACATTGCTAAGCATATTCCGCCAATAACAAAAAACATTGGACCTGTTACTTCTGTTTTTTCTAACTGGCGAAGTGTTAAAGAATAAATTAAAAATAATCCGCCTATAAATGCTATTACTAAATACTCCATTAAATTTTCCTCTTTAATCCTGATTTTGCTCGCTCTTTAATGTTTGTTTGAATATAAATTTGATCGGTAGTCGCAATTTTAGAATGCCCTAAATCTTCTGATAAATGTTTAAGCGGTCTGGTTTGCGCATCATGTGTGGCACCCGTATGACGAAGCCAATGGGCAGTTGCAGCACCGAGTTGTTCAGCGTCATCTTTAAAACCATCATCAAGTAATGACTGCTGTGCATAATCAAAACTTTGTTGAACTAAGCGCCTGATTTGCCTTACAGTCATCCCACCCTGGCCGCGAATTTTATGAACCAGCGGATCTGATTCATCAACACGGGGAAGGGCAGGTAAACCTCTGTATAATCTATAGCGTTTTAAATATTCAACAAAATCATCACTTAACGTTACATCTCGTAATTTATTTCCCTTACCCATAATACGTAAAAACCAAAAACCGTCGTTATCTTGCCAAAAATGAGACATTACCGGTGACCATTGCGGGCGCTCTGACAATTCAGATATTCGTAAATATAAACCTTTTAAACACGCGAGCGTAAATAAGTTTCGCTCTAAATCTGGGTTCTGTTCGCATAAATCGCGCGTTACACCAAAAACATATTCCCACTGTATATCGCTTAACGTATCAGGAATTTGAATTTGAGATTGCACTACTAAGTACGGGCTATTTTTTTTAACTACAGGCACAAAGTTAGCAAAGGTTTTTTCTTCGAGTAGGGCAAACTTATAAAATACATTTAAAGCAGTAAACATAGACGATAAAGTTTGTTGGCTAGCAATAGATTCTTTGAGCATAAAAGGGCGCCAATTTTGGTTTAATCGGCGAATACCTTGCTCATCTTTATATCGCCATTGCACTGAAGTGGCAGCCCAAGTTTTATCGGGTTCGACCATAAAATCAACATAGGCTTCAATATCTTCGCGTTTTAAATAAAATACTGATTTTTTTGCGATTAACCACGACCATAAATAAAAGCGTTCAAGCTCATTTCGAAAACGACTATAAGTGGCTTCTGATTTTCGGCCATAAACATACAAAAACTGATATAAAAATATCAGATCGGCCTTTGATTCAGTTACAGTCAAGCCAACTTCCTGTATAAAGGATGCAAGTTCTGGGTATTCTGAATCTAAAGTACCGTCATCTAGATGGGCAATTTGATATCTTAATTGTTTTAACGTATCAACCAAAGCAACAAGCATAATGTATAAATATTCAATTAAATAATAGACTTACAGAATAACGTTAAAGTCCGATACTGTCTAGTATTGGACATAGTGAAACTCTAATTATTTATTACCGTGATGGTTGTTGGTTGCTATATCTTATTAAGGAAAAGTTATGAAAAAACTAATTATACTAAGCGTGCTTGCTTTCACTGTAGCATTAACAGGTTGTGCTACTACAGGTAGTGCATCACCAAGTGAAAAACGTTCTTTGGTTCAAAGTATGAAATCAAATACACTTGATAAATTATACGCAAAAAAGCCTGATGTTAAACAGCAAATTGCTAATTCAGCTGGTTTTGCTGTTTTTGATAACGCTAATGTAAATGTAGTTTTAGCCAGTTTTGGTGGCGGGTATGGTGTTGTTAAAAATAACCTTACTGGTAAATCGACTTACATGAATATGGGTGAAGCCGGTTTAGGTCTTGGTTTAGGCGTTAAAGATTTTAACGTTGTTATGGTTTTTCATACCCAAGCCGCATTAAATAGATTTATTGAACATGGTTGGGCATTTGGCGGAAATGCAGATGCTGCAGCTAAATATGGTGATAAAGGTGGCGCTGTAGTTGCCGAAGCGATTGCAGATCAAGTTACTGTATATTCTGTAACCGAAAATGGCCTTGCACTACAAGCTGTATTAAAAGGTACTAAGTTTTGGGTAGATTCAGAGCTTAATTAACCCCTAAATTACTCTCCTAAAAGCGAGCTGGTTTGTATAATCACGCTCGCTTTATTAAAATCCAGTCAATTTAACATAACGTAATTTATGGGTTGTTAATAATCATCACTTATTATATTTGATATAATGTGATTGCTCACTTTCACTAGTTTAGTGAATAATTAGCTTAAGTACCTTCTGGATAATATATGGCTTAAAGATCAGGCGCTTTAAATAGATTATTTTATATAATTTTTTTTACTGCTTAATCAAGGGAATTAAATTTAATGTTAAAAACAATAAAAAAATATGTCATGTTAGAGAGCAAAACATTCACTTTATTAGTGTTAATTTCAATGATGATAATATTAGTAACAACAGTGTTTTCGAATAGAGTACCTATGTTTTTTTCTTGGGGTAAAGAGGCTGAACCGCTTTTACTATCAGTTAGCTTGTCATTTTTCAGTAGTTATATTTTTTATATTTCCCTTGTTCATAGAAAAGAAATTAAGGATAAAGAAAATATAAATTTTGTTTTAAAAAGAAAAATAGGTTTAGCTCTTTCATCCTATACAAATAAATTAATTATTTTAAAACAAGCAGTAAAGATATCTAAAGAATTTGATAAACTTGATTTAAACGACTTCAGATTATTTTCAAAATTAATTGAGAGTAATTCAAACATGAATAGTATAACTATTTATCTTGGAACACATGATAGCGTCAATGACACAGCTGAGGATATTTTAAAGAAAAACGCTCAAGAATTTGATCGCTTTGTTACTGCTCTCTCCCCACTTTATCCTTTTTTAGATACTGAGCTTGTTAAAATATTACTTCTAATTCAAGACTCAACTTATATAAACAACTATTTAATTAAAGGCTTACCACTATCAAAATCATTTAGTAATTTTCACGTGCATTTCTATGATTTCCATTCTTTGATTCTCAAATTGAAATTTTATTATGAAAATACTTTTAATAAATAACATGAGAAAAGTATGGTCTATACCACACTAATTTAATAAAAGAAGATCACCTTTGCCTTCGATTATCATTTATAACTTTTGATATAGAAACTTTTAGCGTTTAATTTCTCATCTAAAGATTTAGCCAACTTTTCAGTTTCACTAAAAACCGTATTCCAATATTTTATACGCGTGTTTGCATCAAGATCGGTAAAGTCGTTTCTGTCTGGGATTTTTCCGTAAGGTAAGCTTGCTATAAATTCTTTTGATGGGGTGATCATCACTACGTTGTCGTAATTAAGTGGCGACACTTTACGTTTTAAATTTTTATCGAACCACCCTGCTTTTGGCTCGCTATTAAAATGCGGATATAAAATTAAGCCTGGGTTATTAATTTTTAAATCAAAGTGATAGTCAATAATTCCACCGTCGCGGTATATCCCAGGTGGTGAGCCTGCAATATTTTTTATACCTTGCATAACAAGCGGTATAGAGCCTGATGCAAGTAATGCATCTTTTAAATTTGTTTGTGTGAGTGCTATGTTTTGTGTTTTAAAATTATAGCTATCGGTAATTGATAAGTCACTTGTCGCTGGGCAAAATATAAAGCGCTCATACTGTGAGCCTAATAATTTTCGGTTAACGCGGTTGAGCATATAACTTTTTGATAAACCCAGTAGCTGTATTAATTTATTTTCGCTGGCAATAAAGCCATTCGATTTAGCCACTATAAAGTGCGCTTTAAATACGGGGTTATTTATAATTTCGGTTACGCCATTATCGCCAAAAACATCTTCAAGTAATGTACGCGCTTTAATTGTTATTTCACTTGGTGTTGGTTTGTTACTCGAGTATCGGGTTTGCGAATACGATTTTGCTAAGCGCTCAATGGCAGCAACGGGATCGTTTTGTGCAAAACACGCAGAGCGAAAAGCGCCGGCAGATGAGCCAATTAAATTAAGTGGTTGAGTTCGGTTTTTAAAAAATTCACCAAAAATATATTTATCTAAACCAAATAACGTAAACCATTTGGGGCCGCCACTTGCGCCTAAAAATGAGGTGAAAAGCTCTGGTTTAAAACCTTGTTCGTTTATTATTTTTGCTGCGGTTTTACCTGCGTGGATCTCGATCATCTAAAAAACTATGCCTTTATTATTGGTTATTTTAGTTGTTTATTTAAAACTTAAAGTGAATAATTATTCAAAATAAAAAGCGGCTTTATGTTGCCATAAAACCGCTTTTTATAGTTAAAGGTGCTTAAAATACGTTAATTAGTCCCAAATGCCGTCTTCGCATTTACCCTGTACTTTTACATCTTTTACTTTAAATTCGGGCTCTAAACCTTTGTCTCTTTGTGCGTGGTAATCGCAGGTAACAGACAAAATAGTCGGCGTTAACAGTATAATAGCGATAACGTTAACCACTGTCATTAACCCTAAGGCAATATCCGCTAAATCCCACACTTCTTTTAACGTGGCTGATGCGCCCCACAACATCATTGATAAATAAAGCAAAGTGTAAATGCCGCGCCCTACTTTGTTGTCGAGCTTAAATAAGTGCAAGTTACTCTCTGCATAGGCGTAATTTGCAACCACGGATGTAAAAGCAAATAAGGTAATAGCAGCTGCTACAAAGTAAACACCGCCTTGTGCTAAGTGAGCGGTCATCGCGCTTTGTGTTAAGCGAATGCCTTCCATTTCGCCGCTTATGTCTATATCGGCTAATAAAATGATCACCGCGGTACAGCTACATAGTACTATTGTATCGAAAAATACACCTAGCATTTGTATATAACCCTGCGTTACAGGGTGATTAGGAATAGGGCTGGCACTTGCTGATGCGTGCGGCACACTACCCGCGCCGGCCTCATTAGAATATAAACCACGTTGAATACCATTTTTAATAGCGGCGCCCATTGCACCTGCACCAGCTTCTTGTAAACCAAACGCTGATAAAAATATATCTTTAAGCATGGCGGGTACTTGCGTGAAATTTATAAGGGTAATAATGACGGCGGCAAGTACAAACACAATGCCCATTATAGGCACTACTCGTTCGGCGAATCGGGCAATTGCTTTAAAGCCACCGAGTATAATTGAGCCTGCGAGTACGGTAATAACCAAGCCTGAGTAAAAGGTTGGTACTTCAAACGCATAATTTAGCGCGTCTGTAATTGTGTTAGTTTGCATGGCACTAAAGGTAAAGCCGTAACCTAAAAACAAGCACGCAGCAAACACAATGGCAAATGCGCGACTGCCTAAGCCTTGTTGAATATAATACGCGGGGCCGCCTCTAAAATCGCCGTTGCTATCGCGCACTTTGTATACTTGCCCAAGTACGCTTTCGGCAAAGCCTGTTGCCATGCCGAGTATGGCTATTACCCACATCCAAAATATAGCGCCGCTACCACCAAGAGAAATTGCAACCGCCACACCGGCTAAATTACCGGTACCTACACGGGCGCAAAGCCCTGTACACAATGCTTGGAATGATGAAATATCGTCTTTTTTACATTTGCTGCTGCCTTTTAAAAGGCTAAACATATGTTTAAATTTAAGTATTTGAATTGCTTTTAGTCGTACTGAAAACCATATTCCTGCAAATAGGAGTATGTAAATAAGGACTTGCCCTTCTCCCCATAAAAGGTTGTTTACGCTTTTGACGACGGCATCGAACATTGCTAATTCCTTCTTATATTTTTTATATTAGACCTGTTGCGGTATAGCGGTATTTACATTTACTTTTGACTAAATGCAAATAAGGCAGCTTAGGCTGCCTTAAAACTATACATTATTTAGTTTGCAAATGAACTCCCGCAATCATGCATCTAACCGAGCCGCCTGCCGACTCAATAGTGGGTATAGGTAAAGGTACAAGCTTAGCCGTTTTTTGTATGGCTTTAATTTGTGCTGCTGTTAGCGCATTAAATGCAGTTTGCGATAAGGCTAAAATACGGCCATTTTTACCTTGTAACTCAATGGCATTGCCACAAAAGTGATTAATTTGATCGTGTGTTAAATCAATAACTTCGTGATGGCTCTTCAAAAAGTGACTGGCTAACTGTGCACGTTGACTACTTGGCACCATATTTAAACTGATCATGGCAAACTCGGTGGCAACACACATTAAAACATTAGTGTGATAAACCGCTGTGCTTTGCTCGTCATATGCATTAAACACCAGGGGTGTTAGTTTTAATTGCTCGCATATTGTATTAACCACTGATGCGGTAGTACGCTTTGATTCTACCGCGTAAGCCAGTTTGTATTGGTGATCGATAACCAGTGAACCAGTGCCTTCTAAAAATGCATTTTCTTTCGCTAAAAATGAATAATCAGTCACAGAAGACACTTTATAGTGATCCGTTAAAAAATCAATAATATCTTTTCGATATTCTAACCGTCTGTTTTCTACAAACATTGGGTAGATTATTAATTGGCCACTTTGATGAGTAGAAAACCAATTATTAGGAAAAACAGAATCGGGCGTATGTGTGTGCTCGTCTTCAAATAAATGAACAGTGACCCCTTCGTTTTTTAATAATTGCACTGCATTTGTGACTTCTTTATATGCTTGCTCACTTTGGTTATGCGCTAAACACTCACTTTGAAATGCGTTGTCGAGCATAGTTTGCGGGTTAGACGTAAAGTGATGCGGGCGCACCATAACAACAGCACTCGGCGCTTGATTTACGTGGCTCATGCTAGTTGCTCATGTGCTGATGTTTGATCTGTATTAAGTACCGAAAACAAATTACGCGGATCGGCTTGCTGGGTAATTAAGTCAAGCAATGTAAATTCGCCGCTTTTAATGAGTTGATCGCGTATAAATACAAGCGCAGTAAAGTCTTCGCTTGCAAAACCTACACCATCAAAAATAGTTAGCTCGTCTTGGCTAGTACGCCCAAGCGATTGCTTATTAACAACTTTATGAAACTCAGTAACTGCAAAGCTTTCGCTCATTTGTTGAATTTCGCCCTCTATTCTGGTTTGTGGTTCGTACTCTACAAATACATTAGCGCGCTCAAGTAATTTAGCATCTAACTCTGTTTTACCAGGACAGTCGCCACCTATAGCATTAATATGCACACCTTGTGGGATCATGTCGTTTGTTAAAATGGTGGCATTGGTTTTATCGGCGGTGCAGGTTGTAATAATGTGCGCACCTTGCACAGCTTCCTGCGCGTTATTACAAATAGTTACGTTTAATCCGCAGGCACTTAAATTAGTAAATGCTTTTTTAGACGCGTTTGCATCTATATCGTATAAACGAATATGTGTAATGCCCAATACCGCTTTAAATGCCAGCGCCTGAAACTCAGACTGCGCACCATTACCTATTAATGTAAGTGTTGTTGCGTGTTTTGGTGCTAAATATTTAGCCACCAGCGCCGATGTACCGGCTGTACGCAGCGCTGTTAGTAGGCACATTTCGCTGATCATTACCGGGTAACCACTATCTACATCGGCCAAAATGCCAAATGCAGCCACAGTTTGCAGATCTCGAAACGTATTTTTTGGGTGACCGTTTACATATTTACAGCTAAACATTTGACCATCGCTCACGGGCATTAATTCTATTACACCCTCTGGTGAGTGAGCGGCATAGCGAGGTGATTTATCAAACTCTTTCCAACGTGTAAAGTCGGCTTCTAACTTATGAGTAAGCTGCTGTAACACATTTTCAATACCCAATTTATTTATAAGCTTAGCCATTGCCCCAACGCTAACAAATGGAACACCTTGTTTTGGCTGTGCTATAAAATGACTCATGTTAAAACCTCTGTAATAAATGAATTAATTAATTTAAAACAAGTTTAGCGAGGCTACACGCTATTTAATATGGCAATTAATTACACAGATAGCATTGTTTTTTATCATTTTGCTAGGCATTAATGTACAAATTTAGTATTTTAATAAGTAATTTAACGCTAGGCCTATTTTATGACTCCTTATATTTACGACTCACTCGACAATGCATTAATAGCTGAATTACGTAAAGACGGACGCGCGTCTATTTCAGCCCTTGCCGATACATTAAAAGTTTCACGCGGGACAATACAAAATAGACTCGACCGATTAGTAAGCTCAGGCGCCATTTTAGGGTTTACCGTAAGAGTGCATGAACACATAGAAACCGAAGCTGTTCGCGCAATTATGATGGTTGAAGTAGTGGGTAAATCGACCTCTCAAGTTATTAAAACTATGCGGGGTATACCCGAACTAACAAAACTGCACACCACTAATGGCGCATGGGATTTGGTAGCAGAAATACAAGCGGCAAATTTAAGCGAGTTTGATGGAGTACTTAGGCAAGTAAGGGAAATAGACGGTATTTTAAATAGCGAAACAAGCATATTACTTTCATCAACTTAATCTTTTATTTATATTTGAAGTGATTCTAAGAAGCTTTAAGAAATTTAAGTGACACCCATTTATATATTGTCTAACTGAGCTTAAGTGCCCTTAACATAGCTAAATATATTTTTACTTTAGATAAAAATTTAAGTGACACCCACTTATATATTGTCTAACTGAGCTTAAGTGCCCTTAACATAGCTAAATATATTTTTACTTTAGATAATATTTGAATGACATCCATTTAAAATTATCAGTAAGTTAATTTTTCTTTTGTATTTAACACGACCAATTACTCTTTTATTGGTAATTATTACTTTAAATTTTTATTTATCTGTCGTAAATAACATTATTTTTTGGTTAGTTAAATAGCAGGCGAGCTAAAGCCATCAAACGATTGATTTAAATTTACGACATTTGAGTGTTAAATTAAGCGATTAGTACTTGGCTATTTTTAATATTAGGTCGTCGTTTGAAGTGTTGATTATTGCAGTAAGTTTCTATATTTTCAGCTTTACCAACAGCACCATGAAATACCTTAGTAAAACGAGTTGTAAGTTTAAGCCAGTTTTTTTCAGTTATGTTTAATGCTTTTAAAATAGGCATTGTGTTTTGATTTATATAACCTGCCTTATCTAATCTTATGCATTTTCCTGTTTGCTCAACAAGTTGTAAGTAGTTTTTAAAATTAAAGGGCAAACCTTTACTTATCTTTTGCGATAATTGCCCTACAAACTTAGCCAATACTTTAGATTGTCGACCAGTTTTAGCATACTCAATACGCTTTTTAATACTTGTGAATGATGATGTTTGAATTGTATCTGCTACTTTCGCTCTAATAGGGTTTAAGTCAACGTATGCCATACATGCCAATAATGCTGGCTCATCTAACAAAGCTTGTGATTTAAAGCGCCCCTCCCAAAATCGGCCTGTGCAGTCATCTTCTTTATTTGCTTGTCTTGCTATATTTTCGTTTAGTGAGCGCATAAACCAGCTTATATCTTTTAAGCGCTCTCTAAATTTAGCAATAGTATGTTTTAAAAGTGTTTTTTCAACGTTACTTAGCTGCTCACCTTCTAAGTAACGCTTTGATATATAGGTTCCTTTGAATGCTTTATGCCATCTAATACATATGGCTTTATCTGTAAGCCTATTTGCTTTTTTATCATCTATATAAAGTACTAAATGTGTATGATTACTCATCACCGCGTAAGCACAAACATCAATACAAAATACCTTCGCCAAAAATAATAAACGCTCCTCCACCCAATCTCTACGATGCTCATAGCTTTTGCCTGTTTGTGTATCAACTCCGCATAGGTAGGCTCGCCTCACACACCGAGAAATACAGTGATAGTAACGAGTATTAGAAAGGCTTATTTGTCTTTTTCGTGCAGTAGCCACAGGTATATTACTCACTTTAAGATTTTATAAAGTGTAGCTTAGTATGATTAACATACAAATTTAGATGGGTGTCATTTAAAATATTTTTTAAATGAATGCATTAAAAAGGTGCTACAACATTCGCTGTAGCACCTCTTTTTACTTTTATATCATTAGCTTAGTTGTAGCGGTACTCGCTTGCTGCGTAGTCGTGTGTACTATTACTCGCATTTAGGCTTTGTTGTACTAAATAGCTTCTGCCCGCTTCAAGGCCTAATTTATGATCAAAGCGTAAATCGTTATTAGAACTACCTAATAATTTACTGTGAAGCTTTTCGTTTGCAAAAATTTGGATTATTTCTACATCATCCGGTGGATTTGCAATAAATTTCAGCTCATCTAAATAGGCTTGCTCGTGCTGTAGTAAATAGTCTAACGTTTTTGGGCAGTAACCTGATACCGTTGCAAGCGATTTTAACTTTTGAACCCAAGCAGATTGCGCTTGAAAATTAGCGTCAACCGTTCTAATTACTACAATTTTACGTGCACCTCGGTTGTAAGCTTCTCGTACTGGGAGTGGTGCTGCTAAACCGCCATCAAGATAAAAATCAGCTTGTGTTTGCTCTTCAACTAAGTGAGTTTCGCTCGCTGCTTTTGCACTTGACCATGGTGTTAATTTTACACCCTCTTTGTACAAAAATGGCAGTGCGCTTGATGCTTTTAAAAGATCACGCCATTGATTATCTTCACCTGTTGGTGATAAGTAATATGGCTTTCTATCTCGCGCATTAGTCGCTGTAATAAGTAGCTCACGTTCGCCTAAACTTGTTTTTGCTGTTTTAAAGTCTATCGCTCTTTTTACTTCAGTGGTTTTGTCAAAGTACCAATCTAAGTCAACTATGTGTTTACCCATTAACCCTCTACCAAGCTGAAAAAAACGCTTATTGCGAGAAAGCCCTCTTATTAAGCGTTTAGCATAGCCTTTTTGGCGCGCTAAATAGCTAGTCAGGTTTTGTGAACCTGCAGAAGTGCCGATAAATAAATCAAATGGGTCGTAGCTTTGCTCCAACCATGCATCCAGTACACCGGCTGTGAATATCCCTCGCTGCCCGCCACCTTCAGCAATCAGAGCAACTTTTGGCTGCGCTGTTTGATTAACTGAATTAGCTGTTGCGATATTTAAAGAATTCACGGTGTACCTACCTTTAATTTAATGATGTTTGGTTTAATACCTACATTATAAAAAATAAAAGTAACATCTTAAAATAGATTATTTAAATCAGTTCGATTGAAAAAACAGAACGGTATGTAAAGCAAAATATATACTAAAAATAGTAATCAAATTTACTTTGAATATTTAAATAACAAATACAGACATCACTTAAAGTTAATAAAATGAGTTAAAAAAGTTTAACTTTTGATGATGTCTGTATGTTAACAAGCCCAGTGTGTACGCTC
This sequence comes from Pseudoalteromonas sp. SWN166, assembly GCF_015864485.1. Classification (NCBI taxonomy): domain Bacteria; kingdom Pseudomonadati; phylum Pseudomonadota; class Gammaproteobacteria; order Alteromonadales; family Pseudoalteromonadaceae; genus Pseudoalteromonas; species Pseudoalteromonas sp. SWN166. The sequence goes on from NZ_JADYXB010000039.1 coordinate 30,598, forward strand.
GCTTAACTAACTAGCTAATTGACTAGTTAGTGCTTTATTTCCATTAAAATTTCGAGTGCACGATGGCGTTTTTCACTATCAAATACATCGTTGGTAAATATAAACTCATCAACTTCTAGTTGCTTCGCTATCATCTCTAACTTGTGTTTAATACTTACATGCCCACCTACTACGCTTAGGCTTAAAAAGTTTTCAACATGCGCGCGCTCTTGTTCGCTCCATAGCCCGTCCATACTTTCAACAGGTGGTTTTAACCACAGCTCGTTACCGCGTATAAGTTCGAGCACACGTTGCTTAGAAGTAGTCGATAGGTATTGCGCTTCTTCGTCGGTGTCGGCGGCAACTAAAGGCAGTGCAAGCATTACATATGGTTTATCAAGGTCGCTTGATGCTTTAAATTCGCGTTTATACAACGCTATTGCGTCGTGTACAAAGCGCGGTGCAAAATGCCCTGCAAATACATACGGTAATCCTTTTTGCGCAGCTAGCTGCGCGCTAAATAAGCTTGAGCCTAATAACCAAATAGGAACGTTTGTGTTCTCCCCTGGTATAGCGCGTATTGGGTGCGTACCGTTGTATGGACCTAATAACGTTTGCAGCTCAGTTACTTCTCCAGGGAAGTTTTCTGCGCGGCTCATATCATTGTTTAGTGCTCGGCTTGTTATTGGGTCACTGCCGGGTGCGCGTCCTAGTCCTAAATCTATTCGCCCTGGATATAAGCTCTCTAATGTACCAAATTGTTCAGCAACAACTAATGGTGAGTGGTTTGGTAGCATTATTCCGCCAGAGCCAACACGAATACGTTTAGTATTTCCCGCTATGTGGCCAACCAAAATTGAAGTAGCGGCACAAATAATACCTGGCATATTATGATGCTCAGCAAGCCAAAAGCGATTAAAGCCAAGCTCATCTGCTCGCTGTGCGTATTTAGTACTTTTATGAAGAGTGTTAGTAACGCTGTCCCCTTTGATCATGGGGGCAAGTTCGAGTAACGAAAAAGGAATGGAAGTTAACAAAATAGCAGCTCCTAAAAAGGCATACTAATAATGGGTTTCATCATTAGCATAAAACACTTAAATGGGTCTGCTATTAAGTCAATTCAAGTTACGTAGTGGTATTAGAGCAAAATAAGCCTATGTTATTTTGCTCTAAGGTATTCAGGCAAGCTGTGCATCACGTTGACGCTGCTTTTTATAGCCTTCTGAGTCTACGCCTTTTTTCCAATAACCAGAGGATACAATATTACCGCGCGGTATATTAAGTTGTTCAGTTAGCAGCGTTTTTACTGCACGTACAAGGCCTGCCTCTAATGCCATAAACACAATAGGTGGCTGCTCTGTAATGTGTAAATTTTTAAGTGCACTTAGCATTGCTGTATCGGCACTATCGGTAATTACCCAGTTTATATCGCGATTTGTTTCTAAATCGATAATGTCTTGCTCAGTAGGGGCATGTACAAATGCATCAATTATTGCAGCTTCAGGTAACTGCTGCACATAGCCTTTTATAGCATTTACTGAGGTTAAATCGCCCAGCAATATATAATGAGGGTGCGTGTAATTATCTAACTTTTTAGGGCCTGGTCCAGCTATACCTAGCGCATCGCCTACTTTTGCAATTTTAGCCCAGTTAGTCGCGGGGCCTTGGTGCATATTTATAACAAAATCAAGCGTTAGTGCGCCGGTTTTCGCATCTACATACCTTATTGTGTATGAGCGCATACACGCTGTTTTTAAGTTAAAATCTACTTCACCATTTTTTGGGAACAGTACTTTTACATAGTTACCAATATACTCTGGGGTTAAGTCTTTAAAATCATCAGAGCCTACTACAATACGTTGTAGGTGCGGTGTAATTTGCTCAGTGCTTAATACTGTTGCTTTGCGAACTTGTTTACCCATTTTAAATCACCTCGTTTACAAAACTTAGGTTTAAATAATTAACTGCTATAAAAGCAATCATTGCACAACGCCCCATTGGTTGATAAAATCAACCATAGCAATTTAATTGACTTTGTCAACCATATTGAGAGTTCTATGAATACACCTTTATCAAATACCTTGTTTGAACTAATGCAAAATTACCGTGTAACAATTCGCGAAGCTATAAATGCAGGCGAACTGGGTATTAATGCTATGCACGTACGCTGCATACATATTATCGCGAACATAAATAACTGCACGGCTAACGATATTGTTACTAAAACGCAGCGCGACAAAGCACAAATAGCACGGCTAATTAAAGATCTTATTGGCTTAGACCTTATTGATAAACAAGCAAATGAGCACGATAAGCGCTGTTTTATTTTGTCGCTTACAGAGGAAGGTAAAGTTCTTTTTGATAAGCTATTAGCCTCAGAGCAAAAAATAAACAATCAAATGTGTAAAAACTTAAACCCTCAACAAATCAAAGACTTTTTAGATACCGCACAACAAATGATCAAAAATATGGATTGATCCGCTATTCATTACTTGGCATAACTTACACTAAACGCATATACTGTACACTTATACAGTATATGCGTTTTAGGTTGTGTTATGTTTGTCATTCCCATTTATATAGAAGCTGGCGTGTGTGGTTTTGAATCCCCCGCAGCGCAGTACACCGAGCTAGGTGTATCTCTTGATGAGCTATTAATAAAGCACCCAGATGCCACGTTTATTGGTATCGCGTCGGGGTCCTCTATGCAAGAAGTCGGAATTTTTCAAGGTGACTTATTAATTATCGACCGTGCAGAGCCTGCCGAAAACGGTGATGTTATTGTTGCGAACTTAAATGGCCTTTTTGTATGCAAACTGCTTGATAAAACCAATGCACGGCTACTTTCTGCGTCTTCTTTACATAAGCCTGTACAACTAACCTCTGCAGATGAGTTTCAGCTAGAAGGCGTAGTAACGTTATCAATAAGAATGCACAGGCAAAGCCCTGACTTACTTAAATGAAACTTGCTCAAATGAGAGTTACTTAAATGTACGCCTTAGTTGATGCTGTGTCATTTTATGCCAGTGCCGAAAAAGTATTCGACCCGGCTATTCGCTCCAAGCCTGTGGTTGTACTTACCAATAACGATGGCTGTGTATGTGCTATTTGCCCTATTGCTCGGCGCTTAAATATTCCTAAATTTGGCCCATACTTTAAAGTTAAGCATTTACTTGAGCAAAACAACGTAGTTATTCGATCTAGCAATTACGAGCTTTACGCTGATTTAAGCGACAAGATGATGAATGTTATTGGCCGCTTTTGCGATACACAACACATATACAGTATTGATGAATCCTTTTTGCACTTTAACGGCTACACACCACTGATTAAGGATTGGCATGAGTACGGCCATGTTATAAGGCGTACAGTATGGCGAGAAACAAAGTTGCCCGTAGGCGTAGGCTTTGGCCCTACCCCAACGTTAGCAAAAGCTGCTAATCACGCTGCTAAAAAACTCAGTGGTTTTAATGGTGTAGCCGTAATAAATAACGAGCAAACGCGCCAAGCTATTTTACAAAGAATGAGCTGCGAAGATGTGTGGGGAATAGGCCGTCGATTAGCTAAAAAACTTAAAATAATGAATATAAACACAGCATGGGAGCTTGCTCAGCAAAATCCTAAAACTATGCGCCGTGCATTTAGTGTGGTGGTTGAGCGCACGGTAAGCGAGCTTAACGGCGTAACGTGTTTAAATTGGGACGATATACGACAAGATAAGCGCGAGATATTTTCGACCCGTAGCTTTGGTGAACGAATATGTGAGCCAACCGCGCTTAAAACAGCTTTAATTAACCATGTAACTACAGTGGCTAATAAACTACGCGCCCAGCGTTCACTCACTCACCAGCTTTATATTTTTGCAGCCAGCGGCGCGCACGAAAACAGATATTATAAAAAGTCATTTGTTTATAAATTTGCCAGCCCTACTAACGACACCTGCGTGATGGCAAATGCTGTATCTGAGGTATTTAATCAAATTTATCAACCGGGAGTTCGGTTTTATAAGTGTGGTGTGGGCGCGGTGGAGTTAACGTCGGTGCAGTTTCAGCAAAGTGACTTATTTAGTAAAAGCTCTGATAACCCAAAGCTCATGCAATGCCTAGACACAATCAATAATCGATACGGAAAAGGGATGCTCAGCCTTGCAAGCAGTAAATTAAATGACCGATGGCACATGAACCGTGATTTTTTGTCGCCGCAGTACACTACGCGTTGGCGCGATATCCCTAAAATATACTGCGAATAATTACATGTTACTAAGTACTTTATTTGCTCTCGTCTGCTTTTTTAAATGTGCACTCTACACTAGGTTCGCTCAATGTATATTTTAGTGTGTTATCAGCTAAAAATTTAATGCTTTGGCTAATTGTTTTCTCGTTTGCGGGATTTTCACAACGGCTCATTCGTAAACCGTTTTCAAGACCATCACTTTTATATTTTAATGAGCTGGTAATAAAACAAAAGCCAGGTTTTTTTACTGTTTGTGTACCGTTATGAAGCGGACCAAATATAATTTGTTCTCCTAACTTAAAGCCGCTATTTGGGTTGTTTTCTTCTGTTAGGCTTAAGTTGCTATTAACGCATAATCCTGAATTAGTTGAGACAACGTCGTACGCACCCAATTTTGACTTTAAAAGCGGTATAAATCGCGTTTTATTACTTGGCTCACTAAAGGCATAAGCACTTGTAAATGTAATTGCTAACAAAGCAAATGTTATATATTTCATTGCGTGTGTGTATCCTTCGAGAGTTAATGTGTTAGATAAGCTAAAAATGCTTATCTACTTAACTTTTTATAACTATAACAGAGATTTACTATAAAAGGAGAGAAGTCGTGCTACAGCACTTAGATACCACAACTAATCATTTTGTTGTAACGTACGCTGTTAAATACGTACCTAAACAACAAAACGATTAAATACACATTACTGCCAATATTTTGCAAATAATAGTGGGTAGTTTTGCTTTAAAAACTTAGGTTTGTCTTTGAAGCGTTTACCTTTAGGCTCGTCGATGCCAGATGGGATAAACGGTAATTCGTCTTCACTGCGTTCTTCAAATAATAAACCGGCTATTAAATCATACTCATCAATGTACGGATAAGGCTGCTCGTTTAAGTAATAAACAGGTGTACATTGTGCAATTGAGTCAGCATTTTCTAAGGCGTTTTCGAACACTGTTTTACCGCGCGAAATTAACCAACATCTAAATTCGCTAAAACCGTAATCGTCGTTACATCCAGCCATAACAAAGGCGGCGCCAAACAAATCCCAGGTAAAGCATTTGCGCATATGTATGCCAAAGTGCTTATCAAAATCAATAAGGTGTTGATCGCTTAAATCATTAAGTTTAGTTTTTAGGTTATCGCTAGCACTTTGCGGATCGAGCCCTAAATCAGGCGTTGTTACTAATTCCCAAAAAGCCTGTTCTGTTAACGCTGCCATTATAAAATCTCTTTTACTCGGCCAACTTGACCATCTTCTAAACGCACTTTAATGCCGTGAGGGTGATTAGGTGACTTTGTTAAAAGACGCTCAACAACACCTTCGGTTAACGTACCGCTGCGTTGATCTTCTTTTAATACAATATTTACTGTGATACCTGGTGAAATTTGCGAACGCGTAGGAACAGCCATAATTTAAACCCTAAAAATAATTTATCTAATTATAACGTCCATGTGCTATCAAACCAACAAAAGCCCTGTTAATTAGCTGAAAATGAAATATGTGCTGGTTTTGCGTTCAACTTAATACTCGTAAGCTCTTTGAGTATTATATTTGTTAATTCGTTAAGTTGCGGTTTTGCACTTTCAAGGGCTATCTCATCATTAAAATAGCACTGTACTTTTAACGTGTTGGCCTCGTTATTTAAATCAATGGTATGCGTTAGATAATCAAAACCAATTACGCTTTCTTTTATTGCCTCGCATGCATTAGTGAGTGCTAAACGAATTTGCTTATCGCGTTGCTTTTGAGTTTTAGTCATAAATATAAAGGTTACTTATTTAGTTTCTGCTTGTTGCTGTTTTTTAAACTCTTCGTAGTTAGAGTCTTGTTTATCTAAGCATTCGTAATATTCTTTGTCGGCTTTATAGTTACACTCATCAAGGCGCGCCGATTGAACTTCATGAAAACGCGCGTCAGAGCTGCAACCAGCTAAAACACATAATCCAACAATAAGTAATGCGCTACTTTTTAGTTTATTGATAAACATTAAATTTCCTTACACTTTCTATATCGAAAAAGCGTTAAATTATTACAATATTATTGTATATTAGCGTCCTAAAAATCTTAATCCCCACAGGACCCATTACTATGATGTCGCAGTTGCAAAAGTTGTTTCAGCGTATAGACAAAAGCAAGATATTTCAATCATTTGTTATAGCTGTAATTATTGTTTCTGCCCTGACAGTAGGTGCACACACTTACTCACTACATCCTAACGTAGAGCTTGCTCTAAATTGGATGGACGTTGGTATTACCGCATTCTTTTTAATTGAGCTAGTAATCCGCTTTATTGCAAGCAAAGGCATAAAAAACTTCTTTTCGAAGGGGTGGAATATATTCGACACAATCATAGTATTGGGCAGTTTATATCCTGCTGCTGGCTCTACTATGTTAATTGCTCGTCTACTTCGCATATTTAGAGTACTGCGATTGGTATCGATGATCCCAGAGCTGCGCTTATTGGTTAATTCACTCCTTAAAGCAATTCCGCAAATGGGTTATATAGCCCTGTTAATGTTTGTTATTTTTTATATATACGCTGCAATGGGTAGCATGATGTTTGCTGAAATAAACCCCGTACTTTGGCAAGACGTTTCAATCTCTATGCTCACCCTATTTAGGGTGGCAACATTTGAAGATTGGACCGACATAATGTACGAAACAATGGCGGTGTACGAACTAAGCTGGATTTATTACCTTACGTTTATATTTTTAACCGCATTTGTATTTTTAAATATGATGGTAGGTGCCATTTTAGAAGTTATGAGTGAGGAGCACCGTAAAGCGCGAGAAGAGCTCGCAGATAATAGCTCATTACCTGCAACGCAAGGGCAAGTAAACGAGCTGCAATCACAAATTGCTGAGCTTAAAGAGCTATTGAGTAACCGCAAAAACTAATCTGTTCAGAGTACTAAAGCACCCACTTAAAGTTTAAACAAAGTGGGTGCCGTTTAAAATTCTAATAAAAGTAGAATTACCAAAGCGCTTTAATTTCCCTCGTTATCAGGTTTGTTATCTGTATCTTCAAAAGAAATAACGTTATCGACTTTCATTTTAAAGGCATCAAAAAAAGCATTTTTTAGCACCGAAATAACTGCTTGGAAAGTCGACACATCTGCATTATCTAATTGCCCCTCTATGGGAATACGTGCAGCTACAAGCTTAGATTCATCGTTTTCAAGTATAGAGCTGAGCAAATCAACACTGCCTTCAAATATGGCCGTAAATATTCCATCGTCATCTTTTTTTATATCTTCGCGCCACGAAAAAACACGCAAGTTTTGAACGCCCGCTTTTACATAACCATTTAAGTTATTATCTTTAGCTACAAGCTCCATTGCTCCATCAATGCCACCGGCTTCAATATCAAACGGTGTATACACTTTAAATACAGTGTCTAAATTTTTAACTGAAAAGCGCTGTACCTCTGCATTAAAATCAAAATTAGCCTGTTTGCTAAAAGGGTCAAGCTTGCCATTAAGCTTTAATGCAGCCTCCCCCATTAATGCACCTTCTACATTTAGAGTAGTCACGAGTGTTTTTGATAGGTTTTGTGCGTTAGTTATGTTTTCAATCTTGGCATTAATATTTGATATAAAAGTAGGCTTTTCACCGCTATTCGTTGTATTAACTAAAGATAGCTTCCCTTGTTCAATGGTTAAGGTATCAATAGAAAAAAGTACTAAATTATTAGCGAGCCCTACCCAGGTAGTTTCATCTTTTACTTGTTGATTTTGCTCAGAAGCATTGGGGTCTTTATCATATATAACTATTTCAGGGCGCGTAAAGGCCATATTTGTTACTAAGTTGCCCTTTAAAAGGGCTGACCACGCAAGTGAAAAATCAAGCGTTTGAATACTCAATAAAGGCTTAGGAGCTGAAGTTGCATCAACAGCGTAAATTTCAACGTCGTCAATTGCGTAAGCGCCACGATATAAAAATAAATCTACATCGCCCACATGCCCTGTAACACCTTGTGTATGTTTTAGCTGATAATTTACGTAGTACTGAAGCGCAAAAGGCGCGGCTATTCTGGCAATAATAAGGACTAATAAGATAGCCGCCAATGAGTTAAACCATTTGCTATGAAATACATTATAAATCGAACCCATTATAATTTCCTTTACCTAATACCTTTAAAATGAGTATTTTAAACATGTAAAAATTACGCAAAATTGTAATAACACTACGTATAAAACATCTAAAATACATCGTTATACCAATTCCATTAAGTATGTGATCTAAATTTTACGCCGAAAAAATAATTCAGTTCTAGGCGTAAATTGATGTAAATGGTTGTTCCCTTTACGAAATTTACAACAAAGAAATGGGTTGTTTTAGCAAGTAAAATAGATCAGCTATTTATTGGAATTGGTATTAATAGCCTAAATGTAGCTAAAGGCGCTAATGTACGTATTAATAGCAAAGGCTGTACCAATTCAAAAATAAAATATGCCTATGAAAATTAAAAAGTGTAGGTAGGGAAATATACTGCGGTAGAGAAAATCTGTTATGGCGAGGGCGTTCAGAATTCTGTGTCAGCCTAAATTGCTAAATATCTAGCACACCATCTAACCTACCTTCGAAGTGGATGGCCAATTGCGACAATGTCAGATTCCAGTTATGGATTGGCATTG
>NZ_JADYXB010000004.1:0-210949 GCF_015864485.1 Pseudoalteromonas sp. SWN166
ATCAACGGATATTACAACAACGTTAGGCCGCATCATTATAATGCCGGTTTAGCGCCAAATGAATCTGAGGTTAGATATCAAGATTCTAAAACTGTGGCCAAATTTTATTGACCACTACAATTCGCATTTACACCTTCAAAGCTAAGTGTTTCGTTTAGTTGCTCTATTCCGTAACAATTTTCGAGATTTATAGATAGGGTTTTCATTTGCTTTCCTTAGCCTTAAATACAATAAATAATCATTTTCTAATAAATATATCAATATTTTGTAATTTTATACTGGTATTCACTTTAAAAGATCTCACTACTCAATTTAGTTGAGTCTCTAGATATTCGCTCAAGTAAATCTCAACCACAATAGATAGAAGAAGTTATTAATAAAATAATTGGGCTAAAGGTTATTACTTTGGGATAAAATTTACTGTGTCGGATGGCGCTTCGCTTATCCGACCTACGTTTTCAAATATATAATGCGGGGTTATTAGGGGCGTGGATATTGGAGGTTCGTTGGGTTTCGCTACGCTCTACCCAAACTTTTATCTCTTCTTGATGAATGTTTGCCTTAAATTTTTACGCAGACAAAAATGGCGTTGCCTGAGCGCTCTGCCCATGGGGTTATTTTGTCGTAGTCATGTTCAAATATGTGGATTTCGAAGTACGGCTTTAAGGCTTCTTTCAGCTCGGTATAACTAAAAGCAACCATTGGGTGCTCGTCGTGCCATACGAGTGTTTTATCTGCGGTGGTTTTTTCTATGCTGAGTTTTAATAACTGTTTACTGCCGCTGCCACTGTAATGCCAGCCAGAGCGAAATGTGAAGAAGCTATTTTCGCTTGTTGCTGTGTGCTCTACAAATGAATCGCTGTCGATTTTGTTTTTATCAACCGTGTTAAAACAAAATATTCCACCCACGTTTAATGCATTGTGTACGCTAGCAAGGCACTCTTTTAACTTATTAATACCGTCGCAGTAATGGATTGAATACAAAAAGCAGGTAATTAAATCCACGTGCTCAGTTACCTTAAATTCACTCATATTTTGCAATGAAAATTGCGCTTCTGGGCAACGAATTTGTGCTTTATCGAGCATTGGCTGGTTTAAATCAAGCCCACTACTTTTATAGCCGTAGTCAATAAAGTGGCGTACATGCGGGCCGGTGCCACATGCTAAATCAAGATGGGTATTTCCGCCATTACCAAAAATTTGGTGCAGCCGGTGAATAGAATTGCTTTGGGCTTGATAATCTATATCTGCGCACATTAAGTCGTAGTAATCAGAAAGGTCGGTGTAAAGCGCATTAGCGGACATATAAGCCTAGTGGTTTGTAGTAACATATTTTGAGTCGCGCATAGTAAACTAGTTATGGCTATTAGCGAAGAAGATATGAGCTTTTAGGTAGATGTAATCTTAGGTTATAAAGTTCAGGCTATAAAATTTAGAGTTGTCGGATGGCGCTTCGGTTATCCGAGCTAAGTACACGACCTACGTAATTTAAATATTATAGAGCGTTGTTATAAAACGGTGTGGAATAGGAGGTTCGTTGGGTTTCGCTACGCTCTACCCAACCTACGTACTATCACTTTAAACTGCTCTTTAACTAATTCCTAAATACTTATGTACTTGTATAGATAGGCGCCAGTTTTTGGCAATGCAGGTGTCGATTGCTAATTTGGTTGCCGATACTTTTTGGCTAATTGGCTGCAAGTAAACAAGCTTTGGGTTAACACCTGTTTTAACAAATAGTTCTTCTAACTCTTCTACGTGCTTTTGCATAGCAACGGGGTGTTTAATCTCGTTTGCACGCTTCATTGTGCTGGTAAGTACTTCATAACCACCGCGCATATTAATTTTTGGCGATACCGTTACCCATGTTTGCTCTGGGGCGAGTATTTCAAACGTACCGCTGGTTTCTATTTGTGTACTAAAGCCGTGTTCGTGTAATAAGTTACATACTGGGTTTAAATCAAACATGCATGGCTCGCCGCCGGTAATTACTACGTGCTTTGCGGTATAACCACGCGATTGAAACAACGCTAAAATTTGCTCTGCACTGGCGTTAGCCCAATGATCAGAGTCGGCTTTTTTTTCTACGGTTTCATCCAGCGATACTTTATATACATTATCAACATCCCACGTTTGCTTAGTGTCGCACCAAGAGCAGCCTACTGGGCAGCCTTGCAAACGTAAAAATATTGAGGGTGTGCCAGTAAAACTAGCTTCACCTTGAATGGTTTCAAACACTTCATTAATTTTGTACAAAAGAGATCTCACTTACTACCTAGCAGCCAAATTGCTACTATTAAAAAACCAAAAAGCGCTGTGCAAAAATTGTTATTTAAGCTGCGGGCGTGTAGTATATCGCGCCCTGATATAAACCTCTATTAAAACTAAGAGCAAAACAGATATGACGCAAAAAGTAGTTGTTATTTATTCCGGCGGTATGGACTCATTTACCGTATTAAATAAAGCCCTGCAACAAGGCCATGATGTATATGCCCTATCATTTGACTATGGTCAGCGTCATGTAAAAGAGCTTAAAGTGGCGGCAAGTGTGTGTGAAAAATTAAACGTTCCGCATAAGATTGTTGATATTTCGGCGATTAACCAACTTATTGGTGGCTCATCACTTACTGATGACATTGATGTGCCTGAAGGCCATTACGAAGAAGAAAGCATGAAAAGTACGATTGTACCTAATCGTAATATGATTTTGCTTTCGCTTGCTGTTGGTTACGCGGTATCACTTAAAGCTGGCCAAGTTTATTACGGCGCTCACTCTGGGGATCATGCTATTTACCCTGACTGCCGTCCTGAATTTGTGCAAAAAATGGATGATGTGTGTCGTATTGCAAATTACGACGCTGTAGAAATTTTTAGCCCATACTTAAACAATACTAAAATTGGTATTTTAACCGACGGTATTGAAATGGGTTTAGATTACAGCCAAACGTGGACTTGTTATAACGGCCGTGAAAAGGCCTGTGGTAAATGTGGCGCGTGCCAAGAACGTCTTGAAGCATTTGCACTAAATAACATTACAGACCCGTTAGAATACGAATAAGCACCAATTAATTAGTAGTACAATTGCTGTAAACAAAAAAGGCTATCATCGATAGCCTTTTTTGTTTAATTTTAACGAGTTGATATAAATTACAACCAGCGTTTTACGCGCGCTTTGTAAGCGGTAAACTCTTCGCCAAATAATTTAGTGAGCGCACGCTCCTCGGGTATTATTTGAAAAAACGTTAAATACGCAATAAACCCTATAATACATAAAAGTGCCCACAAGGAACTTAACCAAATACCCCACCCTGCTAAAATAAATGCAAAACCTACGTACATTGGGTTACGCGAAATCCGATAAATACCGCTAGTAATAAGTTTTGACGCTTGCTCAGGTTTATTAGGGTTTACAGTGGTGTTTGCTATTTTAAAACTCACCACCCCTGCAATACAAAAAACACAGCCTATAATGACCAAACTTGCTGCTAAGTAGGTAATAAATGCGGTGAAATCAATAACACTGTAATGCGCAATAAGCGCCATTATGCCTGCAAAAAACAGCACAACAATAACGGGAGGTATTTTATTATTTAACATGGCAACTCACTGTATTGGCTAAAGTATGTTTATTATATGGTGACACTGACGTTATTAAACAATATCTAAAGTGTATAAATGATGAACACGCTCAAAGCTGAGCTTAAGTAAAGTATACAAATTAAGTTACAATTGTCAGCTTTATCAAAAGCGCTTAAAGGTTATACTTTAACCATAAACAAATAATAAAATGATAAGGAATGAGATTATGTCTGGAACTACGATGATTGTACTTATTGTGCTAATTTCGGTTGGCTCAGGGGTACTTTACGATATGTATAAAAAGCATCTTGAGTTTAAGCATAAAATGCAAAACAACAACAGCGATGCTCACAAACAATTAGCTGAAACAAACGCACAAGTGCTTGCACTAAAAGAGCGTGTACAAACACTTGAAGCTATTGTTACTGATTCAAGCTTTAGCGTTAAAGATGAAATTAATAAGCTTTAAATTGTTATAAATAATTTGGATATAAATGAGCGTTTTCTGGCTGCTCAATACCATGTGCAGCTAAAAAGCCACCAATAGCTTGCCCGCAGCCCTGTGGTGCTCGCCCGCTATCTATCTCAAAGTTTAACTGATTAGCATGTTGCTTACCCATAGAACAAAGCCCTACGGTACTTGGCGAGCGCATAGCGATACTTAAGTTACCTATTTGTTCAACCGCAACGTGTTTACTAAAGCGGGCAAAACCTTTGTACTTAAATTGCTCGTTTACGTAATCATTGCTTGTGGCTACTAATGCTGTAATTAAGGCGTGTAAAAAACTATTAGCAGATGAGTCTGCTGTTAAAAACGCGATTGTTTTTTTATTAAACTCGCTAAGTTGGCAATCTTCACACAACAGCTCAACAGTATATAAATGTTGCTCGGCTATTTGCTGCTGGCTCTTAAGCTCAATACTTTTTCCTGCAAATACAATACGTTTAAGCACTTCATCAACACGGCTTTTTGCACTTTCACTTTTAACAAGCTCAGGATTTTGCGCCATTACCGGTAAGTCGTGATGGTTATTAAATGGCGTACTTGTTGCGCCGCTTTGCATTAACTGAAAAAGCTCTCTTACTTCATGTTCACGCGCTACTTTTAACGCTAAAAATGCAGTTTGAATAAGCTCTGAAGTCGGTAAGTTTTCCTCCACTATCCAGCGTCTACCAAATAACAGTTTTTTAGCTTTGCCTTCATTTGCAGATGCACTTTTTTGGTAGTTATCAGGGCTCAGCACTGCTACTTGCAGGTAAATTTCTTCACCTTTTTGTGCAGCGAGTACCCTAAAGTGAGCCGAAAACTCAATACTCTCAAGTACTTCGTTTACGCTTTCAAGCGTGTGCTTGTAGCGTAAAAAATGTTGTGGCACCACCCAGCTACTATTAGCCAATTGCACAAGGGGTGCATAAGAAATAGGTTGCTCGTAACTGTGTTGCCATTTTTGCTCATTACTAAGCAAATGATTAATGTGACTCTTGTTATCTGACATAAATAAACCAAATAAACTCGCGTTGTGCGATATAAACTATGAACACATTACGTCGTCAATGTCGTAATTAGATCACATGTACGCCCTTCTTTCGGGCTTTTTTAACTATCGGTGAGTTCTTGATAGTCAGTTATAACTTTTTGATAGTATGGCTTATCTTTATTGAGCATTTTATTATAATGATTTATAAGTTGGCGCTGATACATACCGTGCTCTGCACAAGTAAAATCCCACATATTATTGCCGGTATGACTAATCTCATTATTGGTACTAAAGCCTACTTCAATCACTTCATAAAAACGTTTGTTGTCGTAAACTATTTGCTCACTTACAAGCCCTAAACCTAATTGCTTTAAACCGACTCGCAACTTATAAGTGTGATGCACTGGACATAAAATAAACCGAACATTATTTAAATGCTCACTTACGTTATTAGCAGTAATTTGTTGTATTAAACTTAACAACAGCTCACCGCCAACACCTGCAATTACAACTACTTGGCTTTTACTTTGAGTAATTTCAATTTTGCCTACATCCTGACATAAGACCTGCCACTGTGGTTTTTTATTACAGTTTTTTTGTAATTTATTAATCGATGATAATTGCGCGCTTAAGTCGTCCATTAAAGTGGCGACTATATCAACAAATATGACTTGGTTTGCAGCTGCGCGTTTTAGTAGCGCCATGCCTAAATAACCATGGTCGCAGCAGCAATCCCAAATAATATCGTGATGCTGCGAAATTAATGTATCAATGGCAGTTAGGCGTTTACTGAGCTTCATTTAATCAGCAGATTGTGACGTTTTGTAGATAAGGGCTTTTAAGCTTCTGTTGCTGTCTACTTCAATAAAGCGTTCGGTAGGGGCTAGACGCTCAACAAATTCAATTGCGCCTTCGGTGTGCTCGTTTATTAATGCTTTAAACGCGTCTTCACTAAGCTCTGGGCTATTAGCACACAATAACAATTGTGTTGTGTCGCAAAGTAGCTCTGGCAACCTGCGCAGCACTTTTTGGTAGTCTTTAGTTAAAATAAAACTGCCTTTTTGAAAGCTTGGCGGATCAACTATTATTAAGTCAAACGGGGCTGCTTTTTTTAGTTTTCCAAACGACTTTAAAATATCGTGCGGTAAAAAACTGACGCCGCGCTCAAAACCATTTAGTTGATGGTTTTGCTTGCCGACTTTTAGCACCCCTTTGCTCATATCCATGTTCATTACATGATCTGCCCCGCCTTGCATTGCTGCAAGCGAAAACCCACACGTATACGAAAACAAATTAAGCACTTTGCCATGCTTACTATTAGCCATAACAAACTCACGGCCGCTGCGCATATCTGGAAATATTCCGGTATTTTGGCGGCTCTGTAAATCAACCAAAAAACGAATGCCGTTTTCGGTTACAACATGCGGGTGAGGTAATTGCCCATAAACCACGGTGTTTTGGCTTTGCACACCAGCGCGCTGCTGATAAACAAGTGACGTAATAAGTTCTGGCTGGTTTGCTTGCGCCCACTGCCACACAACATCGGTAAGCTCGCTTAGTATTTGCTCGTCAATTTCGTCGTACGAAACCAAAAACAAACTTGGCGGGTAAAAGTCTAAATTAATATGGCTTAACGCCTCAACACTGTGGCCTCGGCCATGAAAAACACGGCACAGTTCATTTTTTAAAATTGGCGCATCTTCAAGCGCAGTAATAAGAGGAGTAAAGTTTGCTGTCATTTTTAATTAATCAACTGTTGTTGTAGTTCATGTATTTCATCGCGAACAGAGCCCGCTTTTTCAAATTCTAAGTCGCTTGCATATGCATGCATTTTGGTTTCAAGCTGCTTAATTTGCACTGTAATTTCTTTCGCACTAAGTACCTTTTTAGAGTCTTTACGAACAAGTCTAAGGTTATCTTTAGGGCCGGCTTCTTCGCCTACATCCATCGCATCAAGAATCTTTTTGGCTAGTGAATGCGGTTCAATACCGTGTTCAATATTATAAGCATGCTGAATTTCGCGTCTGCGCGCTGTTTCGTCCATGGCCTTAGCCATCGATTTTGTAATTTTATCACCGTACAAAATAGCGCGACCATCTAAGTGACGTGCAGCACGACCAATGGTTTGAATAATTGAACGCGCTGAGCGTAAAAAGCCCTCTTTATCGGCATCAAGTATGGCTACTAGCGCCACCTCTGGCATATCCAGGCCTTCACGAAGTAAGTTAATGCCTACTAACACATCAAACACGCCCGCACGTAAATCACGAATAATTTCAACGCGCTCAACCGTGTCTATGTCTGAATGTAGGTAACGCACTTTTACGTCGTGCTCACTTAAGTAATCGGTTAAATCCTCAGACATACGTTTAGTAAGTGTAGTTACAAGTACGCGTTCACCCTTCTCTACACTTTTATAAATTTCTGAAAGTAAATCATCTACCTGATCGCCTACCGGGCGCACTTCAATAAGTGGGTCAAGCAGCCCAGTTGGGCGAATTACTTGCTCTGCAATTGCGCCTACACAACGCTCTAATTCAAAGTCGCCTGGCGTTGCCGATACATAAATTGTTTGTGGTGAAATAGCTTCAAACTCTTCAAAGCGCAGCGGTCTGTTGTCCATTGCAGAGGGCATTCTGAAGCCATATTCAACTAAGTTTTCTTTACGGCTTCTGTCGCCTTTATACATTGCGCCAATTTGCGATACGGTTACGTGCGATTCATCAATAATCATCAATGCGTCGTCTGGGAGGTAATCAAGTAACGTAGGCGGCGGATCGCCTGCCGTACGGCCCGACAAATAGCGGCTGTAGTTTTCTATACCCGAGCAATAACCTAGCTCTCGCATCATTTCTATATCGTATTGCGTACGCTGTGTTACGCGTTGCTCTTCTACTAATTTATTAGCACTGAGTAACTGGGCTCTTCGATCTTTTAGTTCTTCTTGTATTTTATCGATAGCACCGAGTATTTTTTCACGCGGGGTAACGTAGTGTGTTTTTGGATAAATAGTGGTGCGTATTATATGCTTTTCGACGGCGCCAGTAAGCGGGTCAAAAATACTTAAGCGCTCTATTTCGTCATCAAACATTTCTACGCGAATTGCGAAAGTGCTAGATTCTGCAGGAAATATATCAACCACTTCACCACGTACACGATACGTACCACGGCTAAAATCTATATCGTTGCGGGTGTATTGTATTTCAGCTAGGCGACGTAGCATGTCGCGTTGGTCTACTTTTTCGCCCACTTTTAAAAGCAGCATCATTTTCATGTATGACTTAGGGTCGCCCAAGCCATAAATAGCCGATACCGACGCCACAATAATGGTGTCGCGGCGTTCAAGCAGTGCTTTGGTCGCACTTAAACGCATTTGCTCTATATGCTCGTTTATCGAGGCATCTTTTTCAATAAAGGTGTCGCTAGATACAACATAGGCTTCTGGCTGGTAGTAATCGTAATACGATACAAAATACTCAACCGCATTTTTAGGGAAAAACTCTTTCATTTCCCCATATAGCTGTGCGGCAAGCGTTTTATTGTGCGCCATTATTATTGTCGGACGGTTTAAATCGTTAATAATATTAGCCATGGTAAAGGTTTTACCTGTACCGGTGGCACCTAATAAAGTTTGGTGTGCAAGGCCAGCTTCTAATCCTTCACATAGCTGCTTAATCGCTGTGGGCTGATCGCCTGCTGGTTTAAAATGTGATTTCAACTGAAAATGGTCGCTCAATTATTGCACTCCTGTAACGATTCGCCGCTCAGCGTTTCTAGTTTTTTCATAAACCATTTATACGCCACTATTGCTGTAAATAAGTTACCTAAAGCAGCGCCAATAAACAGCCCTAATAATCCGGCTATTTCGTTGCCTACATAAGCAAATGGTACATAAAATATGAATAACCGAATGACACTTAATACCAGTGCGTACATTGGTTTGTGTAAAGCATTAAACGATGAGTTTGATAATATGATCACCCCTTGTAAGCCATAGCTTAACGGGATGGTATAAATAAAGAGCTTAATTACATCTATTACGGCTTGTTCTTTACCAAACAATTGGCTTATAACACCTGAAAATGCAATGAGTAATACGTAAATAGCAAATTGCCAAATCATCACAAATTTTAGCGTGCCTGTGTACGCTTCTTTAACGCGGCACAATTTGCCAGCCCCAAAGTTTTGGCTAACAAATGGCGGTAAGGTCATAGATAGCGCAAGCACTAATATACTTGCAATAGATTCTATACGGCTGCCTACCCCAAATGCAGCTACAGCCTCTGGGCCGTGGTGCGCGACCATAGCGGTCATTACGGCCATTGCAACCGGTGTAAGCATGTTGGCACCTGCTGCAGGTAAACCAATCTTTAATATTTTACGAATAGCACCAACAACCGTTTGCTTGCCCGCTTTTAGGCTCAACAAACGCTTTTTAAACATTAATATATACAAAATAATAACTACTGCGACTGCCCATGCAATAACGCTTGCTATGGCCGCGCCTTGAATACCTAACACTGGTACTGGCCCAAACCCAAATATCAGTATTGGGTCAAGTATCGCGTTTATAAGCCCTGCTCCGCCCATTACTATACTTGGCGTTTTTGTATCACCACTGGCGCGCAGTACCGAATTACCAATCATTGGGGTTATTAAAAATAAGCTACCAATAAACCATACATTCATGTATTCGTGTATTAACGGTAATACTTGTGCGCCCGCTCCTAGTAAAGTAAATATTGGGTCAATCATTAAATACCCAACCGACGACAACACAATAACTAAAACCACACCAACCATTAAAGAAATGCTGGCATCAAAGCGTGCTTCATCAATTTTATTACTACCGAGTGCTTTAGCAATAACCGCAGATGTGCCAATACCCAGTCCGATTGCTAAGCTAATAACGGTAAAAGTAACCGGAAACGTAAAGCTCACGGCAGCAAGTGGCTCGGTGCCAAGTAAACTTATAAAGAAGGTATCTACAATATTGAACATCATTAGCGTGATCATGCCGAATATCATCGGGATGGTCATGGTCTTTAATGTGGGCAAAATGGGATCGTTTAGTAAATCTGGGCGAGTCTGAGATTTTGAAATTGCGCGCATGGAATAAATAGGCCTCTTTTACTGAACGAATCATTTTAAAGCATCAAGGCAGTTCAAGCCACGGATTTATCAATACAATTGATGTAATTAATGAAGTAAAGATTCGAAAAAATAGTAAAACTCCGTTTTTGCATCTTTTTGTTAAAATAGAGCCTAAACACTCCAAAAAACAATTAAAACACATTTTTATAACTTTTATTACAAACACGCTGTATTATCTGGTGCTTTTTTACACAAAGGCATGACTTGATTTATCGTTA
This sequence comes from Pseudoalteromonas sp. SWN166, assembly GCF_015864485.1. NCBI lineage: Bacteria > Pseudomonadati > Pseudomonadota > Gammaproteobacteria > Alteromonadales > Pseudoalteromonadaceae > Pseudoalteromonas > Pseudoalteromonas sp. SWN166. Next base: position 10,430 of record NZ_JADYXB010000004.1, read on the forward strand.
CGAAAAAATTCACTCATCGAGTTACACCCTTTAGCCATAAAAACATAACTGACTGTTTTTAAACAAATTAAAAATAATGATTTAAAAGCTTGAAATCGTTGTAGCGCCCTAGACCATTGGTGCCAATGATGTTCTTAAAGTTTCATAAACAGAGTTATCCACAGAAACCGTGGATAACTCATTCAAACCCGCATTTATAAAGGCTTTGAGAGGGCCGCAATTTTCGATGAGGTCCAACCAATTAATCATTTGCTAATTGTGGCATTTTTATAAACTCACACTAAAAATTGTAGCTCACCGGTTTTTCTTCTTAACATAGTTGTACGTTGGTAAACAAAAAACGTTTAAGACAAAGTTAAGTTATTGATTGTTCTATTTTTGAACGCAGAAAATAAATACCCTATTTATAAATAGTGATTAGATCACAATTGAAGGTAAAAAATACTCATGTAAATATTCACGCTGGTATATTTTTAGAAAATTAAAGCAAAAAAGTAAATAAATGCGAAGAATAACCACTAAGTAAAAAATGAGTTTTTATGTTTTTGGGCTGTTTTTTAATTACAAGTGACTTTAATAGCGTGTTTAATTTAACCAATTTAAAGACTCAACAATAATAAAAGTCACATTGGTGTTCTTAAATTCTCATAAAAATAACTTTAATAGAGCTACAAAACACGCAGATCGAACACAAAAACAACGAATAAACCTCTTTTTTCAATTTATGACTTTTATATGTTGACACTTTGCGGCTCGGTCATTAATATTTCGCCCCGTTGAAAGGCAAGACGCTTCCCCCTTAGCTCAGTTGGTTAGAGCGACGGACTGTTAATCCGCAGGTCCCCCGTTCGAGTCGGGGAGGGGGAGCCAAGTTTTTCAACCATAAACGATTCCCCCTTAGCTCAGTTGGTTAGAGCGACGGACTGTTAATCCGCAGGTCCCCCGTTCGAGTCGGGGAGGGGGAGCCAAGTTTATGTTTATGATGTAGTTCCCCCTTAGCTCAGTTGGTTAGAGCGACGGACTGTTAATCCGCAGGTCCCCCGTTCGAGTCGGGGAGGGGGAGCCAAATCATCATAATAATATCACTACTTTAGTTCCCCCTTAGCTCAGTTGGTTAGAGCGACGGACTGTTAATCCGCAGGTCCCCCGTTCGAGTCGGGGAGGGGGAGCCAATTCTAAGAATTTCATAGACATCTCAAGCTAATTCCACTACTCTTCCTTATATAACTAAAGCATTAGTTTATTCCTTGATGCGCTGTACTTAGTTTATTAATCAAGGACTTGATTCCTTCCCTTTTGAATTATTAAAAGACTGAAAACATGGCTGGATTTAAAAAACTTATTTTTATACAAATTATCTCTTGGTTATTGTGTGTGGCAGCAGGAAGCTACTTCATATCTATAAACTTTGATACTGCGGTAAGTGATGCACAAAAAAGTGCACAAACTACTGTTACTAAGTATATTAATGACCTTTCTTTAGACGATATTTCTGCTCAAAATCTAAAACAATCAATTGCAGATGGTAAAACGTTTACAAGCTTTACTCTAAGAGACTACCAAGGGGCTGAAATATTCAGCGTTAACCCCCCTACCCAATTACCAATGTTTGCTGATTTTGTACTATCAAAATTGAACTCTGTACGCCCTCAATTTGCTGTAAACGATGCAGCAGATATAAAAGTTGAATTTGTACTTAACATTGAGCATTTAGCTGCTCAGCTGCAAACATCCCTTTTTATCGTTATTTTGATTTCTGCTATTTTGGTTATTATTCCAATAATCCTAATGCAATCTATTTTTTACCGTTTAAATAAAAACATAAGTACAACGGTAGCTGACATTATCGATATTTATATCAACCAAAACCAAGTTGATAATGATTTAGAAACAGCATTAGATGGCACTCGATTAAAAAAACTAGGTAAAGATTTAGTTCCTAGCTTTAATCGTTTATCTCACTTTTTGAAAAGTAAAAGTGAAGATATAAAAAGCGCTGCATTAAACATTAAACATGAAGCATATAAAGATGTAATTACTTCGCTTGGCAACCGTAATATGTTTGTTGAGTATTACGAAAAAAATATTGAAAACAGTGAGCAAAGTACATTTGGTTCTTTAGCTATGGTTCGTTGTAGCGAGCTACAAGCTATAAACCAAAGCCGTGGTTATCAAAAAGGTGACGAGTACGTTAAAGGCGTTGCCGATATTATTAAGCACATAAGCGGCACTTACACGGGTAGCCAAGTGTTTAGATTAAACAGCTCTGACTTTGCTGTAGTACTGCCCCACACTCCATTGAAAGAAGCAGAGCGCTTTGGTGAAAATCTACAATCGCGCTTTACTCAGTATCAACAAAATCAAGAGCTAAGCTCTGTTGCTAACACGGGTATTGTCGGTTACGAAAAAGGTAAGCCTTTGGGTGAGCTACTTTCGGTTGTTGATAACGCGATGAGTATGGCGCAATCAAAACAAGTAAACGCATGGCACGTACAACGCGAGACCGATTTAGTTAATAACGTAAGTGCAGGTTTTGGTAATCAAAACTGGCGTAAGGTTATTAACGAGGTAATTGAATCTAAACGAGTACATTTAGTTGTGCAAAACATTATGCCGCTTGGTAAAAGCATTAAAGCCTATGCTGAAATACAAGTGCGATTTAAAACAGAAGACAATCAAGTACTTCCTACGGCCTCTTTTTTAGCGATGGCCGAAAAGCTTGATATGGCAATAGAAATTGACCGCCTGATAATCGACTCTTCCCTTGAAAAAGTGAAAAGCCGTAATTTATCTGAAAAGTTTTTTGGTTTAAACGTTACAGCCTCAAGTGCGCACAACGATCAGTTTGTTATTTGGCTAGAACGCCGCTTATTAAAAGACACGCATATTGCATCAAAGCTTATTTTTGAAGTAAGTGAGTTTGGCTTACAACAAAATATTAAAGCCAGTAAGCGCTTTATTGATATGGTGCACCGCGTAGGCGCCCGCGTAACAGTTGAACGCTTCGGTGTTGGTTTAACCTCATTTAAGTTTTTCCGCGATTTAAAACCTGACTTTATTAAAATGGATGCAAGTTACACTCGCGGCCTAGAAGATGATAAAAACAATCAGTACTTTATGCGCTTAATGGTCGACTTAGCCCACCGTATAGGTGTTAGCGTATTTGCTGAAGGTGTTGAGAGCCAAGAAGAAAAACATATTATAGAAACTTTATGTTTAGATGGCGTTCAAGGTTATTACATAGAAAAACCTAAAGACATTTAATTAGTTTTAACAAATACAAAAAAGAGCATTCGTTGCTCTTTTTTTGTTTCTGCTATTTTATCCTTACATCAAAATCACATTAATTTTACAGCCTTGTGATCAATATGTTTGTCCTCGCGTTTATTTAACTGATAACGACTCGCAAATGTTGTTTATCGGGGCAGAAAAAAGGATAATACGCAGGACTTTAATAGCGTGAGGCACACATGACAGAATATGTCTTGTTATTGATTGGAACCGTTCTAGTTAATAACTTTGTATTAGTACAATTTTTAGGCTTATGTCCGTTTATGGGCGTATCAGGTAAGCTTGATACGGCGATTGGTATGTCTTTGGCAACCACGTTTGTGCTTACTCTTGCCTCGGTGACTAGCTATTTAGTTAATCAATATATTTTAATCCCTCTGGATATCGAATTTTTACGTACCATGAGTTTTATTTTAGTGATTGCCGTTGTAGTGCAATTTACCGAAATGGTTGTACGTAAAACAAGCCCTACCCTATATCGTTTACTAGGCATATTTTTACCGCTGATCACCACTAACTGCGCGGTATTAGGTGTTGCTCTATTAAATATCAAAGAAGATCATTCGTTTTTACAATCCGCAGTTTATGGTTTTGGTGCTGCCGTTGGTTTTTCTTTAGTGCTTGTATTATTTGCAGCGCTACGAGAGCGTTTAGCGGCGGCTGATGTTCCTACGCCTTTTAAAGGCGCCTCCATTGCTATGATCACCGCAGGCTTAATGTCGATGGCGTTTATGGGTTTTACTGGATTAGTGAAGTTTTAATATGACCTTGTTTTATGCCTTGATAGCGATTGGCTCGCTAGCACTCGTTTTTGGACTTATTTTAGGATTTGCAGCAATACGCTTTCGTGTTGAAGGAAACCCTATTGTTGAACAAATTGATACTATTTTGCCGCAAACTCAATGCGGGCAATGTGGCTACCCAGGTTGTCGCCCATACGCCGAAGCAATTGCCAATGGCGATGAAATAAATAAATGTCCACCGGGCGGCGAATCAACCATGAAAAAGCTTGCCGGCTTAATGGGTGTTGATGAAAAACCACTTGCTGGCGGCGAGCAAGCAGAACCCATAAAAACAGTGGCTTATATTCGCGAAGATGAATGTATTGGTTGTACCAAATGTATTCAAGCCTGCCCTGTTGACGCTATTTTAGGCGCAACTCGTCAAATGCATACCGTGTTAATTGATGAATGTACCGGCTGCGACTTATGTGTTGAGCCTTGCCCTGTAGATTGCATTGATATGCTACCTGTAGCCGAAACTAAACAAAACTGGAAATGGCAACTAGATGCTATTCCTGTTACACAAATAGATTAGAGGTTTGAGTGGACAAGTTACTTGAACAAATAAAAAAAGGCACCGTGTGGGCATTTCCTGGCGGCATACACCCACCACAACAAAAATCACTCTCTAATAGTGCGAGTATTACTCGCCTACCGTTGCCCGATAAACTTATTGTTGCGCTTAAGCAACACATAGGCGCAAATGGCAAGTTACTGGTAGAAAAAGGTCAGCATGTATTAAAAGGCCAAGCACTCACAGCGCCTGCTGCTAACTGGTCGGTACCTGTGCATGCTCCAAGCTCTGGTGTTATTACCGATATAGTACCAATGCCATCGGCACATCCTTCGGCTCTACCTGAGCTAAGTGTTATTATTGAACCAGACGGCAAAGACGAATGGACAGCACTTAATAAAAATAAAAACCCTGCTGAACTTAGTCATGATGAGCTGATAAATATTATTCACCAAGCCGGTATTAGCGGCATGGGTGGTGCTGGTTTTCCTACTTATGTGAAAGCAGATACCAAGCAACCTATCGAATTTTTGATTGTAAATGCCGTTGAGTGCGAACCTTATATTACTGCCGATGACGTTTTAATGCGCGAACACGCTAAAGAAGTTATCCAAGGCATTGAAATAATGCAGCAGCTTTTAAACCCAACGCTATGCATTGTGGGTATAGAAGATAATAAGCCTGAAGCGATTGCAGCAATGAAGCAAGCAGCTGAGCATAACTCAAAAATTATTATTCAAACGGTTCCCACTATTTACCCATCGGGTGGTGAAAAGCAATTAATTAAATTACTTACCAACCGTGAAGTTCCCAGCATTGGTATACCAGCCGATATTGGTATTTTAGTGCATAACACGGGTACTTTATTTGCCGTACAGCAAGCCGTTTATGAAGGTAAACCACTGATTGAACGTGTAGTTACCGTAACGGGTAACACTATACATAATCCAGGGAATGTATGGGCGCTCCTTGGCACTGAAATAAAGCACTTACTTGATTGCCAAGGGTTCTCACCTGTACCGCAACAAAGTGTTGTAATGGGCGGCCCTATGATGGGCTTTACGCTACCAACAGTTCGTATTGGTATAGTTAAAACAACTAACTGTATTTTAGCACCTGATCATAAAGAGCTCGCAGAACCTGGCCCTGAAAAAGCCTGTATTCGATGTAGCGCATGCGCCGATGCTTGCCCGGCTTCTTTATTGCCTCAGCAACTACAATGGTTTGCTAAATCAAAAGAGTACGACAAGCTACAAGAACATAATTTATTTGATTGTATTGAATGTGGTGCCTGTGCATATGTGTGCCCAAGCGAAATTCCACTCGTACAATACTATCGAGTGGCCAAAGTTGAAATCAAAGAACAACAAGCTGACAAAATTAAAGCCGACAGAGCAAAAGAGCGCTTTGACGCAAGAAAAGAGCGCCTAGAGCGCGAGCAAGAAGAACGTAAAAATCGTCATAAGCGTAAACCTGCAGCTAAATCAGACGACGAAAAGCAAAAAGTGGCCGATGCCCTCGCCCGAGTTAAAAATAAACCCGATAACGGCGGTGAAAAATCAGCTGTTGCAGCCGCTATTGCTCGTGCTAAAGCTAAAAAGCTAGGCGATCAATCTGCTGAATTAGAGCCAGACAATAGCGAAGTAGCAAAAGAGCGTGCACTGCGCAAAGAACAAGCTCGACAATATAAAGAACAAAAATCTCAAACAGAGGTATCAACCGATACTGCACCCGTTGATGATAAAAAATCAGCAGTAGCGGCAGCCATTGCTCGTGCTAAAGCCAAAAAGGCAGCACAAGCAAGTGAAGAGCCACAGAACGATGCTCCTGTTGATGATAAAAAAGCAGCAGTAGCGGCAGCCATTGCTCGTGCTAAAGCTAAAAAAGCAGCACAAGCAAGTGAAGAGCCACAGAACGATGCCCCAGTTGATGATAAAAAAGCAGCAGTTGCGGCAGCCATTGCACGCGCTAAAGCTAAAAAAGCGGCACAAGCAGTGAGTGAAGAGCCACAAACCGATGCCCCTGTTGATGATAAAAAAGCAGCAGTTGCGGCGGCCATTGCTCGTGCAAAAGCTAAAAAAGAAGCTAAAGCATTAGAAGAAGCCGAGCAAACCGTGAGTGAAGCGCCACAAAGCGCGGCCCCCGTTGATGATAAAAAAGCAGCGGTAGCTGCGGCCATTGCGCGCGCAAAAGCCACAAAAGCGGCTAAAGCACTTGCACAAGCCGAGCAAACTCAAGAGCTACAAATTGATAGTGTTGCACCAAAGGGTGCAGACAATAATACCGATGACTCATCCAATTCTACTGAAGCAGATAAACCTAAATCAGCCGACGATAAGAAAAAAGCCGCCGTGGCCGCAGCAATTGCGAGAGCAAAAGCTAAAAAGTTACAAAAAGAAGGAAATAATCAGTCATGAAATTAACCATGGCCAGTTCGCCGCATAATCACAGCCATAAATCGTTAACGCGATTAATGATTAGCGTTATTGCTGCGTGTATTCCTGGGCTAATTGCTCAAGTTTTCTTTTTTGGAACCGGCGTACTTATTCAACTGGTGCTCGCGCTCGTTGCTGTAAGCGCTTTTGAAGCTGCCATAATGCTAATGCGAAAGCGCCCTGTTTGGCCTGCACTGAGTGATGGCAGTGCATGGCTTACTGGCGTGTTATTGGCATTGAGTATTCCGCCCCTTGCGCCTTGGTGGGTAATTGTTATTGGTTGTTTATTTTCTATTGTTATAGTTAAACAGCTTTATGGCGGCCTTGGGTTTAATTTATTTAATCCAGCAATGGCTGCTTATGTACTGCTTTTAGTGTCGTTCCCTGTACAAATGACCGCGTGGCTGCCTGTCACCGATTTAATAAACACGCCAATAGGCTTTGCAGATCAGCTCAGGCTCATATTTACCGATTTTACGGCCTCTGGGTTCAGCCTAGATCAAGTACGTGCAGGTGTTGATGGCCTAACAATGGCAACACCACTGGACACAGTTAAAACAGATATAGCCCACGGTTTAACCGTAACCGAAAGCATGCAAAAACCATTATTTAACGAATGGGCTGGCCTTGGTTGGGTATGGGTTAACTTAGGCTTTTTAGCCGGTGGTTTATACTTATTAAAAGCAAAAATAATTAACTGGCATATTCCCGTCAGTTTTATTGCAAGTTTAGCTGTATGCAGCGCAATTGGCTATATTGCTGCACCAGGTACTGAGCCGGGCACCCTATTTCACTTATTAAGTGGTGCCACTATGATGGGTGCATTTTTTATAGCGACCGATCCGGTATCTGCAGCAACCACCAATAAAGGGCGCTTAATTTATGGCGCGCTAATTGGCTTACTAATTTATTTAATTCGCACTTTTGGTGGCTTCCCTGATGCCATCGCCTTTAGCGTATTATTGATTAATATTGCAGTACCGCTAATTGACTACTACACACAGCCGAGAACTTACGGTCATGGGGCAGTAAAATGATTATTTCTTCAATGGCCAAAAACGGCGCCATTTTAACGGCCTTTGCGCTGGTAACAACGGGTTTAGTTGCCTCTATCAACGCACTTACTGCTGATAAAATTGCAGAGCAAGAACAGCTGCAACTTACTGCGCAACTACAAGAAGTACTCGACCCAAAATCGTACGATAATCAATTATCACAAGATTGCGTAATTATTACTGATGAAAAGCTAGGCCCACACGCAGACCAAGTAATTTATCGTGCTCGTAAAAACAATAAACCGGTCGCTGTTGTTATTAGGCATGTTACGCCAAACGGTTACAGTGGCGATATTAACTTATTAACAGCCGTATTGAGCGATGGCACTATTGCTGGCGTTCGTACCACTAAACACGAAGAAACACCTGGGCTTGGTGACAAAGTAGAAGTTAAAAAATCGCTTTGGATCACTACCTTTAAAAACTTAACAGTTGAAGGTGAAGATGACGCTCGTTGGGCTGTAAAAAAAGATGGCGGCCAGTTTGATCAATTTACAGGTGCAACCATAACGCCTCGTGCTGTTGTGGGTTCGGTTAAAAACGCCGTATTGTTCGCACAAACTAATTTTGATGATATTTTTGCAGCACCTAATGGTGAATGTGTAGAGGTAACTAAATGAGTGAGTTAAAAACACTATATAAAGACGGTATATGGGTAAATAACCCTGCACTTGTGCAGCTTTTAGGTTTATGCCCGTTACTTGCCGTTACATCCACTGTTACAAATGCCTTGGGTTTAGGTTTAGCTACTTTATTGGTACTCATAGGCTCAAACGTGACCGTATCGGTTGTACGTAACTGGGTGCCAAAAGATATTCGCATACCTGTATTTGTCATGATCATCGCAGGCTTTGTAACTATTGTTCAATTACTGATGAACGCTTACACCTTTGGTTTGTATCAGTCATTGGGGATTTTTATTCCGCTCATTGTAACTAACTGCGCCATTATTGGCCGCGCCGAAGCATACGCCTCTAAAAATCCTGTTCATTTATCAGCATTTGACGGCTTAATGATGGGTTTAGGCTTTATGATTGTGCTTGTTGTTTTAGGCGCAATGCGCGAACTAATTGGCCAAGGTACTTTATTTGACGGTGCCGACTTATTACTTGGCCCATGGGCACAAAGTTTACGCATAGAAGTGTTTAACTTTGACAACCAGTTTTTACTCGCTATTTTACCACCGGGTGCCTTTTTAGGCCTTGGGTTACTTATTGCCGCTAAAAACGTAATTGACGCACAAATAAAATCAAAACAAATTGCACCGCCAGAGGCAGAAAAAGGCCCTCGCGCACGCGTTACTAGCTTAACTTAAGGGGAAAACGCACTAACTTAGTAAATAGTTAATGCGTTTTAAGTTGCATGAATAAAGAAAAACGTCACCAAATACTATCGCGCCTGCGCGACGATAATCCACACCCAGTAACAGAGCTTGAATATTCAAGCCCATTTGAATTGCTGGTTGCCGTTACGCTCTCAGCGCAAGCAACCGATGTAGGTGTTAATAAAGCCACTCGTAAATTGTTCCCTGTTGCTAACACACCCCAAGCCATATTAGATATAGGCCACGATACACTGCGTGATTATATAAAAACCATTGGCTTATTTAATTCTAAAGCCGCCAATGTGTACAAAATGTGCCAAATATTGGTGGATGAGCACAACAGCATCGTGCCAGAAAATCGTGAAGCGTTAGAGGCTCTACCAGGCGTTGGCAGAAAAACAGCTAACGTTGTACTCAATACCGCCTTTGGCTGGCCTGTAATAGCCGTGGATACACATATATTTCGTGTATCTAACCGTACCAAGCTTGCAATGGGTAAAGATGTTGTAGCCGTTGAGCAAAAACTTGAAAAAGTAGTGCCTGCTGAATTTAAAGTAGACGTGCATCATTGGTTAATACTTCACGGACGTTATACCTGCGTAGCCCGTAAGCCCAGATGTGGAAGCTGTATTATTGAAGACTTGTGTGAGTTTAAAGAAAAAACGGAATAGCCCCAAAAGCACGGCATGTAGTCGCGAGTTTACCTCGCGCAATAAAGCACAAGCCTTAAAACCCAAAAACGCAGCATAAAGCCGCGCCTACAAACATAACACCAACCCTGTAGTCGCGAGTTTATCTCGCGCAATAAAGCATAAACCTCAAAACCCCAAAAGCGCGGCACAAAACCGCGCCTACAAACATAACGCCAACCCTGTAGTCGCGAGTTTACCTCGCGCAATAAAACACAAACCCCAAAAGCGCGGCATAAAGCCGCGCCTACAAACATAACACCAACCCTGTAGTCGCGAGTTTACCTCGCGCAATAAAGCAAAAAACCCCAAAAACGCGGCATAAAGCCGCGCCTACAAATACAAAACCAAACCCTGTAGTCGCGAGTTTATCTCGCGCAATAAAGCACAAACCTCAAAACCCCAAAGCGCGGCACAAAGCCGCACCTACAAACATAACGCCAACCCTGTAGTCGCGAGTTTGCCTCGCGCAATAAAGCACAAACCTCAAAACCCCAAAAGCGCCGCATAAAGCCGCGCCTACAAACATAACACCAAACCCGTAGTCGCGAGTTTACCTCGCGCAATAAAGCACAAACCCCAAAGCCCCAAAAAACCCAAAAACACGGCATAAAGCCGCGCCTACAAACATAACACCAACCCTGTAGTCGCGAGTTTACCTCGCGCAATAAAGCACAAACCTCAAAACCCCAAAAGCGCCGCATAAAGCCCCGCCTACAAATATAAGCCAAACCCGTAGTCGCGAGTTTACCTCGCGCAATAAAACACAAACCTCAAAACCCAAAAAGCGCCGCATAAAGCCGCGCCTACAAACATAACACCAAAATTTTTCTCTACTATCATCTTTTACCCAACTCACTAGAGCGTTTAAGACTAGCAGGTAAACTTTTCAAAGTATTAATTTCACAAGTCTCACTCCTTTAGTTATGCTGTTGAGCATTATAAAATTTTATTGTGAAATCCCTATGCTACCTTTACTTCGTATCTTGATAATTGAGCAAGACCCAATCATCCTGCAAGAGCTTTGCGCTAACCTGTCAAAAACGATTCCTAATTTTGAGCGAGTTGATATTGATATCGATATTATTGAACGTCTCGATCTGAAGCAAGCACTGGAATGTGTAAAGGAAGATGGCGATATTCAAGCCGTGGTTCTCAGTTGGGATGTACACAATAAAGTGGGTGAACAAATTTATAGTCGCTTTATCGAGGATTTAAAGGCAATTCGTCTCGAGTTACCAGTTTATGTTATCGGCGACGACACTAAAGGACTGGAAATCATCAACGAATCGGAAGAAATCGAATCCTTCTTTTTTAAAGATGAGGTGATTTCTGACCCAGAGGCCATTTTAGGTTATATGATCAACGACTTCGATGATCGCTCTGAAACGCCATTTTGGACCGCGTATCGTCGTTATGTTGGCGAAGCGAATGACTCTTGGCATACACCGGGTCATAGCGGCGGTTCTAGCTTTAGAAACTCTCCTTATATAAACGATTTTTATCAGTTTTACGGTCGCAATGTATTTGTTGGCGATCTGTCAGTTTCGGTAGACTCACTAGGTTCATTGTCAGACAGCACCAATACCATTGGCCGTGCTCAAGAATCAGCAGCGGCAACGTTTGAAGTTAAGCACACCTACTTTGTTACAAACGGTTCATCTACCTCAAATAAAATCATCTTGCAGACACTACTTCGCAAGGGAGATAAAGTCATTGTAGACCGTAATTGCCATAAATCTGTGCACTATGGCATTTTACAATCAGCCAGTTACCCCATTTATTTGGCGAGTATACTAAATCCAAAATACGGTATTTTCGCGCCACCGTCGTTGGCCGATATTAAGTTGGCAATTGAAAACAATACAGATGCTAAATTATTGGTGCTTACTGGTTGTACTTACGATGGTCTACTTAGCGATCTTAAACAAGTGGTAGATTACGCTCATCAACATGGTATTAAAGTGTTTATAGATGAAGCCTGGTTTGCATATTCTTTGTTTCACCCAAGTTTTCGTCATTATTCTGCCATACATGCTGGGGCTGATTACATTACACATTCCGCGCATAAAGTGGTATCAGCATTTTCTCAGGCGTCTTATATTCATATTAACGACCCAGATTTTGATGCAGATTTCTTCCGCGATATTTACAGTATCTACGCCAGCACATCGCCTAAATATCAGCTTATTGCGTCTCTCGACGTATGCCAAAAGCAATTAGAGATGGAAGGCTATAAGTTGCTTAATGCGCTGCTAAATCATGTTGAAGAGTTTAAACAACAAATGGCATCACTCAAGCAAATTAAAGTGCTCGGTAAAGAAGATTTTATGAAAATATTCCCGCACTTTAGTGGCGATAACATGGGTCACGATCCGCTAAAAATCCTTATTGATATTAGTGAACTACCTTATTCATTAAAAGATATTCATAAATACTTACTGGATGAAATTGGCCTTGAGATAGAAAAATACACGCACAGCACCATTTTAGTTTTACTTACGCTTGGTGGCACGCGCTCGAAAATCATCCGTTTGTACAATGCGTTGAAAAAGCTAGACAGCGGTAAGGTGAAGCTGTCGAAATCGACGCGTAGAGCCCGCTTACCTGAAAATTTACCTGCTATCGACTTAGCATGTATTCCAAGTGATGCATTTTATGGCGATCGCGAATCTGTGCCTATTAGCAAAAGTAACAACCGCATTTGTGCCGGTTTAGTTACTCCATATCCACCGGGCATTCCGCTTTTAGTACCGGGCCAGCATATTACTGAAGATCATATCGAATATTTACAAGAGTTGGCAAGCCAAGGACTGACGATTCAAGGCAGTTTCGATGGTGAAATTTATGTTCTTAAGGGTAAGGTTAAAAAATAAAGGTATTGGTTTAATACGATCTCAATAATGATTACTGGCGGCTGTGTCGCAAGATATTGCCGCTGTATTGCAGCTTCATTAAATCGACTAATCAAGTAATCCCCTATTAAATATTCACTTTCATTTTAATATCCCTAATTGCCTTATGTGGTGGTCAACTAAATTTGGGCAGGGATAAATGTATAGAGGTCGTTGAGCAAAAGCTTGATATCACAAGCGTCTAATAAATATGCATCATTGGCTAATACTATACTGACGCTATATCTGATTAACACGTAAACCAAAGTATGGAAATTGTATTATCGAAGATTTAGTAAGCTTAAAGATAGAACTGATTAAGCGTCATTTGAAAACTCGATAATATGCTACTTCACATAAATGTGTTTTAAATAAAAATAGAGATGGAGTGAAAAATAGTTTGGAGTCAGTGGTTTTTATATGCTCAAAGAAGACTTGCTCTTAAAATAAAAACGCCTAATAAATTATTTCAGACGTTTTTATTCAATTATTTTCCCCTATACTCAGACAGGGTAATAAAAATTAAGCAGGTAGTTTTTCTAGCCATACTTTTAACCAAGGCTCGGTTACTGGCCATGGTTCAAAATCTTCACATGCATCTATTTCTAGACGGTTGCCCACAGGCTTAGCTTGTAAATCGCGTAGTAACTCGTCAAAGCTACGCCCTGCTCCACAAAATGTATCGCCGTAACATCTGTCACCCATTGCAATTACACCAAATGGTTTATCGGTAAGCATTGGGAAGGTGCTATTCATAGCAAAGTACAATCCAGCCAAATTGCTTGGTACATCACCTTGGCCTGTTGTGGAGGTAACGATTAAAATATGCGATGCATTTTTTATATCATCAAGCGATGCTTCAGTAATTACTGTTGCAGTATGACCCGCTTGCTCAATTGTGCTTGCAACTTCATCGCTTAAACGCTCTGCACCGCCATTAACGCTGCCTACAAAAATACTAATATGTGCCATTAATAATCCTTTTCTTGCTCTGGCCAACCTAGCTGCTTACATATTTTAAGCATGTCTTCACCTAGTGGCGCTTTAATTGTTATTGATTCATTACTATAAGGGTGCACAAAACTAAGCTCTGTTGCAAATAACATTAGTCGCCTTAGTTCAAAATGCTCTCTAAAAAATTGATTATGCTGGTTATCACCGTGATTTACATCACCAATAATAGGCAGTGATAAGTGCTTTAAGTGCCTGCGAATTTGATGCTTGCGCCCTGTTTTTGGAAAACACTCCACTAACGAATAACGCACTGTTGGATATTTACCAATAGGAATAGGCAATGCAGCTTGGTGCAAGCAATTAAACTGAGTTTGCGCTTCTTGCGGTGCTTTATCTTGATCTGCAAACTTATCGGCTATTTTATCAAGTTCTTCTTTAAGCGGTTTATCTAAAAATACCGACTCTGGTGCAAAGCCACGCACTAAGGCCAAATAGCGCTTAGCGATGGTGCCTTCAATAAATAATTGGTTCATATCGCGAGCTGCTTCCGAGCTCAATGCAAACAGCAATACGCCCGACGTAGGTCTATCGAGCCTGTGTACTGGAAATACATGCTGCCCTAGTTGGTCACGCAACATTTGCATGGCAAACTGGGTTTCGTGTTTATCTAAAAACGAGCGATGCACTAATAAACCTGAAGGCTTATTTATAGCCACATAGTTTTCATCTTGATACAAAATAGTCAGCTCGCCATATTCAATAGGCGCTGGACGCTCACTCATTTGGTTCTCCTAAAAAGGTATCAAGGGCGGTTAGTAATTCAATAATTTCAGCACTTCCTGCTTTATTAACAAGCGTCATTTGCGCCATAGGCGCAATAGCAAAGTTACGTGGCAATGGTTGCTTATGTGTTATTAACTGCTGTATTTTTTCAATAAATACAAATTGTAACCATTGCTCAAACGCCATCGTGTCGTGACAAAAAGGAGTATTTGAAAGCAGTGCATCAGCGTCTATTGGCTCACTTTGCCAAAGCGCGTGTTTTTGTAAAAGTGCCGTTAGCTGCACTAAATAAGTTTGGGTTTGCTGGTACATAACCACCCTCTTTTATATATGTAATGCAATTATACCCTGTTCCCTCATAAGCGGCTATGGCGTATAATTGACGTAATTTTGCAGTAAAAACAGTTGAGAAAACAATGAGCGAACACATAGCTACATTAGGTCAGCTTTTAGATGGTGCGGGTACCCAGTGGCGTGCTTTTGATATTGGCAGGCATATAACAAAGCTTGATAAAAAACAATTTTTAGCTATTGAGCAAGCTCAAGTGCCTTACCCTTACCCACTTGCGGGGCATGCTTGGCTGGCTATTCAATTTTGGGATACTAAGGCCAGTAAAGAACCTTATGTATGGTTTTTAAAGTTGCCGCTTGATGAACAAAGTATACTAGTAAGTGCAAGTCGCGATCATTTTGCTGATATGATTATTCAAGCGCTAGGCACTGAAATTACAGGTGAGCAAGCTGATGGTAAGCTTGATAATAATCCCTATGTTTTTACGCCAAACGCAAATAAATTAGCGGCATTTAACGCTCAAGTAAAAGTACTACTGAAACAACCCGCATCACAGTATTACGAGCATGCTCAGCTTTACTTTAGCGGTAAAATTGGTTTTGATAATTGGCAAAGTGTTGCACTACAGGGTATTGCCGATTTTGCACTACGCTTAAACAGCGATACAAACTTAAGTAATCTGCAAAAAGCATGGGCGCATTTACCTATTGAAGTACTGCAACCACTCAGCGCTATGCTTGAACACGTTGAAATACCAACATCAATGAGTGAGTTACTTGTTGATTACACGCAGGCTGCAATTAGTAACAACGACACCGTGGCTATAACAGCAGCACTAAGATCTGCATCAAAAGGTCAAGCTCAAGGGCTATGCGCTCAATTAGTGGATACTGTATTGAGCTCACCATTGGGACAAGATTCTGATGTATTATTAACAATAGCTGGGCGTTGTTTTAAGCAATTAGAAAACCCTGAACGCTTACATGTATTTATGGATAATTGCGCACACCATCAAAAAATTGATGAGTTGTTTCCAAGTATTTTTGCTGACTTAGTTGCAATACCGACTATTCGCCCGCATTTATTAGGCTTATTACGTAAAGAAAATCGTAGCGAAACCCTCGCACGTGCAATTGGAAGGTTATTCTCTTAAATGGCAAGTTTATGGGCGTTCATACTTATTGGTAGTGTAATTTACTTATTTTGGCTTAATCGAAAGGTTGCTGAAGCGGCGAATGTTCATGCTAAACGCCAAAGTGAGCAGTTACAGGTGCAGTTGATGAGCGTTGCATGTGCTAAACGCCGCTTTGGTTTTTTAAAGAGCGGCAAGCCAGGCATCAAAAGCGAATTTATATTTGAGTTTTCAAGCGATGGTGAAAATGCTTATCAAGGTGTGTTAATTATGGAAAATGAGTTTTTGAAAAGTGTGGTTGTTCCGCCACATAAAATATAAAGCTTATACCTTAAGGGAGTATGTTTTGATTTAGTAAAAATTAATTCAATACAAAAAACTAAGGCGTAACTAAAGTTACGCCCCAATTGGACTGCATCCTGCTAGATATCCATTATCTTAAATCCGTATTATCATCCCCTGAACGAGTAAACAACCTTGTTTACCCTCACATTGCATCCTGCAATATCCATGGCCACCTTGGCAAACCCACGAAATCTATCGTTTGGCTACATATCGTAGCATCATCCCTGGTCATCCTTTTAAGTAGCTCCTGCCACTTTTTGCATCCTGCAATGTCCACTTGCCATCTTGGCCGTCCTACGTAAACTAACGCTCCTGCTACTTCCTGTAGCGTCATCCGTGATTATCCTAAAGTAACTCCTAGTTACTAAGTGCTTCATGCACTTCCTTATTCTTCCTTGTATCCGTTTTAACTTGTCCTTTATGCTTCCTGCTAGCGTCTGCTATGTTGCCTATTCCATATCCTTGGCAGTAACTCAATCATTGAGCTATGTCGTCTTGACAAAGTGAAGTTTAAAGCAATTGGGGGGGAGTAATAGGACTTAACATTAAATAAATAAACGTCACAAAAATGAAAAATTAAAATAAACAATAAATAACAACAGCTTAAACTTAAAAAGGCTACTTACTAGTAGCCTTTAACTGACAATGCTCACGGCAATGTAAGATATATCTCACGGTCTTATGTCCGTTTGGGCGCATTGGCTTACATCATAATTTTAAAGAGTTGGCTCAATTATTGATTTAAACAGTAACTCACCCTCTACTTGATTAAAAGTAAGGTGCTTAAATGACTCAAACTTTTCAGTTTTAAAAAACTCAGTGTGTTCTTTTCGCGTTACAAATACAGCCATCCCCGTTGACTCCGCATTACATTTAACTAAATCATCAAGCCCCCTTAATAAGTAACGACCAAACCCTTGTCCATGAAAATGCGGATCTACGGCAATAAAAGCTAAAAAGTAGTAATTGCCTTTCTCTTTAAGGGCATCTCTAATTGTTTGTTCTTTGTCTATTAACTGATTTGTTTGTAAATAGCCCGCGCTAAGCATCAATTTTAAACGCCAGTGCCAATAACGCTGCGCTTGAAGCTGGCTATTTGATTCAAATACACAGGCTACTGCTTTTAATTTATCGTTACGGTATAAACCAATTAGTGGCTGTTTTTCTTGCCAAAAACTACTAAGTTCTTCGCGAATTAATGATCGTAATTTTTTTTCGTAAACTGATTTATTTTCGTCATTGTAGCTAAGCATTTTTTGTAATACAGGATCGTCATGATAGGCCTGATAAATTAGGCTTGCTGCAGTGCTAATATCTTCTGCGGCTAAATACTGTACGCTGAACGTATCAGCAGGCGTGGTTACACTCATTGTATTTCCTTGATTATTTTGGCTATAGACTGCGTTAACTATATACCTAAAATTATTAACCGTAAATTCAGCGAGAGTTTAGCTAGCTAGGAGTACAGTTAATCCCTAGTATGGGCTTTTAATCATTTAAGGAGCAATATCATGGATACGACTAAACACGACATCAATACACTATTTGCACAGCTTGGATTACCCAATTCAGACGATCAAATAGATACATTTATTGCCTCACATGAATTAGAAGACACAACACTACTCCAAGAAGCGCCTTTTTGGGATGAAGCGCAACAGCACTTTTTAGCTGAATCGCTTGCTGAGGATGGTGATTGGAGTGAAGTAATTGACGAATTAGACGTACGCCTTCGTCAAAGTAAGTAACTTTATTTAATGTACCCTCCCTTATTTATTGCTAACATAGCATCTGCGCAGCATTTATATGCTGCGTATTTATTTTATTAAAGAGTTATATATCTAATGAATTCAGTTGTATTTGATGCAATCAAAGCCCTTCTCGATGAAGGCAAAACCCCTACTGTAGCACTAACTAAAAGCCGTTTGGCACAACCGGTTCCTATGCCGATGATTATTGCAGCAGTAAGCCAATATAAAAATAACCCTGATTCAATTAATAACTTCATGAGAAACCCACAGCAGTCAGATAATACTGAGCTTAAAACGAGTCAATTAGATAGAATTGAGCAAAAGCTCGATAAACTTCTTGCGCTGCTAGAACAAAAATAATTTGAGACTATAAATGTTCGTTGTTGATTTAACTTTTGATTGCTACCAAGACACCACCCTAGAACAAGCCGAACAGGCAATAAACCGCTTAGTAAATGCACTGCGTTTTAATGGTCAAATAATGGGTGAAGAATTTCCAACCGTTTTAAAAGACGGCTTTTTTATTACCCGTGTTATGTGCCCGACCGAAGATGCAATGCACCCGCTAAATAACAGCCCGTTTGTTAAGCACAGTATCGAAAAGTTACATAGTGCTGGGTTACTTGCGCCAAAAGTAAAAGTGATTGGACAAGATATACATTCCAACGGGGCGGATTGCTGTACAGAGCCATCGAGTTATATTTTATACACAACCTATGTACATACGTGTAGCCCACTTTACTGTGGTGATGACTTTTTGCCTGTGCCACTATTTCGTATTCCGGCAATTGCTAATGGTGATTACAAAACACTGATTAAATGGCAAGAAGATTGGCAAGCCTGCGATCAAATTCAAATTAACGGCGCAACCCGTTGTGAGTTTCCGGCACTTGAAGAAATATCGAGCATTAAAAGCGATTTATACAGACGCGGAAAAGACATAACAAAGCGAATTAGTTTTTTAACAAAAAAACCAACTTACTATTACTTATACCGTGTAGGCGGCGTAGATAAAGCGTCTGAGCTTGAACGAAAATGCCCTAGCTGCAATGGCGATTGGAAATTACCTGAATCGTGGTTTGGGTTATTTGACTTTAGATGTGAGCCATGTGGCTTAGTGTCTAATATATCGTGGGATTTTCAGTAACCATTAGGGCGTGTTGACCTTTGTGGATTGAAATTTGTTCAATCTAGGGACGATTTAATCGCGGCGCGAGGTTTGTAACCTAGTGGGCTAAGTAAAAACCGAGCAACAAAGAGTAAATCGTCCCTAGAAAGAACCCAAAGGGCAGCGCATGTTTGGCATTTATGCTTCGTTATCGCCTATTTATGGGGAATAACCACACTACATAGGCTCTGCCTTGCCTAAAAACCAAACATACAGCTGCAAAATCAATCACGAAAGGTCAACACGCCCTAGTAATGAGCGCTTAAAATCAGCTTAGTGATAACGCTAAGCTGATTTATTAAATACGTTTTAAACCTCTAATGCCTTTAAAAAAGCATTAATGTTGGGAGCAAGTACATGGTGTGTTTTTTTGCCTACATGCTCTAAACATACTTCCCCAGAATGCACCAATACACTTACTAGTAAATCATCTTTATCTGTTAACCCAATAAATACTGTTTCTGGCTGCTTGAGCTTGCGTTTCATTAAAACGTGACCCGTTATATTTTGTTGCAGCATGTCAAAGTCGTCACTATTCCATGCCTGTAGTAACTCAACTTGATGCCCATCAATTACAGCTAAAATACTTCCACCGTACATATGCCCATATAACTCGCTAAGCTCTTTTGGAAACTCAAGCTCTAGTGCATTGGCTAAATCACTCAGTGAGCCTGCAGGCTGCTGGTACGCCCCCTGCCATTGAATGTTTCCTTGCTCGTCAACCTTCCCAACTTCTGATGGGCTTGGCCATTGCTCGTCGTGCGCTATAAGTGGGTACTTTGCGGTGTTTTTAAGGGTCTTTTCGCTAAATTTTTGATGAAGTTGTTCTATAAGCAATGCAACAGACATACTGTGAAACTCATTTAAATTAGATATAATGTCCCTATTGTAACTATTTAAGAGCAAACATGACAGATTACAGCAATTCTCCAGACCTTAAAGGTAGCGTATTAGGCAAATCTACTGAGTATGTAGATGTGTACACGCCAAGCTTGCTTTTCCCTATTGCGCGCAAACTAAATCGTGATGCTTTAAATATTGACGAAGCAGAGCTGCCATTTAAAGGCCAAGATATTTGGACTGGTTACGAGCTTTCATGGCTAAACAATAAGGGTAAACCGCAAGTTGCCGTGGCCTTATTTACCTTTGAATGCCAAAGCAGCCATATTATTGAGTCAAAGTCGTTTAAACTTTATTTAAATAGCTTTAATCAAACCCGATTTGAAAGCATTGATGTAGTAAAACAGCATCTAATTGATGATTTATCAAACGCGGTTAACAGCTCTGTCAAAGTGACTTTATACAATCCTGATGATTACAATTGCTTACCGTGTACGGCGCTGCCAGGTGAATGTATTGATGATTTAGATATTGAGATTAGTAATTACGATATTGATGCTAATTCACTTAAAGCAAAAAGTGATGACGTAGTAACAGAAACGCTCTACAGCCATTTACTTAAATCGAACTGTTTAATTACCTCCCAGCCTGATTGGGCAAGTGTGATTATACGGTACACTGGCGAGCAAATATGTCGCGAGTCGTTACTGCGTTATTTAATTTCGTTCAGAACGCATAACGAATTTCATGAGCAATGTGTTGAGCGTATTTATAGCGATTTAACAACACAACTTAATATTAAAGAGTTAGAGGTTTACGCGCGTTATACTCGTCGCGGTGGGCTTGATATAAACCCGTATCGCTCTACGCATTATAACGATACACCATTTGCAGTTAAAATTAATCGTCAGTAGATTATTTTAAACTGGAATATAAGTATTGAAAAAGGAGCCTAGGCTCCTTTTCTATTTGTATATTTAATTAATACCAATTCGCTTAATTAAGTGAGCTATTTTGAGGCTGGGAAAACGTGTTGATAGCTAGGCAAAAAATTCGCTATTTAGTTGTTCTCGGCAATTGCTCCTGCATTGCTCTACCTTCTGCATCCATGCAGTCGTAAATGAGAATCTTTTAACGCAGGTAGCGACACGTTTAGCCCCGTAAAATGATTAAGTATTATTGCGGATTGGTATAACTTCGCGCTTAGTGGGTATGGGCATACCACACACATCAACGTAATTATGTGCTTTAACAAACCAGGGCTCATTACGGTTTTTACGAGCACTGATTAAGTTTTTAAACACCGGTGAGTTTGTTTTCATCACTTTAAATATACTTTTATCGCTTTGTACATCGCCAAGCACCTGTATATTGGTAATTGGGTTAAATGCCTTACCTTCAGTTGGTGTGCGCGCTAAACGGTTAAAATGCTCTATACCCTCTAACACTCGACCAAACACCGTAATGTTTTTATCAAGGTAGCGCGGGCCTTGCCCTATCGTTATAAAAAACTCCGTGCTCGCACTATTTATATCGTTATCGCGCGCCATGGCAAACACGCCACTACAATGCACTTGCCATGTTTGTGTATGTGCTGAGTTTTGAGCTACTGCAAAGCCATTTAAAAAGCCAGTAACTGGTGCATATCCGTCGCCATTTAGCTCTGTAATTAAAAGTGCTTTGTTTGTTGTTAAATAAAACTCAGCAGGGACTGTTTTATCTGCCGTTTTAATTAATTTTTTACCCGAGCTGTCGCCACCTTGAGCTACAAAACCTTCAACAAACCGATAAATGCCAGTATTTTTATAAAACCCTTCTCGCGCTAACTTTTTAATGTTTTGAACGTGCTTTGGAGCAAGCAGTTCATTAAGCTCAATGTACACATCACCCGTTGGCAGTGTTATCTTTAAAATATTTTGAGAATCCACAACTCGCCAGTCATTATCTTTTGCACTAGCAATTACCTCACTTGCGCTCAATAAAGGTAGCTCTTGATTAGCAACACCATCACCTAGTTGTTGAGCACAACCACTCAATAAAACACTAAGCAGAGCTGGCAATATAATTTTTTTCATCGCTTATATCCTTATAATTATTATAGTTTTGGTTATTCCCAATCAAACTTATATAGCACATCAACATTTTGGTATAGGCCGCTCGTTATTTCTATGTATAACTGTGAAAGTAACTGATAACGCACAGCCACTTCACTGAGCGAATCAAATACACCCACGCTATATTTAACTTGTAAGCTAGGTGCTACG
Source organism: Pseudoalteromonas sp. SWN166 (assembly GCF_015864485.1). Classification (NCBI taxonomy): domain Bacteria; kingdom Pseudomonadati; phylum Pseudomonadota; class Gammaproteobacteria; order Alteromonadales; family Pseudoalteromonadaceae; genus Pseudoalteromonas; species Pseudoalteromonas sp. SWN166. The sequence goes on from NZ_JADYXB010000004.1 coordinate 32,943, forward strand.
TAACCTGATATTTCTACTTTGGTGCTATCACCACTACCTGATGAGCTTAAACTTACATCTGACAAACCAAAGGTTTCACCTACCTTAGAAACAACCCCTTCGCTGCGGCTAACACCTTGAGAGAGTAATAGCTGCGTAAGCATAGCATCGCTTGACGAACTTTCTCCATCACCTAAAGGTTGGCCATTAAGTAAATATGCGAGTGCTTGTGCTTGGTCCATCGCAGGCTCAGAAAATATTTTGAGCGTTGGTTGTTCAACATTACCCGTGAGCGTAACCCCTGCAATGACACCATTTGCAGTCGTATCGGGATTACGTATTGCTTTAATATTTAAAAATGGTTGTTCAATTGAACCGCTAAAACCTACTTGCCCAGTACTGATTATTAAATCTTGCCCAAAGGCTAAGTAAGTACCTTCAATTAAGTTAAGCTCACCTGTGGCTATAATTGGTGCACCTTGACTCATTTTTATCGCTAAATCACCTGCAACCTTTGATTCCAAGCCAAACGATTCTACTTTTACATCGTTTTTAACAATCACTTTTAAATCTATGTCGTAATCAAACGGGACTGTTTCGGTGGCCTCGGTTTTTTGATCAACAATAATTTCATCATCGCTAACTTGCACTGCGCCCTCAGGAAGCTCTTCAATCATTATACGACCGTAAGGCACAACTACCTCACCAGCAAGCTTGAGTGCATTATTAGCCAAGCCTATTTGTAAGTCTGGCGATACTTTAAATGTAACGCCTTGTTGTGCCCGAACAAAAAACTGCTCGCCAACCACAGCAACATTTACGGCAGGCTGCGCACCTTGCCAATCAACATCACCGGTTAGGTTTATTTTACCGCCCTGGTTGTCGTTTAAATTGCCCTTTATTGTGGCTGTTGTTTTATCAAACAATATGCTTATATTTGATTTTTGCAGCGCTATAGGTAATTGCTCGCCCTCTAAACTAATATCGCTAACATTAAGCTCGCCATTTAATAAAGGGTCTTTTAACGTACCGGCTAACGCCACTTTACCGCTAATATCACCTTTTAACTGCTCGAGAGTTTCAAGAAATGGTTGTAAGTCTGAAAGGAGTATTCTATCAATATTAATTGTGCCATTAAGCGCTTGCGTATTTTGTATATCGTCAATATTAATTTGTGTATTTATTTTACCAAGCACACTTGATTCTAAATTAGCTTCAAGCTTGCCAATTTGAGAGTCCGAAAACGCACTAATGCTTAATGTTTCAATAGGTAATTTAAAACGATCTTCTTCAGAGGTAAGTACCGCTGTTAAATCGGTAGAATCGATATTTGCACGTAATGTTTTAAGCGCACCGCTTTGCCAGTTAAGTGCTACATCGCCAGCTATATTACCGCGAGTACGAATATTGTCAGGCAAAAAGTGCTTAAGTTCTTCAAGTGCTAAATTGCTCAGTTTAGCATTTAGTTGACCGAGTTCTTTTGTTTGAGCTAGCGTGTCTATACATAATTCACTTTGCTCAGATGCCCAACAATGCGCGCTCACATTAAAGTCGCTGGTTTGAGTATTAAACATAATGGCGATATTTTTAGTGTTGCTAAAGCTTAGCTTTTTATCCCCGAGCGTTACATTGCTAAGCTCGCCATTCCAGGTGGCATTATTAATTTTGCCATTAACTTCAAGCTCTATATTGCCTTGTTCTGCATCTACTGATGCCGTAAGTTGATGATCTGTTTTATCGCCGCTGGCATCAATTTTAACGCTATTAATTTGTTGGTCAGCCACAAGCGCCGAACCAACACTCACCGATACATCGGTTTGCCAATCGGCAGCGGTATCTAACTGCCCTTTTACTGATAATTTATCAATGTTTATTTCATCAAAAATAAAGCCATCTAGTATTAACGCTAAATCAACTGAAGGCGTTAATCGCTCGCCTCTCACTTTTAAATCTGCAAAGCCATCTGCAGTAAATGGAATATTAGCTTTTTCATCACTTTTTAGCGTTACTTTGCCATCAACCTGCCAAGTGTCGTCAACTTGCCCACTTAGCGCTAACTTGTTGGTGCCACTACTTAAGTAAAAACTATCAATGTTCGTTTTTAACGTATTGTCGAGCTTAAAGTTAGAAGCAAACTCTAGTGGTACATCGTTAAGTAATCCGTTTAGCTTTGTATTATTCATTTGTAGCTGCCACGCATCAGTTGCAGCATTAAACGAGCCTTCAAACTGTCCTGAAATATCACTGGTGACGGCATCAGTTAAATACTGCGCTTTTAAATTAGCAAGCGTGCCATTAAAGTTAGCCTTTATACCTTGTTGCCAATCAACATTGGCTTTAATCACTGCGCTGCTCTCATTCGCTTTTATACTAAGCGCTTCGAGCGTTGCTTTTGTAAGACTTCCTCTTAGCTGTGTATTTAAATCTACAGCTGGGTACGCGCCTAATTGACTATTTGCCAGCAGTGTAAGCTGATAGTCGTCGGCATTGCCTTTAGCGTTAAGGCTAACATTTTTAACCTTCAGCTCATTACTTTGCGCATCAATAAGCCACTGATTAATTTTGCCATTTAACTCAAATGGGTAGTTTTTTTGCTTTAAATTTGCCGTTGCCGTTAAACTAAGCGGATATTGCCCCTGCGTTTCTAAATTTAGGTTTAGGTTTGATAAGTCGCCATCTAGCTCCAAGTTAGCTTGGTGTTCATCACTTTGTAAAACCACACTCCCTTTTAAAGGTAATTCTCCTGCAAGCTCAGCGTTAAGATGCGTATTAAGCTGCCACTGTTCATACTTTGCTGAGAATGACTCTAAATTAATAACCGCATCTTCCACACTTAATTGCAGCGAGATGTTTTCAATAACATGTTGGGCTTCGTTTTGCTCAATCGTAATTTTAGCTACTTCAAAGTCTTCAACAACTAAATCAAGTGGCGAAGTAAATTCTATATTAGGCAATGCGGGTAGGTGCGTTAAAGGCGCTTGAGTATTTTGCGCCGTTTGTGTTTTCGCATCTTGTTCTTGCTCTTTTAAAGCAACAAGTATGGTGGGAATATTCAGACTTTTAACCGTGAGCTTTGAACCCTCTGCTTTTGCTGAGAGTTTAAAATTATTAACGCTTACGTTTGCACTTGGGTGCTCTAGAGTGAATTTATTTATCGCTATATTTTTTACAGCAATATTAAAAGGTAGGCTGACTTTTTCAAGCGGCTCTGCAGCGGCTTCTTCTTGTGAATCTGCAGTTTTTGGTAATGTTAAATTTATAGATTTAGCACTTAAGTTATCTATACAAATTCCATCGCACTGCCACCAAAACAAATCAATTCTCAATTGCTGAGCATTAAAGTCCAGCCCGTTGTTAGCAAAGCGCACATTAAAGGCGTCATTATAAATAAAGCGGCCATCTTTAATTTCAATATGTAGTCCATCTACCGCTTTATTTGCACTATAAGCAATAAATTGATTACCGGGTGCGGTAAATAACAAACAAAATAGTGCAACAACTAACGTGACAAAAATAGCACTTACGGCGGCTGTTATCTTTTTTAATACTGACATTAAATTTCTGGCCCTATGGTAATACTTAAACGTGTGCTTTTACTTTCTTTTGTTAATCCCCAAGCGTGGTCTATGCGCACTGGGCCAACGGGTGTTAAATAACGAAAACCAAAACCAGCACCTACTTCAAAATCATCAGAAAAATCATTAGTCGCAGTACCGCCATCAACAAATAAAGCTGCTCGCCAGTTTTTAGCAAACTGATAGTTGTACTCTATTGTACTGGTTAGTAAGTATTTACCACCGATGAGGTCGCCATCATCATTTTCTGGCGATATTGATTGATATGCAAAGCCACGAACGCTTTGATCACCACCAGCGTAAAAGCGCAGTGAGTAAGGTACGTTTTCAATATCATCAACAAGCATTGCCCCCACATTCGCTTTTAAAAACACCAAGTGGCGGTCAAAATAAGTGCGTAGCCATGCATGTTGCATTTGCACCCTAATCAAATTAGTACTCGAAAGCACATCATCTAAGCCAAACTCAGCAGATATAAGCCACTGCTCTCCCCAATAAGGAGTCGTGCCGCCTTTTGATTTTTTGCGCGCATAGCTAATGCCAGGCATTAACATTTCGGTACTTTCTTCGTCTTCATCACCGATGCGGTAGGTTTCTTGGTCGCGGCGTAAAAATGCAGTACGCACCCACTTATTTTCGGTTAACCATTGGCGCTGTAATTGGCCAGTTAATATTTCGCTGTAGGTATCTTCAGCGAGCTCATCTTCTAATTTATAACCGACAGAAAAACGCCATAGATCATCGTTAGGATCATCTACAGGTACGGTATAAGCCATTGAAATATTCTGCTGTTTTTCAGAAACATTGAGATTTGTTTCTAAATAATGCCCATTTTCTGTAATCCAAGGCTTCGTCCATTTAAAGCGAACCCTAGGCTCTGTTTCAGTGAAGCCTGCTCCTATTTCAAAACTATTCGCAGGCTTGGATGATACCTCTACTTTAACAGGTACTTGGCCATTTTTACGTGCAACAATATCGGTATAAACACGCACGCTTGCAAAATAAGGAGTGCTTGATAAGTCAAGATTGTAGTCTGCTATTTTTGTTGACTTATAAGGCTGTCCTTGAGTAAAGGGGGCTAAAGAACGTATATATTTTTCAGCTGGGTTATTACTAGCAATTTGTATATCGCCAAACTGATACCTAACTCCGGTATCAATTATGAAAGTAATAACAGCACTATTTTTTTTAAGCGATACTTCTAATTTGCGCGCTGGCCACTTAGCATCAAAGTAACCTAGCTCTAGTAGCATAGATTCTATTTTTTTATGAGTAGAATCATATTTACCATGATTTAAAACATCACCTTGCTTTAAGTGATTGCTTTTAATCAATGCCTGTAATTGGGTATCGCTTTGACCATCACCGTTTAGCGTAATATTAATTGCTTCTATGCGAGTTGCAGGCCCTCGCTCAACTTTAACAATTAACTCACTGTCGTCTTTATCATAAATAACCTCGACGGTCGGGCTGTAATAGCCAAGTGCTTTTATACTATTTTGTACTTGTTTTTGAGCATAACGACGAAGTGTACGGGTTGGCTTCTCGCCAATTAACTGCTTGAGGTAAAGAGCTACGTTATTTTCTAAATCGCCACTTAACCCTTCAATTTCGTAATCTTCTATGACTTTTTCTGCCGCATAGCTATTTGTCGCAATTAAAGCGCTCACAACACACATGCAACGTAAAAACTTAATAAACAAGTAATATCCTTACTTTTAATATCTTAAATATACAATTGATGAATAATCAGGGCATATTAGCATAGCCATAATGAGCAACACATTAACTTAATGGCAATCTAAGGTGATAAATTATGTATTGTATAAAGGTTGATATAATTAAAATTAGTACGCGTTAAGACAATAATTTGGTTACAATAGTGCCTACGAATAGAAAATTAATTTTAAATGAGTTTTTAATGCAATTCCCTGATGATGATAACGGCCAACTTTTAGCCGAAATAGCCGCTGCTGGCATTGATTTAAATAAAATGCACCAAGTCGATTTTTTTATTTTATTTGAAAAAGAAGCTGATGCTGAAAAATTTGCTAAAGAAATAGTATCTGATGCATTAGTTCAAAATGCTGAGCTTGAAAAATGCAAAGACACTGGCGTTTGGGAAGTAATCACTCAAGTACAAATGGTGCCAGAACACACTCTTCTAGGCCAAGCAGAGCAATACATTGAAAGCATTGCTAATAGCTTTAATGGCTACGGCGACGGCTGGGGATTAATGGACGGCGAAGAAGAAGCTTAATTATCTTTCGTTTAAAATATCCTGTCAGTTAAGCTTAGCGGCTTAACTGATTTGCCTTTCTAAAGTTCCCTTTATAGTCAAATAGCTTATCAGCCACTTTCCAACCATACTTTTTGCTTTTTCGAGCAATAACAAAATCCGGTGGCACTAATTCAAATTGTGCTTTTATTACCTGCTCTGCCGTTTTAAAGTCTATCGGTGTTTGCCCAAGCCCTACTCGCAGACCAAATTGCTTATTAAATATAAATTGCCCACCTTTATTTGCGAGGTTATATATCTCATCGCAACTTGCGCCATCTTCATCAAAATACGTTATTTTAATTAAATTATCTTTAAGTTGAGTTACTGATAAACCACTACAACGTAATACGAGTGCGTCTTTTAGGTTTAACGCATTACGTAACTTATCATCCGGGTCGGCCATTACAGCGCCGCAATCATGGCATTGTCGTGCAGCAATATCATTTTGGGCACCGCACTGCTCACACTCTTTAAACCTAAAACGATAATCGCACTGCTCTTTATGCCCATCATCATCTTCTAACAGCCCTTTACAGCGCCTGCCAAAGTGCTCTATTACTTTTCCTGCGGAATCAGTTTTACCCCAAAATATATTCGCAAAACCACAGCCAGGACAAAGTACCTGCACAGGTTCATTATCACTATCGCCTTTTTTATCACCCACTTCAGGGTGAAATAAATTAAAACCATTACCAGCATAATCTATTACTAAGCAATCCGTTTTTGATTCAGATAGCCTCAAGCCTCGCCCCACAATTTGTTGATATAAACTAACCGATTCTGTAGGTCTTAAAATAGCTATAAAGTCGACATGTGGCGCATCAAAGCCGGTTGTTAGTACCGATATATTAACTAGATACTTTAATTGCTTAGCTTTAAATTGCTTAATGATTTTATCGCGCTCAGTATTTGGCGTATCACCTGTTATAAGCGCGCTTTGATGAGCTGGCAAATAGCTTAATATTTCCTGAGCATGCAATACCGTGGCTGCAAAAACCATAACACCTTCACGCTCTTCACTGTATTGAATTACTTGCTGTAATATAGCTTTCGTTGCGCGCTCACTGTTTTTTAAAAGCGCATTCATATCATCAGACGTATATTGCCCAAATGCATTACTATCTAAAGATGAAAAATCATAATGGCTAATCGCTGCATCAACTTCGTTTGGCGGCGTTAAATAATTATGTTTGATCATATACCTGAGCGGCAATTCAAAAATACAACTTTTAAACGGGCTTTCTTTAGTCCCTTTAACAAATCCATGATAATGATGATGGTAAATCCACCCCATTCCCAATCGATAAGGTGTTGCGGTTAAACCCAATACTTTTAAATGGGGGTTATACTCTTTTAAACTGTTTATTACTTTTCCGTACTGGCTTTTTTTATCTCCGTTTACTCTGTGACATTCGTCAATAATAAGTAACGAATAATGCTCATTTAATTTATTTAAATTACGAGAAAGTGATTGCACACTGGCAAAGGTTACTTGATGGTTTAATGACTTTTCTTTTAAACCTGCTGAAAATATACTCGCCTCTAAACCAAAACTTTTATATTTTTGCGAATTTTGCTCTACCAGCTCTTTAACGTGCGCAAGTACTAATATTTTTTGCTTAGCAATACGGGCAAGTTCAGCAATAACAAGGCTTTTACCTGCACCAGTTGGTAGCACAATAACGGCAGGATCATTACTCTTTCTAAAGTGTAAAACGGTTCGTTCTACGGCTTCTTGCTGGTAAGGTCTTAGTTTATAGCTCATGGGAAAATAATTGGATTTGAATAAGGAGATTTTAGCAAATAATGGCTAGGAGTTTTAAACTTTAATTTTATTTAATAGAGGGGTAAACAAAAAAGAGAAGCCGAAGCTTCTCTTATATTTAGCTTTAGGCTAAAAACTTCTCAAGCTCAACACCTTCAAACGCTTTAGGACGACGGCCACGGCCAGTCCATTCTATAGTTTCACCATTAAGTTCCATACGGTACTTAGGCTTAACTTTAGTGCGCTTGTCTGATGCTCCATCTTGTAAATCTTCTAGCGTAAGTCCTTTTTCTTTTAAAAGATCCAAAACTTCCTGTTTCGCTTTTTGCTGCTGGGTATATTTTGAAATTGCATCATTGATAAGCTGTTGAGCTTTTTCAAGCTCTGTTAATGATGCTGTTTTAATAAAAGATCGGACTGCTTTCATTTATATCTCTCGTTATTTTAAATTAAATACCACTATTATTGTAATTTAATACATTTGTACAAGCCAAGTATATATCATTAATTGGGCTAAGTTTACAAATCATCTGGTCTCATAGCACGTGTTAGTGTTGGATCTGAAAACTGCCATTGCATATCTCTAATAAACCTTTCAATTTCAGTTGGGTCCACAATAAATCCGCAATTAGAATCATGATTTCGGCAGCCCATTCCCACAACATTAGAGCCAGTAGGTTTACCTGGAGCGGGTATATATCTAAGCGCGGCTAACAATTCATCAAACATGTCGTTTAACGATTCTGATTTAACTTCAATTCTTTCTATTGACAAGTCAGGATCTGTTTCTGGTGATTTTATACCTAAAGCTATTAAGCGAAGGTTAGACTCTTCTATAAAATATGCTGACTTTTTATAATACTCAACAGCTTTTTCTAAATTATTTTCCTTTACTTCATAGTACTTTGCTAAGACAAACTGAGCTTTATGGTAGTCTTCGTTGGATGCAGTTTCCAAATAAGCCTTACCCTTTTTATAATCTTTTTCAATCAACTTACCCTCAAGATAATATAATCCTAAAAAGTAATTTGCTGCTATAACGTCATTTTTAGCTGCCCACTCAAGCCAGTTAATACCTTTCTTGACTTCAACATCCCCACCTTCACCATTTAAATACATTAATCCTAGTTTAAATTGGGCTGTAGGACTTCCATATTTAGCACTATTCAAAAAATAGCGTCGTGCCTTACTATGATTTTTTGTTATGCCGTATCCTTTGTAATAAAATGTTCCTAATACCTCTGTCGCCTGTGGGATGTCTTTCCGAGCGTATTTTTTAAAATCTTTAAACCGTTGTTTGCATTCTTTTGTATCACACTCAGTAATTTCTTCTGAGCTACTATTTTGGCTAAACAGCATTATACTTAAAATAAATACTAACTTTATTATTGTTTTCATATTTCCCTCTTTATAAGAATTATATCCATTGTTCAGTTTCAAACTCTATTTCTTGCTAAGTTCAAATGTTATACAACGTTAAATATAAACATTAATTAAGATATTTCCCAATTTAATTTAAAATTTAATAAAATTGATGCTTTCCAATAAAAAGTAGGGGCGTGTATAGACTAACAATAAAATGAACTCCTAATGATCGTTTAATCACTTTTAAATTAGTTGCTTTAGAAAAAGATAACAGAGGTGAACTTACCTATAAACACATAGCAATATCATAAACTTTAGCTGATTTGAGCTTATATTCCTTTTCTTGGGAGCATTCCCATACCTAATATTCGGTCATTTAAAAATATTTCGAAAAATGATGTCCATAGCAAACAAGAGGAGGTTGTTTATAATCTTTTTTGTATCATATCCTTAGCCGTCATCTTCGTTATGTATAGATACCCATATTGCAAATGTTTTTACTGTGATAGGTTTGATTATCGCAGAAAATATGTATCCCTTAAACAAGCCAAAGCTAGCAGAGAGTTATGACGTAGGTACTATGTCAGTACAGTACATTTAATAGAGGTAAAACTGGCAAGGTAAGCACCTAATCAGCGCGAAGGTGCAGCCTCTATATTTGAATGACTAAAAGACATATCGAATTTAATCAGTTAAAGGCTGAAACGAGTTTTAGCAAAGGTATGCCAACAAAATAGGAGAAAGCGATAAGCACTACACTCGTTCTTGGAAAGGCATTGAATTTATAATTTTTTATTTTTCCTGGTTAAAGAAGTTGAACCAGTAAGTAAATATAAACCATAATTTAAATTTCAAGATGAAATACTAAACCAACGGAAAAAGGTCAGAAGCATAAGCAACTGACCTTTTATTATAATCGTCTATATATTTTAAGACGAGACATAATCAATAAGAATATTCTTAGAAGTTTTGTTCAACTTTTAAGAATACAGCTCGGCCTAAAACATCATACAATGATGTTGAAGCATCGCGATAACCTCTGGTGCCATCGTTTAACTGTGGTGCCTCTTTATCAAACACATTGTTCACACCTAGTACAAACTTACCATTCCATTCATGGTTATATGATACTTGGATATTGTGCTTAATATAACTTGGAATATCAGCTAAATATGTTACACCATACTCCTCATTACCTGAGTCTTGGTCACCTATGTAATAAGTGGTCCATGCCGCACCAAATGCATCGTTTGTCCAATCAAAAGTAACATTACCACGAAGCTCTGGGTACTCTTGTAAACCAGCGTAATCGAATGCGTCAGCACCTTCCTCTGTTACTTCTTCAAAGTCACTTACGTAGCTTAATTCACCTTTAAGAGCGAAGTTACCAATGCTAGATTCAAACATGTAAGCTGTTTTAAAATCAAAACCTGATGTTTCTAAACTCGCCATGTTTTGGTCAAAGCTATACATTACATCAATACGACCTGTATTTGGATCGCGAACTACTGCAGGGTTTGAACCATTGTCTTGCTCATCTTTTAATAGACGCTCAACACTTACTGCTGCAATTCTATTTTCTAGCTTAATATTGTAATAAGAAAGTTCTACAGATAAGTCATCTGTTACATTCCAAACAAAACCTGTTGTAAATGATTCACCTTCTTCAGGCTCAAGATCTGGGTTACCACCAAACCAAGTTTTATGCTGCTGTGAAGCATTTGGGTTACAGTAAATCGCATCAGAACCTGCATTGCCTTGCGTATCACACCAAATTGTATCGTAAGCTTTTTCAAAACTTAGTGCCTGACTAGAGAACATTTCGCCCATGTTAGGTGCACGGAACGATTCACCCCAGCTAGCTCGTACTAAAAGCGCGTCAGAAGGACGCCATGCAACACCAATTTGAGGAGCAACATTATCAAATGTTCCTGATACAAATTGTGAACCAACATCACCTTCTTGCTCGTACTTGTCGTATCGAACAGCAGCTTTAATATCAACATTGTAAGGTAGGTTTACTTGAAGCTCTGAATATACAGATGTTCTATCACGCTCTGCATTAACATCATCACCACCTGAACCACCTGATACTCGACCTGAAGCCGATTGAGGGTCACTCATTTGCTCAAATTCTACTTGCTCAAATTCAGCACCAACTACACCAGCAATAGAAACATCACCATTATCAAACAATAATGTAGACGCTACTGTGTCAAATTGAGTACTTGTAAAGCGAGCTTGATATACGCCTGTATGAGCAGCTTGGCCATACAAGTCTTTCATGCTGCTATCCCAGTTAGCAAAGCTCATTCCTGATGTATTAAAAATGTCATATTCGCCGCTATCTATTAGCTTCTGAACAACATCATCATTTATAAGGTTTGTATTAAATGAGTTTGTTGTAGAGCGACTGTGCTGTACATTAAATTCCCAGTCAATACCGTTGGCAACATCTACAAAGCCTACTAAGCCACCTAAGAAATCAATACTATTAATTTCAGTTCGAGTATCTCGCTCACCAATATTAGCTGAACGCATGTATAAAGTTAGATCTTCGCCGACAGGGTTTAAAGGATTATCAGCCAACATAGTTGGTTGGTTTGTTGATACAGGTGTGCCTGCATAACGAGAATCTGTTTCAGAAAGTGATGCACTTGCACGACCACGGAACTTTAAGTTATCAGTGAATTCATAATTGAAATTTGAAAGCATTGAGTTCTGAGTAGTATCACCAAATAACTTAGTTACTGCACCATAGTTATATAAACAACGAGTGCCACCATCTACAGTATTATTTGATTCAGCACACATAGTAGGGCTTGTAACCCAACCACTATCACCACTACCATTTGGAACTGAACTATATGATGAATAATCAGCATAAGTCTCATCATTTAATTTCCAAATATCTCTATCGAATACTGATTCAGCATCATAATATTCATAAGTTAATGTAATATTACCCTTCTCACCAGAGTAACCTGTACTTACGTTAAAACGATTTGTATCACCACCTTCAGCACTAGGTAGTTCAGTATCATATGAAAAACTTAATCCGTTAAAGTCTTTTTTTGTAATAATGTTAATAACACCTGCAACAGCATCTGAGCCATATACAGCAGAAGCACCTTCGCGAAGAATCTCAATTCTTTCTACTATTGCCATTGGAATACGAGAAGTATCTGCGGCAGCGCCTGAAGAAGAACTTGTACCAGGCATACGGCGACCGTCAAGTAGCACTAATGTGTACTCAGCCCCAAGGCCACGCATGTTAATATTACTTGTTGCTGCTGCGCCGTTACCGTAGCCAGACATACCACGCCATGAACCAAAGCTATTTACAGAAGTATTATTTAAAACATCAGCAACTGATGCTTCACCTGATAATTGTAGATCTGCAGCGGTAATAACAGTTACTGGTGATGATGTTTCCATATCAACTTGCTTAATGCGAGACCCAGTTACTTCTATACGCTCAACTTTTTCTTTTTCTGCTGCCATAGAGCTTACAGAAAAAGCAGCGGTGGATACCGCACTAAAAGCGATAGCTAAGCGAACTGCCTTTGAAATTTTATTATTTAACATATGATTTTCCCTAGAATACTATTTTAATTATTTTGTTTTCGAAACGGTCTGTAAGTAATCACAGTACCTATTTCGATTTGAATAGTAGTCTCAATTTATGCAAAAGGTCAACATCTAGGCAACCAAATAAATCTCTTTATTTACAACACCTTAATGAAACAAAAAATAAACACAATGCCATTTATGCATTATTGCGAAATACTGTTCTTTGCCTTTTTTTGAACAAAAAAACTCTAAAATAAGTCAAACTTCAGAATCAAACATTTCTAAGAGTGACCTTGTATAAGTTACTAATCTTCTTCCGATAGAAGAACATATATGTAAAAGTAGCAAACTGATAGTGGGGTAAAAACGAACCAAAAATCACGCACAGAAAGTCTTAAAATAAAGTGGCTAAGGACAATATTATAAAGCAAGAGTATAAATATGCGCACATGTATGGTGCCTTTTCCAAAGTAGCTGAGAAGATGCGCTATCGTTATGAGCCATGCAATATGACGCTATTGATGACTCTTATAACTCAACAATACTGGAACGGGACTCTATGCATCGGACGGTTGAGTCAACTTGAAGCGAGCTTTAAATGACGCAATTTAATAAATCTTTGTTTAAAGGATATGAAGGCGGCTGCGACTTTATCAATTGAAGTGACAGCCTCATTAGATTTGCCCTGGTGGCATCACTATAGGTGAAGAGATTTTATTACTTTTAAACAGGTAGGAATATTAATATAAACTTACAAGCAAGCTAATAAAACTCACTTTTATAGTTTATAGCCTCTGTAAAGCGTGCCTATATACTCTTTATTTGAATCAATAAGAGTTTCTTTATACACACTTCCTTCTGAAGCTAATATTTGCTTAAGATACTGGGCACTTAAAGCAGCTTGCTTTAAGTCTGATAATCTATAAATAAGCCCTTCTAACTCTTGAGAAAACAGGTAATAGGCTTTTTCGAGATCGATTTTTCTATTTTTTAAAATGAAATGATAAAAATCAGTATACCTGGTACCTCTAATTGCAAGTGGATGTATCTTTTTTTCTAACTCCACGCACTTATTAACAATAGAAATATTATTATTAATCAGGTCATTATCTTCTTTTTTTAGCGCGTTTATTAATTGTTTTAAAGGAGCTAATAATTCACTCTGCACCCGAATTGCAGACTCTAATATTAGTATATTAGGTTTCACTATGTCTGAATCTATTTCGTGACATACAACTTGGTATAAGCCTCCTTGTTTTAACACTCTAAAAAGTTCTGGAATACTTCGCACTAATTCACTATATTCTATAGCGAACTGAGTTACTATCGCATCAAACTCTTCCGTTTCAAAAGGCAAGTGTTCAGCACTTACATTAGATAAAATTATTGATGACTCTATACCCACTACCTTTTCTTTAACAACTGCTTTATCTACCCCTACAAAATTAAATTTAACGCTACTACTATCTTGAATTAATTGAATAAGAGCACCATTCCCAGTACCAATATCAAGTACTTTATCGTTACTATTTAACTTTTCAGAAAAATTTAACCAACAAGATTTTAATTTACCCGTGTAGTTGCTCTTTATATCTTGCCCAAATGAGGTCAGATAGCCTTGAGCCCAATAGTCACTCCAATAGTTTTTCATAAATATCTTGCCCTGCTCTGAGATAGATTGAAGATTTTAATAGAAAGCTAACCGCTTCGGGTCATTGCTTTTTTTATTCACTTAATCCGGTTTTTTCATTCCTAAGCTTAAGTGTAGTCTCGTTTCATTGTATATAAATATGAGTTATTCAACGAGTATTATTAAGCTTATTTAGTGGGTTACATTTATTCAATAAAATTTTTAGCTTAAACATCTCGTTTATTCTCTATGTAAATACATGTTGATATTAATTGCAAACATTGTCATCTATCGTTTTGTGTTTAGTATATATTTATAAACATGTGGGTCACCCTCCCAAGGCAAGAGCATGAAAAAACACTATATCTTATCTTAGTCATGTGTTTTTCAAATCATTAAAAAACGCCTACTGATAATAGCTATTAACATTGCCTTTTAATATATTAAACCGCCTAATAAATAGAGCTTGTGTTGTTACAAATGAAGAGCTTTAACCGTTGTTAACTTGTTGTTTCGGGCTTCTTTGCCTGACTGGAGACCTAATAAAAGCGTATTCTTAAACTCATACCATACCTTCAAAGCATTATATTCAGTATAGTTTTTCATTTTATTTTTCGAGATAACGGTAAATATTATAACTTTTAGGCTGTTTTATTTGATGATGGGCTAATTTAAAGTCAAAACTATAATACTGTCGTAAACATCTAGTACGAGAGGTTATCAGATATTTTATGTATAAATCCTAAATGTTTAAATACATATCAGAGCGGGATACAAGCCATAAAAAAAAGGCTGAATAAATTCAGCCCTTTTTACTAACAAATTAACGATTAAAAGTTAATTGTGTAGTTTATACGATAATCACGACCATAGTTATTATATAAATCAGCGTTATCATAAGCACCTGTAGATGTAAGTACAGGATCTTCATCTGTTAAGTTACTTACAGATAAGCGAACTGTACCATAAACACCAGCGTTATAGCTGTATGTAAGGTTATGAATCAACCAATCGTCAAGCTCACCATCTTGCTCTAATATACCGTCTTCATTTGGTGCTTCATTCTCAGAAGTAGATGACGTGTAGTTCATGTTCCAAGCAACACTATGGTCATCAAGTGCCCAAGTTAGTGTTGTGTTAGATTTGAAGTCAGGTTGACCACTCCAACCCGCAGTATTATAAACTCTACCGCCACGCTCTTCATCGTAAGATAACACAAAGCTATTTACGGTATTCATGCGGAATTCACCAACACTAGTATCGATATTACCGTAAAGAGTTAAATCTAAGCCTTCAATCTCAAAACCGTTACCGTTGAAGTAACCAGTACCAGCTTCTAATAAACGACCTGTTTCTGAACGGATTAAGTAAAAAGTTTCATTACTTACATCAGAGCCAGGTGCGAAAGCAGTTATTCTACCCGCAGCTTCATCAGATAGAAGACCTTGAACAGTTTTAGTTTGAATAACATCATCAATTGATAGATTGAAGTAATCAGCTTTAACACCGAAGTTTTCTATCACATCCCAAGCTATACCTAAGTTAGTGTATTCTGATGTTTCAGGACCTAACTCTGTATTTGATTTGTAGTATGTATCAATTTGCTTAGATGATGTATCACCTTGAGAGTAATCAATCGCTGATTCAGCACTAAATGTAGTTGCAGCATTTAATTGATCAAGACCTGGTGCGCGGAACGCTTCAGAGTAAGATGCACGAACTACAACTGTATCAGCTGCCTGCCAGCGAGCAGATATCTTAGGAGCAACGTTATCTCCAAAGTCAGAGTAATCATCGTAACGTACAGCAATATTAACTTCTAGCGAGTCAACTACAGGCATTGCAACTTCATAAAAGAAAGCTGTAATATCGCGATCACCAAGCGCAGAGTTACCTGCAGAGCCACCAATTAGACCAGCTTCTGATTGGCCGTCATAAATATCAGCATACGTTTGTTCTAAAAATTCAGCACCAAAATAATGCGCTACAGTTCCACCAGGCAACTCAAACAAATCGAATCCGATACCTGCATTGTACTGGTTAAAAGTAGAAGATGAACTTTGTAAAGTTGTTGCTTTCATATTTGCAACACCTTCATCAGAACCTAAATCGATTCCATTTGCTTGGTTATAAGCTAAACCACCGTAGCTAAGATAGTAAGTACCTACAGATTTGTTGTCCGCCTTGTTAGTATGGTAATAAACATCCCAAGATGCGTTATTCCATTCTAAATCACCGCGTAGACCCATTAGGTAGTCTTGGCTGTAATCATCAACGTTACCATCACGATTACCAATACCAGCCCAACGCCAGTAGCCAGTTGTTTCTTCATCATAAGGGTTTGCTTCATTATCTGCTGCTAAGTTATTCCATGCTGCGGCAGGTGGAGCATAACGACCAAATGAGCTATTTTGAACAAACATAGCACGGCCATACCATTCTATATCGTCATTCAATTCATAATTTGCATCTAAATATACAGTATTACGGTCAATAGAAGCTTTGTTGTAAGATACATTTGCGAAAGCAAACATACAATAAGTAGAACCTTCACTACCCCAATCATTGTCAGCTGCAAACTTACGGAAAGTATCCTCACCGTACTCTGCTGTTAAATCATCACATATTGGTGATGCTTGCGCTTCTGAGAAGTCAGGTGATGCAACTGTAGCACCATAGATAGACCAGCCTTTAGTTTCTTCGTACGCCTGAATTACGCCATCACCATCAAGGTCTGTTGCTGAAGCTTTAGTGTAATCGCGGTCACCATCAGATATACCTTCACGTTTCTGATGATCGAAAGCAAATGTTACGTTACCTTTATCTGTAGAGTAACCAGCAGTTACAGAGAAGCTAGATGAAGTTGTACCTTCATCTTGATCACGGTGTCCTGCTTCACCTTGGAATTGAAGACCTTCATAATTCTTCTTCATGATGATGTTTACAACACCAGCCATTGCATCTGAACCATAAGTTGAAGATGCACCATCAGTTAGAATTTCTATACGCTCAACAGCAGCCATTGGAATTGAGTTTAGATTTGCTGATTGGCCACCAAGAGTTGGTGAACCAGGCATACGTTTGCCATCAAGTAGCACTAGTGTACGGCTAGAGCCAGCACCACGTAGGTTAATCGTAGCTTGAGATTGTGCAGAGCTACCTGAACGCTCTGAAAAAGAACCGAACGAGTTAAAGCTACTGCCTCGAAGTGCATCAGCTACAGTGAAGTTACCTTCGATCTGCATGTCTTCAGCCGTAATAATATTTACTGGTGAAGCACCTTCAAGGTCTGTACGTTTGATACGCGAACCAGTAACTTCTATACGCTCTACTTTTTCTACTCCGTCTTCTTCCGCAGCAAATGAACTTACTGAAAATGCAGCAGTGGATGCTGCACCAAACGCAATCGCTAAGCGAACTGCTTTTGAAACTTGATTATTTAACATTTGATTCTCCCTGGTGTTACAACTTTATAGAAGCAACTATTATTTAATTATTTTTTTATAATCACATGCTATTAACAGTGATTTAAACAAATAATAAACAAAAAAAACCAAAAAGCCAACCTCTGTTAACTAAATATTAATTATTAAAGAGGTTTTTTAGTGATTTTATTTATAAAACAGGAATTATCGTACAATTTAAGAGCGAAAAAGTGGATTATGTAATCAAATACATCTCATTAAGGTATAAATTAGAATAATTTAAACTGATTTCTCTCCGAATTATTTACATTTCGGTTAATTAATGGCTCTACCATATCTAAAAGCGGTACAATTTGCTTTTCTAAATAAATTGCATAGTCATAGCTATGAAGGCCTTGATACAGCTCAACTCCGCCTGTTGTGTAAACGAATGTAACAAATTCACCTCTATTAACTGTAAATTCGCTATTTTTTTTCTGATGTTTCTTAACTGCCTGAATATGAGGAGGGATATTCTTTTTATAATCGATTAAGTTTTGACCTAATCTCTTTTTAAATATGAGTAAATCATCAAACTCACCTTTAAATAGCTTTGTTGTATAGTCTTTTACAAGGTCATTTATGTTTAAATTTCCATCAAAAAGACCAGTAAATAGATCGAACTGAAATTGTTGAGCAAGTTTAGTCCAATCACTTCTTACCGTTTCTAATCCTTTAAATACTAGTTTTGATTCGTTTGGTTTAATTAATTTACCGACATAGCGCTTTTTAGAGCCAACTAGCTTCCCCCTTATGGTTGGTAAAAAGAAAGGACTATAAAGAGATTCAAACTCTATTTCTAAATGACTTGTTAAGTTGTGCGTTTGTTTAGTCTCATTAACCCAATCTGTAGTTATCTTTTTAGCTAAAAACGCACCAATTTCATTACACTCATCTGGTGTTAGCTCATCATCCAACTTAATAAACGTAGAATCGGTATCGCCATAAATAACGCTATAACCAAGTTCCTCTATCCACTTTTTAGTTTGTAGCATTATTTCGTGCCCTCTTAGCGTAATAGAGCTCGATAACCTAGGATCGTAAAACCGACATCCTTTTGAGCCTAGAACGCCATATAAACTATTCATTATTATTTTAATTGCTTGAGAGAGCATTTGGTCTTGGTTGTCTTTGGCAAGCTGCCTTTGAGACGCTAAGCTTTTAACGAGTAAAGGTAAGTGATGCTTGTCTCGCGAGAATACGGCTTCATTAAATCCCTGCACACTATGTTCAGGATTTTGCAGACCTTCTATTAGTCCTAGTGGATCAATGTAAAAAGTTTGCATAATACTGGGGTATAGGCTTTTAAAGTCTAAAACAATGACATTTTTATAAAGGCCAGGAATCGACTCCATGACATAACCACCAGGGCTTTCAAATGTAAGTCCATGATCGCCCATATTTGGGGCAACATAACCACTGCGATGCAGTAATGGTAAATACATATTAATAAAAGCAGCAACAGAGCCGCCCTTTTTTTCAAGCTCTAATCCCGTAAGCTTTGTTCTTATAATAGAAAAATCGAGTAGCTTTAATTTATCAAAAATTTTCTTTACCAAAATACAATCTTGTCGATTATATTTTGCTAAAGAAAGCTTATCTTCATTAAATTGCCTAATAATTTCTTGCAGACTATTAGCCGTATCGATTAATTTAGACTCACCCAACACTTGATTTGAAACATTAGCTAACGAAAAACTCTCAAAGCTATATGTGCCACTTTTTAAAGTGTCTATTCCATCAACTACACATCGCCCAGGGATCGATACTCGAGTAAAGTGCCCTTTTCGAACATATAAAGGCTGATTTCCTCTACCCAGTAATAACTTAATCCCGAGTGCTTCAGCTCTTTCATGAATAACAGCAAAGTCGAACTCAATTACATTCCAGCCAATTATTACATCAGGATCGCTAAGCTTAATAAAATGCTCTAACCCCTTTAACAGCTCAGCCTCATCTACACACCAAATAATATCAAACTCGAGGTTGGTAGCTTCTCTATCTGGCTCGCCAATCATTAAAACACAGTCTAAATTACAGCCCACGAGTCCAACAGAAAACAAAACCCCACTTTCGTTACATTCAATGTCTAACGAGAGCTTATTAAGGATTGGGGAATATTCTTCATTCGCTTTTAATTTAGCGTCGGTTATTAATGTATAGCCATCTTGTTTAAATACATTACCCGTTATCCAAGCTCCACCTTTTATAAAGCGTTCCATTAAATAACGCTCTATTGGTCGAATATCTTCTTCAAATAATACAACTCCACGTTGCTTTAAAGCTTTAGTAGCAGAATAAAAATGTTTAAGTGATTTGAAGTAACAGGCCGACATATCTTCTTGCTGAAAGTTTTTTAGCTCAAGACTTTTAATATTAAAGTTAAGTGATTCAGCTACTAATATTTCATTCGCTATTTCAGCATCTTTGCTTTTGATAAAAAACAGTGCATTTTCGTTAGCCGACACCGTTTTTATAGGTCCTTTATCACTACAAAACCACGCTTCGTAACATATGCCGTTTGCAGTATCATAAGCATGAGAAGAAACAATAAAACCGCCTGTTAAGTACACTATTACTAAACCTTATACATATATATGTAAGTTTTTACTTAATTCAAAATGCTTTAAAGCCATACATTCAACCAAAATAAACACTCAGAGACTTTATTTTGCTAAATTAATTTCATCACTTCTTGTAGTTACACTCTTATAACTCTAAAATCCATAGCACTGTAATTATATACATACTTTAGGTAAATCATCCCATGCTTTCTGACTCACTAAAAAAAACAATTAGGCAAGTACACCAGCATGTGGCTAGTAACCTAAACGATTATCGCCCTCGCAGCAGTCAAAACTACCTTGTTGCTGAAATAGCAAAAACCCTTGCAGGTGAATACCATAAAAAGCAGCGCATATGTGTTATTGAAGCTGGCACCGGCACAGGTAAGTCCCTTGCTTATTGTTTAGGCGCACTGCCTCTTGCCTTAGCGCAAAAAAAGAAGCTAGTTATTTCTACCGCAACCGTTGCACTTCAAGAGCAATTAATAGCAAAAGAACTGCCATTTTTTAAAAAACATTCAGGCCTCGACTTTAAATTTGATTTGGTAAAAGGTCGCCATCGTTATATTTGTGCCCACAAATTACATAATGCTGTAAACGGCGATAGCCAAACACAAATGGACTTTATGCCAACGCTTACTTCACCACTGAGCGCAATGGAAACCAAATGTTTAAATGAGTTATACAACGCCTATGTTAATAAAAAATGGCAAGGCGATAGAGACAGCTGGGCTGACACAGTACCCGACAGAGTGTGGAACTTAATAGCTTGCGATAAACATTCTTGCCAACGTCAAATGAAGGCCCATCAAACGTGTCCGTTTCAACTTGCTCGTAATCAATTAATGCAAATGGATGTTCTGGTAATTAATCACTCATTACTACTTGCCGATTTAGACTTAGGCGGTGGTAAAATTTTACCCGAACCCGACAACACTATTTATGTTATTGATGAAGCGCATCATTTGGCGCACATCACACGCGACTTTTCATCAGCTGCTGCAACAATTAAAGGCACGATAGAATGGCTTGATAAGCTCACCAAGTTTAGCGGAAAAATGGCTAAAATTTTAGTGGGGCAAAGGGCTATTGGGCAAAACTTTAAGCTTTGCGACAGTATTAACGATGCTAATAAAGATTTAAAAGTAGTGCGTGATATTCTCGACAAAGCCGATTTTGAGTACTCAAAAGACGATACTTATCGCTTTGAACACGGTGAAATTCCAGAATCATTGCACAGTAAAGCAAAAGACATAAGCGAAGCCACGCAAGATGCGCTGCGCTGCTTAAACAAAATGCACGACACCCTTACCCAAGATGTAAGTGACGGCGATATAAAACCTTACGTTGCCGACCCAATACTAGGCGAAAGCGGGCAATACATAAACAGATTAGAGCAGCTAAACAAACTTTGGTTTAGCTACGCTAAAAAAGGCGAAGGTGCTCCGCATGCACGGTGGATAAAACGCCTTGAATATAAAAGCCATCACGATCACTTATTAAGCGACTGCCCTATTGAAGTCGGTTATTACTTA
Source organism: Pseudoalteromonas sp. SWN166 (assembly GCF_015864485.1). Classification (NCBI taxonomy): domain Bacteria; kingdom Pseudomonadati; phylum Pseudomonadota; class Gammaproteobacteria; order Alteromonadales; family Pseudoalteromonadaceae; genus Pseudoalteromonas; species Pseudoalteromonas sp. SWN166. The sequence goes on from NZ_JADYXB010000004.1 coordinate 54,674, forward strand.
AAAGATAAATTATGGCGCGAATGCGCGGGCGCTGTTTTGTGCTCAGCCACATTAAGTGCACTCGGCTCATTTGATCACTTTGCTTACGAAACTGGGCTTGCCAAAGAAGAAGGCGTTAAATTTATTAAAGTACCTTCTCCTTTTGATTATCCCAAACAAGCCACTTTACGTATTCCTGTATCAAAAGTAGAGCCAACCGATAAAGACTTTAGTGACCACTTAGCTAAAACTTTACCAGAGTACCTAGATGATAAAAAAGCGAACCTTGTATTGTTCGCTTCTTATTGGCAAATGGACCACGTAACAAAGTTTCTTAGAACAAAAGGTTTTAACTTATTAGTACAAGGTGAGATGTCGCGAGAAGCGTTGCTTAAGTTACACACCAAAAATGTAGACGAAGGCAAAGGCAGTATTTTATTTGGAACACAAAGCCTTTCAGAAGGTCTTGATTTACCAGGAAAATATTTAGAGAACTTAATAATTACTAAAATCCCGTTTGCTGTACCTACTTCGCCAATAGAAGAAGCGCAAGCAGAATTTGTACAAAGCAAAGGCGGTAACCCGTTTTTAACGATTACCGTGCCAGACGCCGCAAAGAAATTGGTACAAAGCTGTGGTAGACTGCTGCGAAAAGAGAGTGATGAAGGCTGTATTACTATTCTCGATAGACGCTTAGTTACTAAGCGATACGGTAAAGCCATGCTCGACACCCTACCACCTTTTAAAAGACAAATAGATTATTAATGTTTGAACTCGCACTCGATCCAACAACCTGGGCTGTTTTATGTGCTGTTGCACTTGCCGCAGGTTTTATAGACGCTATCGCCGGTGGCGGTGGCATGCTGACTGTGCCCGCTTTATTAACTGCTGGCTTACCTCCACATTTAACATTAGGCACCAATAAACTAGCTGCAAGTTTTGGCTCCTTAACAGCAAGCTATACCTATTATAAAAAGAACTTATTTAGTCCAAAGTTTTGGGCTGCCTCCATTATTGCTACCGCAATAGGTGCATTGATAGGCACTGTTATTGTTGACCATTTAAGTATCGATTTTTTAAACAAACTACTCCCAATTATTATTATTTTAGTTGCTGCCTATAGCTTATTTGGTAATTTAAGCACCACGGAAGGCGATGAACTTCCTAAACTAAACAAAGCGATGAAAATAAAACAATGGCTACAAGGTTTAGTATTAGGCTTTTTTGATGGTTTAGCAGGCCCAGGTACTGGCACTTTTTGGACAGCCTCCAATGGCATGCTTTATAATATGAACTTGCTACTCAATTGTGGCTTAGCGCGTTCAATGAACTTTGTTTCTAACTTTATATCTTTAATTACCTTTGTAGCACTCGGCCATGTAAACTTTTTACTTGGCATAACGATGGGCTTTTTTATTATGCTAGGCGCATGGTTTGGCGCGCATTCGGCAATACGCTTTGGTAGTAAATTTATTCGCCCTGTATTTAATACTATGGTTATACTTTTAGCATTAAAACTAATTTACGAGGCTTACTTTTAATATGCATTCAATGGCTTTAGATAAACTACGCCAACAAGTTGCAACGCTAAAACAACAAGCTGAGCAATTTGATAAAGCTAAACTGTTTTCTAAAAACCGTTATATGCAGGCGCAACCGAGCTTGTTTGACCGCGCAGTTTTTAGTACAAAAAGCATGAACCTAGTCGATTACGTAATAGAAATTGAAGACGAAGTGTCACGATTACCGCCAAGCGAGCATCGTCATGCTTATACCTACGCACTTGAACGCATTGGCGCACAAGTACAAGCCGTGTTTAATGTTATTAAATCAACGCCTATTTGGGTTAAAGAAAACAAAAGCCATTATAAACCTCGCCCTAAGCAAACTGTTTATAAGCACGCTGTACAAAAAATAATGCAATCATCGCACGAGCTTTATGACGAATTAAAACAAAACCATGAGTTTGAACGTCGGTTAGTACTCATGATTGAAGAGCGAAAAATGCAAATGGATAAAGCCTCGCCTGCTAAAGCACAAAAGCTTAACCTTGAAATATTAAGCACACATGCTCGGTTAGGTCGCTGCAGAAAAGCAATTTCTGCCACTGAAGACAAAATACAACAAGTAGAAAAACAACAACTGCGTTAAGGCGCACTTTACTATGCAGCTTTATTATCACCCATTGTATTCAGACCTTATACTGCCAGAACGTCATCGGTTTCCTATTCAAAAGTATAAGTTACTTAAAACCGAAATAGAAAGCCTCGGTGTTTTGGCAAGTGCTTTTCAAGAACCTAAAAAAGCAACCGCACCTCAACTTGCGCTATGTCATAACCAACGTTATATAGATGACTTTTTAAATGGGACTCTAGGCAATAAAGCAATTAAAAAGATGGGATTCCCCTACTCGCAACAACTTGTAGAGCGTACTCTTTTATCAATTGGCGGGAGTATTCAAGCAGCTGAAGCGGCTTTTAGTCACGATCTAACCTTTAACTTGAGCGGTGGTTATCATCATGCTTATAGTGATTTTGGCAGTGGTTTTTGTATTTTTAATGATTTAGCTATTACCGCTGCACATTTAATAAATACAGAGCAAGCTGACACTGTTTTAATTTTTGATTGCGACGTACATCAAGGCGATGGCACAGCGCAAATCACTCAAAAAAATGACCAAATAATTACCTGCTCAATTCATTGTGAACAAAACTTCCCGCGTAATAAACAACAGTCTACTTACGATTTTGCATTACCTGCTAAAACAACCGACACTGAATACCTTACTACAGTATGGCAAGCACTCGATTTTTGCGTGCGTATTCATAATCCAGATATTATTTTGTATAACGCAGGCGCTGATATTTACGCTAAAGACGAGTTAGGTTTGTTTGATGTGTCACTGGATGGCGTATATAAGCGCGATTTTTTTGTTCTCAACTTTTGTAAGCAACAACAAACTCCACTAATGTGCGCCCTAGGCGGAGGTTATCAGCGTAATTTAAGTGAGCTAATTAACGTTCATAAACAACTCTTTAAAGCCGCTATCGATTTATAGCAAGCCTTAGTATAGACTCAGTTAAACGGATTATTTTTTAAAGCGGTGGGAATATGCGATTACACGAAGACATACACAACTATTACGAGAAAATTGTAGTCGAGGAAGTTATCAAACTTAAACTTGACGAAAAATATGATGAAGACGTAATGGCTGACTTTTGCTGTACAGTACTAAACCAACTCCCACCACGATACATTCGCTACGATGTTGATATGGCATTTTATTTACCACAATCAGAGCGTATACATATGGAACAACGTGTGCAAACAGCTATAAATGTTGCCATTAACCAAATATCAAAAAAGAAAGAGTTAAATGACAAACCCACTTGATCAAGCCCCTACGCATATTAAACTTGCAGTAGATTTAATAATGATTTTAGAGCAACACGATGTTGCTCCAGAAGAAGTACTCAAAGCACTTGAAATAGTTAAAAGCGACTTTGAAAAGAAGCTAGAAAGGCTATAACTCTATTCTATTATTTGTATGTCGTGCTCGGTAACGATACCTTCGTGCTTAGTGCAATCAATTTTAACTTCACCAAATGTACGCCTAGGCGAAGTTGAACGACGACAGGTCATATTTTGTGCCTTAACGCCAAATTGCGTTATATACAACGCAACTGTTTCGTCTATTTGTTGTTTTTGCTGCGTATTCGCTGCACTGTAAAATACATCGTATTGCGCAGACCAATTTTCAACCCCCGCTTCCTTTGCAACGCCTAGCCAGCCCATCCCTAGTTTAGTAGATTGCTCCAAGTATTGGCCTTTCAAAAACATAAACGCCAATGTGTACTGTGCGCTTTTATAGCCTAGCCCAGCAGGCTCTTTTAAATAATTGAAAGCGGCCTCAAACTGCCCTTTTCGATACGCTTTAATACCATTATATTCATTCTTTTTCATGGTGGTATCACTATAAAGGTTGATTGGGCTAGAATTACATCCCCCCAACAAAGTGATAAATACCATAGAAGCTACTGAGAATTTTTTCATTCTTATCCTTAATTTATTATTTCTTGAATTTAGGTTTTTATATGCCAGTTCCGAATATGGCTTACAGGGTTTATAAACCCTGCTATTCTAAAACCCAATATGCATAATTAAAATACTATCATGACCTTAGCAAGCTTACTGCGATTATTTTTTCTGGCCGCTATTTGGGGCGCATCATTTTTATTTATGCGAATGGCAGCTAACAGCTTGGGGCCTGCAGTATTAATTGAGTTTAGAGTCGGCTTTGCTGCAGTTACTTTATTTATTGTTGCCTTGTATTTAAAGCGCCGTTTAGCCTTTACTGAACACAAAAAACACTTTTTTATTATAGGCGCGTTTAATTCGGCTCTGCCGTTTTTATTTTTTGCTTACGCAGCTCAAACTATAAGCGCTTCTACTTTATCAATTTTAAATTCAACAACTCCTATTTGGGGCGCAGTAGTAGGTATTTTATGGACGAAAACAAAGCCCAATAAAAGTATGGTGCTTGGTTTACTACTTGGCTTAATAGGTGTTGCAATACTCGTTGGCCAAAATCACTTTGTATTAAATAGCCAATCAATCATAGCCATAGTAGCGGCATTAAGCGCTTCACTTTGCTATGCCATTGCATCACATTACACTAAAAATGCGCCTAAACTGGCCCCATTCGATAACGCCCATGGCTCAATGTGGGCGTCGAGTTTTATGGTATTGCCACTTATCTTATTTATGCCAATACGTGAAGTTCCAACCACCAACGTTATGCTAGGTGTATTAGTACTGGGCGTGGTATGTACCGCCCTTGCTTATATATTATTTTTTAAACTTATTGACGATATAGGCCCAACTTCAGCACTCACTGTCACCTTTTTAATTCCATTATTTGGCATATTTTGGGGGCATTTATTTTTAGATGAGCAAATAGGGTCAAATACATTACTAGGCGCACTATTTGTAATTGTAGGCACTATGCTGGTTACTGGTTTTTTACCACGAAGAAGGCACTTAGCTAAAACAAGCTAAGTGCCTTAAATTACATATGGCATTAAAGTTTAAATAAATTGCGGATCTTTTGGCGAATCATTCCTGCGAGTAATATACACAATACAATCATTTTTCGCTTCATTACTAAACGCTCGGCTATGCTCAATAGGAACTGAAAATGTATCTCCTTGAGTAAGCGTTAATACTTTATCGCCTAAATCAATGGTTAAGCTACCTTGATGAACAAAAATAACCTCTTCTTCAAAACGAATGTGTTTTGCTATTTTTGCATTTGGTTGGAGTTTTAACGCTGATATATTAAATCCATGTGGCCAATTTAGTTGTGTTTGAATAGGCGTATCGGCATTTAAATTACCCACTAGCGGTGCTTCGTAAACACCTTCGAATTGGCTTAGGTAAGAGTGCTTGTTCCAATTAAAATCACTTGCTCTGACCACTGTTTGCGCAAGCTCTTCGTCTGTTATTATTCGGTGCTGCGCTATTTGTTCGCTGCTAGTAACAGCCATTGGACTAACCCCATCAGGGGCTTTTTCATTGAGCGTTGTATCTACTAAACTGCCATTTTCAAGTAAAATAAGGCCAAACTCTTTTGCCATATCAAATACTTGTGGAGCCCAAAGTACTCTACCCGGATCGTCACTGCCAAGCACTGCATATAAGTAGCCAATACCATTACCTACGTTTTCAAATCCTCTAAAAATATCTAAAGGAATCGAAATAATATCACCTTCGTTTAAAATTACCTTAGCGTCTTTACCGTCTACACCGGTATAAAATGCCCATGTGCCACTGTGTACAACAAATATTTCTTCGGTTAAGTGGCTATGCTGCGAGTTTAAGCACCCAGCAGGTTGGCGAGCACCACCAATATTAAACCCATGTGGTATAGAAATATGCACATGCTGATTAGGGTTTTCTGCAACACCTGGACCTATAATAGTAAAATTTTCTTTTTGATCACTACCAGGCGAACGCGTATCAATAAAGGCGTTCTTACACGGAATTAAATCATCGTATCGTACTAAGCGATCTGCAAATAAACTCATTATTCTCTCCTAAATTAATTACTGAGCGGTCCAGCCGCCATCAATTTTTATACTTGTTCCTGTGATCATTGCAGACAACTCACTAAGCAAAAATACACAAGCATTTGCAACATCATCCGTTTGGGCAATTTTTTTCATTGGGATCATGTCATAAACAAACTTTTTGAAGTCGGGATTTTCAAGCATTGGCTTTGTCATTGGCGTTTCAACAAACGTAGGGGCAACCGTGTTTACACGTACATTTTGTGTTGCTAGTTCAACAGCAAGTGCCTTGGTGAGCCCCTCTACCGCATGCTTACTCATGCAATACAAAGTGCGATTAGGTGAGCCTACAAAACCCATTTGAGATGACATGTTAACCACAGCACCGGCACCAGAGTTAATTAAAGCTGGTAATGCTGCTTGGCTTATTCGATAAACACTACGAATATTCATCGAAATTACATCATCAATATTGTCATCTGTTTGCTCAAGCATTGGCGCAACACGGTTAATACCTGCGTTGTTAAGTAAACCGTCTAACTTAGTAAGCCCTCGTAAACGATCATAAAAAGCATCACTGTTTATATCAAGCGGCCAGATTTCTATTTGCGAAGGAGCATATTCCTTGAGCTGCTCCAAATCGTGTTTTGTACGCGCCACAGCAATTATATTTGCACCCGCATCTACACACTTTTGTACGCACGATTTACCAATGCCTTTACCCGCACCCGTTATCAAAATGGTTTTACCAAGTAAAAGAGTTTTATCAAATCCCATTTGTTCACCTAAAATCTATATTGCATTCGAAGTCATTATTAATTAGAGTACCCACAGATGCAAGACATTATTTAACCAGTACGTCTCATCAACAGTGTATAAAATAACTAGTCACTAAGGATATAAACAATGATAAAGCATTTAAAAAAAGGTCAGCCAATTGACTCAAAACAAAAACAAAATCAATCAGTAAGAGATATTGTAGAAAATATTTTAGCGCGTGTTGAATCTGAAGGTGATGCAGCAATTCGTGAATATTCTGAAAAATTTGACAAGTGGACTCCGAAGTCTTTCAGGCTATCTAGTGATGAAATTAAAGCGTGTTATGCACAACTTGATGATCAATTAATCGAAGATATTAAATGGGCGCAAAGCCAAGTCCGCAATTTTGCTCAAATTCAACGTGACTCAATGAAAGACGTTGAAGTAGAAACACTACCTGGCGTTACACTTGGCCATAAACACATAGCAATGGAGAGCGTAGGTTGTTACGTACCAGGAGGGAAATATCCACTACTAGCCTCTGCGCACATGAGTGTATTAACGGCTAAAGTAGCCGGTGTTAAACGTGTTATCGCCATGGCTCCACCTTTTAATGGCAAGCCATCACCAGAAATTGTGGTTGCAATGGATATGGCAGGCGCAGATGAAATTTACTGCCTCGGTGGTGTACAAGCCGTTGCTGCAATGGCTATTGGAACGCAAACTATTGCTCCAGTAGATATGATTGTAGGCCCGGGTAACGCCTTTGTAGCCGAGGCTAAACGACAGTTATTTGGCCGAGTTGGTATCGATTTATTTGCAGGCCCTACCGAAACACTCGTTATTGCTGATGACAGTGTAGATGGCGAACTATGTGCAACCGACCTATTAGGCCAAGCAGAGCACGGTCCTACGTCTCCCGCTATTTTACTGACTAACTCTGAGCAATTAGCTATTGATACAATGGCTGAAGTAGAGAGACAACTTACCATATTACCTACAGCTGATATTGCAGGTGTGGCATGGAAGGATCATGGTGAAGTTATTGTATGTGATACCTATGAGGAGATGATCGAAGTTGCTAACGATCTTGCATTTGAACACGTACAAATTATGACTCGCAATACCGACTACTTCAAAGAAAACATGCAAAACTTTGGAGCCTTGTTTTTAGGTCCGCAAACTAACGTTTCTTATGGAGATAAATGTATTGGTACAAACCATACACTACCCACAGGTAAAGCAGCGCGTTATACTGGTGGGCTATGGGTAGGAAAATTCATAAAAACATGTACTTTCCAACGAGTAACAGAAGAAGCCTCGGTTGTTGTTGGTGAGTATTGTTCACGTTTATGTGCTGCAGAAGGGTTCGCTGGCCACAAAGAACAAGCAGACATACGAGTAAGACGATATAGGAAATAAATCATTGTCAAAGCAAAAACGAGTCACCTCATATGATGTAGCCCGCGAAGCGGGTGTATCACAATCAGCGGTATCGCGTGTATTTAGACCCGGATTTAGCGTGTCTAAAAAAACCCGCGAAAAGGTAGTCGCAACAGCCAATGAAATGGGCTATCGCCCTAATGCCATTGCCCGTATGTTGATCACCAAACAGTCTGGTATGGTCGCGGTTATTTTATCATCGCGAGCAAACTTGAACTACCCTGAGGTACTCTCTGAGCTTAACAAAGAGCTAGCACTTAACAATAAACGAGTGCTGCTCTTTACTCTTGATGACGCAGACGAATTAGATGAATTACTCGAAAACATTTGGACCTTTCAGGTTGATGGCGTAATTGCTCTAGCGGCTCACTTTGATAGTAAAAGCCTGGATTTATTTGCTAAACACAGCACACCTATTGTGCTTTATAACCGTAATGTGCCTGAATCGAATGCAAACACAGTTTGCTGTAATCACGATAAAGGCATTAAACAGCTAATTGATTTATTACACCAATCTAACCATAAGTCGTATTTAATTATTGCCGGCCCAGATGACTCCGATGTAGCCAACGAGCGCCGTGAAATAGCTCAAAATTATTTACACACTTTAGGTATCCAAAATACGCCTGTTATTTATGGTGATTATGGCTATAAATCAGCACGAAGTGCATTAGAAGATTGGTTAAAAACAAACACCCTACCCGATGCTATTATTTGCAGTAACGATGTAATGGCCATTGGCATAATTGATGAAATCAAACAAAACTTAAACTTAAGCGTACCCGACGATGTGTCGGTGGTAGGGTTTGATGGTATTAGTGCTGCGTCTTGGTACAACTATCAAATAACCACAATACAACAACCTATGAAACAGCTAACTAAAGCCGCTGTAGACATACTCATGGAACGTATTGAAAACCCTCAAGCCGCTGCTGAAGCACGAGTTTTTACCGGTTCATTAATTACAGGGAACTCTATTAAAACACGCTAAATTAAGGAATTTTTGTGGCCAAAAATCCTGTTTATATTTTACCTGGTACTATGTGTAACCACCGTATGTTTGAAGCGCAAATAATTGCCCTTCAAAATGCGGGTTATACCCCTCACGTTATTCCATTTACTGAACAAACAAGCATTGCAAAAATGGCTGAGCTTACTAAAACCATAGCCCTAAAGCCTGCTCCTTTTATTGGTTTTTCAATGGGTGGGATTGTTGCCCTTGCACTTTTAAAATCAAACCCTGAGCTTATACAGTCGCTGTGCTTAATATCAAGTAATAGCCTAGCCGACAAACTCGAACGCCCGGCTATTAGGCAAAAACAAATTGAGCAAGCACACGCTACAGGCGTAGAAAGCGTACTTAAGCACGACTTTTTACCGCATTATTTCCACCAGCCAAATATAAAGCACAGTGAACTTGCATTAACAATGGCAAATGAGCTTGGTTTTAACGCTTTTAGTGCACAATTAAATGCCCTTGCAACACGCGAAGACACCCTAAACGTTATTAAGCAAACCAATAAAAAATTACTATTTGTTGGTGGTGAACGTGACGTTTTATGTCCAAGCACTATTCAAAAAACAATGCATAACGCTTGCCTTAATAGCGATCTTATTTTATTAGGCAATTGTGGGCATTTCGTCCCGCTTGAAAGAAGTAACACCCTAAACGCACTACTCTTAGATTGGTTGGAGTCTATTAAATGAATTTAAAACAAAAGTTAAATGCTCAACAATTGCTATTAGGCACATTTATAAAAAGTACTCATTATCATAATACCGAAGTACTTTCTCACACTAATCTCGATGTTTTGTGTTTAGATGCAGAGCATGCTCCGTTTGATCGCGGCGATTTAGATAGTTGCATTATGGCAGCGCGTACTAAAAATATGCCGACCCTTATTCGCGTAAGTAATACCGATCACGCCACTATACTTAGCAGTTTAGATATCGGTGCCGATGGTTTAGTGCTACCTCACATTAAAACGCCAGAGCAAGCAAAAGCGATTATTAAAAACTGCTTTTATGGCAACAACGGTAGGGGTTACGCAGGTTCAAGCCGCTTTGCAGGCTATACCACACATGCATTAATCGATAACTTAGCAGCCAACAAATCATCTACCTGCATTATTGCTCAAATAGAGGATGCCGATGCGCTTGAGAACATCGATGAATTATGCCAAATAAACGAAATTGACTGTATTTTTATAGGCCGAATGGACTTAACTATTTCCCTCGGTGAAACCAACCCAAGCGCTCCGATTGTTATTGATGCCGTTACTAAAATAGCTAACGCGGCGGCAAAATATAATAAATGCTGTGGCATGTTTGTTGGTAATTTAAGTGAGCTAAGTCATTGGCAATCGTTAGGCGTAAGTTTTTATTTATTAGGCTCTGATCATAGCTTTTTACTAAGTGGTGCTAAGCAATTACGTGCAGACTTTGAATCAGCTACAAGTGAATCAAAAATATGAGTATCCATAACAAAAATAAAGAGTTAATTAAAAACTTCAGAAGCGCACTTTATAACTTTGATATAAATTTGCTCAAAAAAGAAGTCACAAACTTATTTACTGATGACGCATTAATACAACTTTGCTACCCGTTTGAAACACTCGCAAATCCTAATGCACTTATTGAGCAAGCCTATTTACCCCTTAGCAAAGCATTTGTTGGCCTTGAACGCCGCGATACCATTGTAATGGCAGGTAGCTCTATAAACGACTCTGATTGGGTTGGCTGCTGTGGATACTATACCGGCTCATTCGAAAAACCATGGCTAGGCATTCCACCCACAGGGCATCAAGTGAGTATGCGTTTTCATGAGTTTTACCGGATTAAAAATAGCAAAGTGGTTGAAGTACAAGCTATTTGGGATATTCCCGAAGTAATGATGCAAGCAAACGTATGGCCACTGTCTCCGAGCTTAGGCAAAGAGTGGCATGTGCCAGGGCCTGCCACACAAGATGGGGTAATCACCCGTCCTTATAATAGCGAACAAGCTGCGCAAAGTTTAAAGCTTGTGGGCGATATGTGTGAGCATCTTGGATTTTATGCTGAAGGTGGCATTGAAGCCATGAAGCTAGAGCACTTTTGGCATCCGCATTGTAGCTGGTATGGACCAAGCACAATAGGCACTGCACGCGGTATAAAAGGCTTTAGAAATTGGCATCAAATCCCGTTTTTAAATGCCCTACCCAATCGTGTAGGCGATGCAAGTAAAGGTTATTTATTTGCCGATGAAAACTACGTAGGGTTTACTGCATGGCCTGGTATGAGCATGACTATTAGTAACGGTGGTTGGTTAGGTATTGCGCCCGCAAATCAGCAAATAACCATGCGTAGTCTCGACTTTTGGCGAGTCGAGAATAACTTAATTCGCGAAAACTGGGTGCTGATAGATATGCTTGATGTGTACAATCAAATTGGAGTTGATGTATTAGCTCGTATGAAAGAACTAACTAAAGCGCACTATTTAAACTTTGCGCCCTAACAATTAAAGCCGTATAAATAAAAAAGCTCTGTAAAACAGAGCTTTTTTATAGCTTAAACAGGCTACGCCCCCGGATTAGCAATACTTTGTGTGCGTTTTAAAATATCTAAGCCTTGTTGTTTTAACCAATACGGTAAGTCAATAATTACCCAGTTTTCAACTAGCTTATCACCTTCACGATGATATACATCAACCACGCGCATATCAGCAGGAGTATTAGCTCCAGGTAAACCTAAAAAGCCACCAATGGCGGTATTTGTTAAGTTTGGCCAACCAAAAAAGCATGCATATTCATCCTCAGCAAACCGGCAAATATGGCCATTAAATACTTTACCCGTTAACCCTTCTCTAAACGGATACATATGCTGTTGCTGATAACGCTCAATTGTATATGTAGCGCCAATTCCCGCAGGGCCATACCAAACCATATTTTCATCCCATGTTTTTGCAAGCACTTCAGGTGGGCAGGTATTTATACCGCTTTGATTAAGCGCGGTTAGGTTATCAATCATCTGATTAACCAAGTTCATTGTGCGCGTACTTTGCTCATCGCTCCCTTCACCTAAACGAACTCCATCGTGGGTACGTGGCCCAGGATAAGTAAAGTATTGCCCGGTAGAGAGCGGTAATGGGTTTAAACCTACTTGTAGCATCACCCCAATAATATCGACAAAAAAACCAGTTTGAATAATTTTACCGTCTTTAACACAGTTAAACTCAGCGTAGCGAATTGTCGCCAATTTATGAGAAGGTGCAATACCTAACCAGTCACGATCAAAGAGGCCCATAAAGTGGCCCATACTCATTACCCACTCGCCACCATCGGCTTCACTTTGCCCTGCAATAAAAATATCTTCACGGCGCTGAAGTGCTTTAAAAGAATGAAATAAAGGCTGCCAAACATGCTCAATCACATCATTAGCATTATTTAATTCATTAAACGGATGCACACCTTTAAAGCTGTAATTATCTGCCAAGTACTCTTTAAATACAGCATTTAAATCATTACCTTGTGTTTTTTCTAATGCAGCATGAAACTGACGAACCAACTGCTTATTATTAATTATTTCTGCCATGATGTTCCCTTGTTGTTTGCGCAATCAAATTAACACTCTTAAACCGCAAATAAATATGCATTGCTAAAATGTATTCTATTTAAAGAGTAATTAAAAGCCTGTAAATACTAAGTTATAAATCGATTTAAAATAATACTAATGACAATTGACTTCGAAGTCAAAGTGATTCATGATGATTCAAAATAAAAAGTATAAATAGGCTAATTAGCCCGTAATACCTAATCTAACAGGATTAATTATGAATGATTTTGGATTATTGAATTGGAGCATTCTCATCGGGTACATTATTGCTAACCTCATACTTGGGTTTGTAATAAGTAAAAAGGTGAGCAGTGCTAATGATTTTTATATTGGCCGAAAAAATACACCTTGGTGGGCTATTGGTATATCGGTAGTGGCAACCTATGTTAGTGCGCTTACATTTTTAGGTGCGCCAGCGTGGTCATACAAAGAGGGGTTATCGGTTATTGCCATACACTTAAACTACCCACTCGTTATTGTGGCTGTTGTGTGTTTGTTTTTTCCGTTTTTTTACAATGCAGGTGTCGCCTCAATATACGAATACCAAGAGCGTCGTTTTGGTAAAAAAGCGCGGATTTTAATCTCCACAATTTGGCTTATTTCACAAACAATGGGCTCAGCCGCTGTACTCTATGCAACCTCCCTAGTACTTGCCTTTATTGTAGATATTAACGTTATTACTGCTATATTTTTAGTCACTATTATCGCACTAATATATACCATGCTAGGAGGTATAACTGCCGTAATATGGACCGATGTTATCCAATCAGCAATATTATTTATTGGTGCCGGCATTATTATGTATGCCCTTATTACCTCGATGGATGGCTCGTTTAGCTCAACACTTACTGAGTTAAAAGCACAAGGTAAGTTAGACCCTCTTAATTTCTCGTTCGACTTCACGCAAGTAACCACCGTTTGGTCTGGCGTGCTAGCTATGTCGCTTTATCACATCACTGTTTACGGTACTAACCAAATGATGGTGCAGCGTACGCTTGCAGCTAAAAACATTGGTGATGCTAAAAAGTCATATCTATTAATGGGCTTTATTGCATTCTTTATTTACCTGTTCTTTATATTTATGGGCGTGTTGTTTTACAGCTATTACGGCGGACGTACATTTGAAAACGACAACCTAATTATTTTACAGTTTGCATCCGACTATGGTCTGCCAGGGTTAATGGGAATTATAGCGGCAGCCGTAATGGCTGCTTCTATGTCGAGCCTCGACTCAGCGCTTAACTCACTCTCTACAATTAGTACTATCGACTTTTACAAAAAGTATTTTGCACCTGAAAAAAACGACGCACATTATTTAGCTGCAACACGTTTATTTACCCTTGGCTGGGCAATCATCATCATTGTACCCGCCATTATGTATCACCTTTACAGCGAAGGCTCAATTTTAGAAATACTCACCAAGGTAGGTTCATACTTTGTAGGTGCTCAATTAGGTATGTTTGCACTAGGGTTTTTCTCTAAGCACACAACCGAAAAAGGCCTCTTAATTGGCACATTAGTATCGTTTGTAACTGTTGCAATATGCGCCCTTTACACCGATATAGCGTGGCCTTGGTACTGTGCAATTGGTGCCCTAACGTGTGTTGTATTTAGTATTGTTTTGAGTATCGCTTTTGATGGTTTTCAAGAGGAATACAACGAGTACACCATTAAAGGTCAGCTAAAAGTGTTTAAAGAACAAAACCGCCCTGAAAAAGAAAATGGTTGGTATTTAGTTCCAGGTAAATTTGACTCAATAAACTACTGGTTACTCGGCTTTTTTGTAGTGAGCTTCGCGTCTCTCATGTTATTTGAACATTTTGTATAAGGTGAAATAAATGAATATTTTAGAACAACTTTTTGAAAACTTCAGCGCTGCAGAATTACCAAACCAAGCATTGCTTGCGGATACCGTTCAATGGCAGGTAAGCCACCCTTTTGAACCAATTACATCTAAACAAAATGTAATTAATAATTACTTTAAAGTGCTTAAAAACTCATTACCCGATATAGAGCGTAAACCCTTTATTTCTATTGAGGGCGACTACAAAGACGAGCAATGGATATGCGCAACAGGTTACTTTACTGGCACATTCACAAAACCGTTATTAGGTATTCCAGCCAGCGGTAAAAGTATTTTTATTCGTTATAGCGAAATGGCTCAAATAGAAAACAATAAAGTAGTTAACGTTTATACCTTTTTAGATTTAATCGATGTAATGAACCAAGTGGGTGTAAATCCACTGCGTCCAAGCTTAGGTTACCCGGGTTTAATAATGCCCCCCACTACACTTGATGGTGTGCCTGCTACAGCTAAAAACGACGAACTAAGTAAAGCCAACGAACAGCTCGTAATTGATATGCTTACTGAGCTTGGCCGCTACGATGGTAAAGACCTGTACAGCATTAATTTAGAAAAATACTGGCACCCAGATTTTATTTGGTATGGCCCAGCCGGTATAGGAACAACCCGAGGCATTAGTGGCTTTAGAGAACACCACCAAGCTCCATTTTTAAAAGGGTTCCCTGATCGTGGGATCAATAAAACACTCTGCTTAGTAAGCCACGACAATTTTGTAGCCACCGGTGGCTGGCCGCATATGTACGGTACTCATACAGGGGATGACTGGCTAGGTTTACCTGCATCGGGTAATAAACTGTTTCCGCGTGTTATGGACTTTTGGCGCTGCGAAAACGGAATTTTAAAAGAAAACTGGGTCGCTATCGATATTCCTCATTTATTAGAGGGAATGGGTATTGATATTTTTGAGCAAATGCAAAATAAAATCACTGCAGCAAACTAAGAGGTATTTATGAGCACACAAAACACAATTACCCAACCTTACTGGCTGCCTTTATCGAGCGTATTAAACCCGCAAAGTAAAAAGCAGCAAGCGCTTATAGGGTTTGACGAAGAGTTTGTTGATATTGTTGATTACATTTTACGTATTACGCACCGCATTTGGGAGCAAAAAAACATTGGTTTATGTTATCGCTATTACGCTGATGTATGCCCTGTTTTTACACTTGGCGCTTATGGCGAAAATATTGAAGATGTTATTCAAGGCACACTTAAAACCATTGCCGCATTCCCTGATAGAAGCCTAATTGGCGAAAATGTTATTTTTTCAGAAGACGGCAACGAGCATTACTACTCATCACACTTAATTAGCAGTGTAATGAGTAATACCGGTAACTCAGAATTTGGCCCTGCTACAAATAAAACAGGCCGAGTAACCACCATTGCCGACTGCGTTTGTTTTGAAAATAAAATAGTAAAAGAATGGCTAGTACGCGACAACGGCTTTTTAGTTAAACAACTTGGCCTAAGTATTATTAATGTAGCCAAGCACATGGCCAAAGTACCAAGTAAAGAAAAACATACCCTATGGCTTGATGAAGAGTTTACCCGAGTACAAGCAATTGATCACCGCACGCCAAGCACTCCAATTTTAGACGGTGAACTGGCCGCATTTGCGCATAACTGGCTAGATACATTATTTAACCAAAAGCAATTTGCCAAAATACACGAGTTTTATAACTTAACGGCCACACAACAATGGCCAAGCGGCAGAATGGCAACCGGCCTTGCACAAATAAATGGCGTATTTATACAATTTTTTGCCAACTGCCCTGATGCCAAGCTAACCGTCGATCACTTAGCAATTACACCCTTTGATGAAAGCACTACAGATGTTGCAATTCGCTGGTCACTTGCGGGGCATTTTAACCCTCAAAGCGGTGAATTAAGTGAGCTAAAAAATCTTCCTTATTTTGTGTTGGGTGCCTCACATTTACGTATCAAAAACCAAAAAATCATTGAAGAAGTCACCGTTTTTGACGAAGTTGCGCTACTCGCAAACCTATTTAGAGCACACGCATTAAATAGCCAAACAGAATTGGAGGTAAATGCATGATCAACGCAATTATCGATTTATACACCAAAGCAGATATTAAAACTATTTCAGGTAAATTGCTGCGCAGTAGCCGTTGGCAACAACATCACTTTACCGCCATGGGTTCATTGCAAGCACAGCCGCTATGGCTTGATTTTTTAGCGCAATATGGTGTATCAGAATTAATATCTAAAACGCACAGTAAAGGCCAGGAACTTGAGATTTTACAGCTGGTATTGCAACCAAAAAAATTGCTAAAACCAGTAAGACTTTCATTTGTTATAAAGCACAATAACATCTTCATAAAATCAGTAAAATGTGTCGTTGATACGCTCTTATTGGCTAACAACGAATTTACAGGTGAGGCAAGTAATAATACGCTGGTGATCCCTAAGTTACCTAAAAGCGACCCTATTATGGTTTGCGATTTAGATAACCAGCTGCACCCAACGACCTTTCATGCAACGCCCAGTGATATTTGTGAATTACCAACGCAAACCGCCGAAACATTAAATAATTGGTGGCAAATTTGGCAGCTTAATAACTTAGCTAATTTTGAAAGTGTTTATGCTAAAAATGCAGACGTTATTCTTGCTGGCAGTAACGAAACACAATCAAAAGATGCGCTGTTAAATTGCCATTTAGCGCTTTCACAAACCCTAAGCAGATGCTACGCCCAATTAGAAACCGTACAGTTTGACAGTGCCTTAAACCAAGCAACAATTTGCTGGACACTCGATGGTACTTTTAATGCCAAAAACGTACGCGTTCGCCAACAAATACTCACCGTTATTACATTTACTAACACTCTAATATCAAGCGAAGTTATGCAATTTGACACCCTCGCGTTAAATCAGCAATTCGCACTGTAAACACTTATTACTTCCCTTCAAGCGCTCACTGAGCGCTTTTTTTGTTTATAATTTCAACTTTTTTAGGTACATTAAGCCTTAAATTATAATAATTAAGGACAATAAATGAAGTATCTCAGTATAGGTATCGTCTTACTTTTAACTGGCTGCCAAGCTACGCCTACACTATGTGAAGTAGAACCCAACGCGCTTTTGTGTGACTCAAGTTCTTATAATGTAGCTACGGTAAATGCATTAACCACATTCGAGTCAAGAGCTGGCAGAAAAGCATTCGCACTAGGGAAAACCGAAAATGGCGGCGAGTTTTATGGTTT
This sequence comes from Pseudoalteromonas sp. SWN166, assembly GCF_015864485.1. Classification (NCBI taxonomy): domain Bacteria; kingdom Pseudomonadati; phylum Pseudomonadota; class Gammaproteobacteria; order Alteromonadales; family Pseudoalteromonadaceae; genus Pseudoalteromonas; species Pseudoalteromonas sp. SWN166. Next base: position 72,595 of record NZ_JADYXB010000004.1, read on the forward strand.
TTCAGAGGGGTACAGTTCACAATCTAAAGCAAATAAAAGAGCCCTAGATGAATGTAAAAAAAGACTCGCTAAATATGATACTAATGCTCAGTGCGAGCTAATTCGCTAACTTTTTTAAATAAAAAAGCCAGCTAATAAATTTATTAACTGGCTGAAAGTTATGGTCATTTGACCATTTTAGGAAACCTTAAAACTGATATTTTAAGCTCGCGCCCCACGTACGCGGGTTGCTCCAGTTTGCTTGTACTGAGTTAGCTGGCAAACCATCAACAATTTGTGAATGCACCACGCCACGCGTTAATATGGCTTTGTCGCCAATATTTTTAACATAAGCCTCAATTTGTACGCTGTCGTTTATAAACCAAGTTAGGCGTGCATCAGCCATTAAATGCGCATCTACTCTTACCTCAGGGATGTTTGTATCAAACGCGTAGTAATCGTCTAAGTAATTCATTTGAATGTACGGTACTAAGTACGAGTCGCCCCCTAAACTAAATTCATAACGCGCCGAAAGCCCCATGCTGTACTCTGGCGCCATTGCAGGTCGCCAGCCTTCAAAACTAAATTGGCTTGAATTATCGTTTATATCTTGACGCCCGCCTTGATTACCAAGTGCTAGCAACGGGCGAAGTTGCTCGTTACCCACAGCGTAACCATCCGCAAATTCGCTATCCAATAACGATAACGTACCGGTAAGTGTTAAATTATCAATTGGTACCCATTGAAGGTCGGCTTCAAGGCCTTTTGTTTCTACGTCACCGCCATTTTCGTAATACTCAAATGTTGTGGCTGTACCTGCAGACACACATTCTAAAACGGTATCACCCGTTGTTGTATCGTTACATGACGTTGCAAACAACTGTGCTTTTACGTCTTCGTACTTATTCATAAATACCGACACATTTAAACGCATTGCACCATCTAGCAAGTAGCTCTTCATACCCATTTCGTACGAAATAACATCTTCGTTATCATAAAGTGGGTCTGCACCGCGTGCTACCACCCGCGAATCGTTTGCACCACCCGTTCTGTAACCCGTGGCTACGCTTGCATACACCATTATGTCTTTGTTTATGTCGTACTCTGCAGCCGCTTTATATAACATTGCAGAATCATCCCAATCGGGAATGGTATCACCAGTAAACGTTTTATCGTCTTGGTTAACACGCAAGCCACCTACAACACGTAAGTCTTCACTAATTTGATAACGTAACTGCCCATACGCTGCGATAGATTTAGCCGTATGCGGGTCGTAATCTGGATTCCCCCACGAAGGCACAACAACAGAGTCTGAAACACCGTCGCCTGTTGTATCTGCATGCGATAACCAGCTCCAATCTGCTTCTTGGTCAAAGTAATAAAGTCCACCAATCCACGAAAAATCAGAATCATCATTATTTGACGCAAACTGTAACTCAGACGATAGAGTTTTTTGATCGTCCACTCGCCCAAAACCACCTACAAAATCAATACCGCCATCGCTATAGTCGTTGTCGTAGTATTGCTTGCCGTTAAGGGTTGAATAGTTAGTCGTCCACTTAATATCAGCAAAATCGGTATACCACTCAAGTGCTACTGTTGTCGAAAAGCTCTCTTGTTTATCAAGCGAAAAGCTATTGCGATAAACATCATATGGACCAAGATCTTCGTGCTGTGCATCACTTGGCTGATAAATATGCCCAGCTGTAATTGTAGGGTTAGGATCAAATATACCGGAGCCAGGTGACGTTTCGCTTATTTGGTAACCCGCAATTTGCTGATAGCCCCAAATAGCTTCTGAGTTTGAGTTTTTACGCGAGTAGTCAAAACGTACCGTTGCGTTAAACTTATCGTTTGGTTGCCACTTAGTGACATTACGCATATAAAACTGATTTTTTTCGCGTAAATCATCCGAAGGTCCTGGAATCACTAAATTATTGATATAGCCATCATGGCGATCAGAGGCCACTACAAAACGAGTCGCAATTGTATCGCTTACAGGAATATTTATAATACCCTCGTAAGCACTGCGGTTATAACTCCCTGTTTCAACTTTTATACTCCCCAGTAAATCGTCAAAAACAGGTTGATTAGTAATTATATTAATACTGCCAGCAAAGGTGTTACGCCCGTATAGAGTACCTTGTGGGCCACGCAGCACTTCTATGCGCTGCACATCCACCAATGCTCCTAAACCAGATGAGGTAGTAGGTACGTAAATGCCATCTTGAAATATGCCTACAATTTGCTCGGCAATACCGGTGCCTGCTACACCCACCTCATTAGTACGTGCGCCGCGCATGGCAGGACGAACCTCACCACCAGATGATCCCATACGTAAACCCGGTACAACCTGCTCAAGACCCGTAACATCAATAATACCGGCACGGGCAATATCAGCCTCCCCGAGAGCAGTGATTGATGATGATACTTCCTGTAGATCTTGTGAGCGACGGTTTGCAGTAACGGCTATGCGTTCAATCGCTGGTTCTTTAATTTGCTGCTGAGTTTTTGTTGATGTTGCTTCTTCGGCGCTGTGAGCATTCATTGTGGTTGCTGCAATAGCAGTTGTTACAGCAAAATGAACGAGAGTCCGTGTAAATTTAGCTTTCATTATAATTATTCTCCCGAGTTTAAAACGTGTCTACTTCTCCCCAACTCTACATTTTCAATTATTACAGTAAACAAATTGTATCAATTGAAAATGCATTGATACAAAATAGACTTCGAAGTCAAAAAGATCAACAACTTTCTGACCAATAATTAACCTTAATTATTAAAAACAATAAATAACAACAGCTTAAAATTAAGATAATCATGATTTCGAAATCTAAAAAATAAAAAGGCCAGCAATACAATATTGCTGGCCTTTTAAATAATATCCAATTTTATTAATAACTTAACTTCAGCTAAACCCTAGCTGAGTATGAAGCAGTTAAAAGCGATAACAGGCTTAAAAGTTGTAACCTATTCTTACACCATAAGTGCGAGGATTAGCATAGTCAGCAGCCGCTACGTTACCGCCAAAGCGAACCGTTCTAAGCAAAATAAGCTCATCACCTGCATTTTGAACATATGCGCGTATGGCCCACTCATTATCGGCCGAATACCATGCAATGCTGGCATCGTATTTTTGATAGCTATCTTGCGTACCAAACGAAAAAGGGAGATCGTTGGTCGTATACGAATCCGATAACTGAATACTGGTAGCAGGCACAATGCGGCCTTTATCACCTAAATCAAACTCGTAACTCGCCAATAGAGTAATGTTATATTTTGGGCTTAACTGCACTTCGTTACCGTCAAGTTGCAGTAAGTTATCTACGCCATTAATGGTCTCTCCGCCTTCTTCAAACACATTTGGCGTAACAAAGTCGCCATAAGTAGAATCTGTAAACGCGGCACGTGCACCTAGGCGCAATGCATCACTTGCCTGCCAATCAATTTCAAGCTCAAGACCAGCAGCATCAATTTCGCCCGCATTACCAAAAAACGATACCGCCGTACCGCCTACATTTTGAAAACGCGTAGAAAGTAAGTCCTCGTATTGGTTGTAATATAAAGAGGCGTTAAATCTTAATGAATTATCAAGCAGCATGCTTTTAAAGCCTACTTCGTAAGCCGTTACTGTTTGCTCGTCGTAGCTATTTTCGCCATTAAAAGCGCCCTGTGCATTACCCGCTAAAAAGCCTGTAGAAACCGTAGCATAAAGCAATTGAGAATTTGTTAAGTCATGCTCTACGCCTAACTTCCACGTGACTTTACTCCAATCGCCATCTGCGTCTTTAACTTCTAATTCTGAAAAATCTAGCGTGCTTAAATCATTAGTATTTTGACCGTAAATATCCCACTCACGGCTATCATTTGTATACCTTATGCCGGCTATACCGCGTGTATCATCATTAAATGCGTAGTTACCTTGAAAGTAAGCCGCCGCTGATCGCGTTTCTAACTGAATTTGGTTTAACCAAGGTGCATATTGAAGCGCTTGAGGCTGCGTTGTATCGGGTACATTATCAACCACGACTCCGTAGCTCGCATTTAAAAAAGCGTTATCTAGATCCTCTGAAAATAAGTAAATACCAGCCACCCACTCAAAATCACTTTCGTATGTAGAGCTAACTTGTACTTCTAACGAGTTAGTTTTAGATTCAATTGCGTTACCATCTACGGTGGCTGCATAAGTCGAAAAATCACCATCGGTAAGGCGTGTTTCTTCGTAATCCATTGAGGCTGCAATTATTTTTAAATCAACCGACTCTAGCGACCAGTTTAACTCGGCGCTAATACTTACATCGCTTACATCGCGTGATGGTTGGTAATCAAACTGCTGAGTAAATGGGTCTGACGACACACCTTGTGCAGTATCAAGCCCTGATGTTGCTGCATTATCTAAGCCTGCACCAAAGCGACCACAATTGCTGCCACACACATCATCGCGACCAATTCGCTCAGTTAATGGTGCCGACAAGCTTGTTTTACCTGTCGCTGGGTTTATAGGTACACCTAAAATATGATAGCCAAATGCACCGCCGCCATTTGATTCGTCCTGCCATGTTTCTACTTTTACATTTAAATTTACATCATCGTTAAACTCAGTAAATATTTGGCCACGCAAAAAATACATATCAGCATCTTTTAAGCCTGCTGATTCATTAAACGAATTCTCTACGTATGGGTCGCGTATTTCTCGCACCCCGGTAAAGCGTACTGCGGTATCATCGGTTAAAGCGGCATTAAAAAAGCCTTCACCACGTAAATGACCATAATTACCAAATGTTGTAGCCATACCGCCTTCGGTAATATCAAGCTCTGGCTTTTTAGCTATTACATCAATAGCTCCACCAAATGAGTTACGACCAAACAACGTACCTTGAGGCCCGCGAAGTACTTCTACACGCTCTAAATCTACAAAACCAGCAAGTGCTTGCCCATGACGAGGGCGATAAACGCCATTAGAATAAAACGCAATCGCAACATCGTTAGCTTCTACTTGCTCTGTTCTGGCACCGCGCATGGCAGGGCGAGCATCACTGCCAGACACACCCGACTTTAAACCTGGCGCTAGGCTATCAAGGCTTAAAATATCAGTTATGCCATTTTCTAGTAAATCTTTAGCCGATACCGCAGTAACTGCCAAAGGCACCGACTGAATACTTTTAACCCGCTTAGTAGAGGTAACAGAAATAACCTCCAACTCTTTGTTAGGGTTTAACTTTGCTTCTTGTGAAAATACAGATGCTGAGCCTAATAACGCCGTATTTACAGCAGCAAAAATAAGTGTTTTACGTAAAATATTCGTCGTCATGAGATAAATTCTCCACCTGTTGAAATGAATTTTATTAAGCATCTGTGGGCGCTATGCCCCACCATCACATTCTTATTATTTATAATTATTAAAAACGCGATATTTAAATGACTATTTTTTCGACTCATAAAAACTACCGCTTTTTGCATTCGAATGCAACAGCGATTAATGCAACTTTTACACGTAACTAACACGCGCTATAAAAATAAAAACATAAAACTCATTCAAGCAACTAATAATAAACAAATTTAATTTTTACAGCTGATTTAAAGTTACTGGTTTGATCAGTTTAATATAGAGGATTTAAACAAAGAAAGGAGGGGGAATATAAACAGAGCACACAATTTAGACTCCGAAGTCTAAATGATATTAAAGACCAATTTTAAGTGTCAGCACATAATTAATTTTCAATTAAGTGCTGACTATTCATAGCATAACTAGTTAGTGGCTTTTAGTTAACCTGAGGACCTATTCACTACTTTGGGATTGCTGAATAAGTAATAGCAGCTCGGCAGTAGCCGTTGCATCGGCAAGGGCGCGGTGATGGCTGGTTAAATTTAAATTAAAGTGCGATGAAAGATTGCCCAGCGAATACGACTTTAAGCCTTTAAACGCTTTGCGCGATTCAACCACGGTGCACATTTTTGGCATTTTAAAAAAGTGCCCTGCCATCTCGCATTCTTTTTTAATAAAGCCGTAGTCAAAATTAACGTTATGGGCTACAAAAATACTGCCTGCTAGTTTATCAATTAGTGGCTTTACAACCTCTGCAAATACGGGCGCGTTATAAACCATGCTGTCGCTAATACCAGTTAGTGACGTTATAAATCCAGGTATGTGCCGCTGTGGATTTACAAGTGTCGTCCAGGTGTCTATTACTTTGCCGTGCTGTACTTTTACAAGGCCAATTTCGGTAATGCGGTTACCGCCTTTTAAGCCGCCCGTGGTTTCTATATCGACCACACTGTAAATACGGTTTGGATCTACAAACCATTTAACAGCGGCAATGTGTACCTCAAAGCCCACATTTTTTAAGTTATCAATGGTGGTTAATTGGTTGCGCCTAAGTTTGTCGCCCGGTGCTTTTACTTCTTCAAAATGTACTTTGCCATTATTGATAACCATTAAGTCGGGGTAGCCGTCTTTTAGTTGTAAATAATGCTTACTCATATTGGTTAAATGAGTAATTAATGCCTCATGCGGGCTATTTAAAATGAGTGCTTCTAACGGTTGTAGTAGCTCTTGGTGCCATCTAAATAAACCATTAGGTTGCTCAAAGTATTGCGCTGCATTTTTGCATACTAAATTAAGTAATGCTTGCGACGTTTGGCACTGCGCTAAGCGCTCATCTATTTGTGTTTGCTGCGCTTCATAAAAATTACCAAGCCTTAATACTTGCGGATAAATATCAAACTCATTACATGGCGGGTAAGGCGACTCTACAAATAACTCGTGCCAAAATACTAAACCAAACAAACTTTGCCAAAGCGTGTTTTCGGTATTAAATACTGCCATACCTTGGCGAGTATAATAATCGTTTACGCCCTGCTCTACTTCACCTCGGTACAGTTCATCTATTTCTAGCACGCACTGGGTATCGCTAAGCATGGCACTTAAACGCGAACGTGTTTTTTTATTAAACTTACGCATTAAAAAATCGTCAGCAAAATACAGTAAATCATCCGTAAGCGGATTTTCAATAATGGCTTCTAACCGTGCTTTTACCCATTCTTTATTGCCAAGCCTGTATTGCTCTCTTATTTGAATTTCTTGTGCTTCGCTATCATCCACGCACCCTTCAAGTAAGCTAAAAGCAAGTTCGCTATCAACACCTTTTAATTGCCGATAAAGCCTTACTAATAATTTGTTTTTTAACGCAACAGCAATGGCACCGTGCGCGGCTTGCACTAAAACCTGCGACCCTAAAGCAACGTAATCGCTCTCATCGGTTATATTTTTGAATACTAACCGATAACGGTTTAGTAAATAGTTTGATTGCGCTTCATTAAGTGTTTCAAAGCGCGACAAACTCTCGCTGTGGCCTTCGCGCGTAGCGGTTAAGCCTAAGTCTCGCATTACAAAACGATTTTGATGATTCACATCACCACCGCTTAGTTTGCCTGCAAATAAAAACTCAAAATACTCGTAATAATCACTGCGGTTATTAATTACATATTGGCTATAAAGCGGCGCAAGCTCGTGTGGGCAGGCTTTAAAAAACTCACGGGCAATATCCACCAGCGCGCCTTTAGCGGCACTCTTTTTAAAGCTTATTTGCTCGTCGTAATTACTTAGCAACTCCAGCAAAGCAGGTTTGGTTAAGTGAGCCAAAAGCTGCGAGTAATGCTGCTCGTTTGGCTCAAATAAAATACCGGCTTTTTTTAGCGTATAAATAGCCTGATGCGGCGAGGTTATTTCTTCATAATTAAGCGATTGCGCTTGCACCAAATAAGGCTTACGCGAATACACACGCGCCAACATGCACTGGCTTTGCTCATCTAGCTGGTTAATTTTACTAATAAATTCACTATGTTTAGGCTCAAGTAAATGCATGCATTTACTTGTTACAAACTCAATAAGCTCTCTAAAATGCGCTAAATAGTATTTTGCTGGTAATTCTTTTTTCATAATATCGCCACAACTGTATATAAAAACAGTATCCAGTATTTGCGCTTATTATTCAATCTTAAACTTGTAATCAGTAATGCTTATAGTTGCCATATAAAAATAATGCAGAGTCAATAAGCACTAAATGTAAAAAGCGACACATTACAAACCACACTACACAAACAGACCATTGTCATACATTGCAAAGGCGGCACTGGCCGTACAAAGTTGGTAGCTGCACTTATTTTAAATTCTGCAGGTTACACAAAAGAAGAAGTATACAACCGAGTACAAAGCATTCGACCTAAAGCACTGGCTATAGAATTGTAAAAAGAGAACTTTGAGGTGTAAGGCAGAGACTGGGGAGGATTTAGCACTATAAATAGTGCTAAAAATATTTTTATACTAGTTATGGATTAGCGGTTGATGGTTTTAACTCTTGTTAGCTACCTTTACATTACGTTTGCTCGATAGATTTACTTAGTATTACACCGTCAACAATCATGAACCACTTGCCTTCTTCTTGGTATGGCGCTTTAGTAACGTCAAAAGTAGTTGTAAAAAATGCGAGTCCTACAATGAAGTCATCCCCAAAAAATTCTTTTAAAGGTGCATTAATCGAAGTTGAGCCACCGCTTTTTAAACGTTTATAAGAAACGGTACCGTCGGCAAGAATCAATAAATACATCTCTTTACTTTGCCATTCACCTACATATGATAATTTATTTTCAGGTAATGGTTTACTACACCCGAGCAAAGTAAAAACACTAAAAAATATTACTATTAAACTCTTCATATTCCCTCACGATTACTCATAGGCCAAGAGGCTGCTAACGCTGAATTATGTCGAGCGGCCTACTCTTGTCGGTATCCGCTCTAACTCCATTGTTATGAGCTTTAATCAAACATTGAAGTTTATTTAGATTGAAAATAGCAAATCACCTTTAATATTAGTGAAAATTAGATAGCTAATGATGAACAATATCACTCCAAAAATGAAAAGTAATAGCGCAACAAGGTCACACTCGAATACATTCATATAAACGTCCTTCTCTAAATGGCGATATAATTACTGTAACCACTTGTTATTTTAACCGAAGTGACCTAAGACATCATGTACGCTCAAAATATCCATTAGGGTTAACACTGTAATGCGGATCTACGAACCAGCCATTCAACGCTCATAGCAATAGTCTAAGATTTCGTTGATTCCAACCTCTTCACGGGCCAGCTTCACCTCCAATTCGTTAAGGTATGCGACATTGGGCAATTCATCAGTTCCCGATATTTTAACCGAGAAATCAGCTTTGTAACTTTTACCAACCCTCGAGAGCTCACTGCTGAGTTGGTTCAAAATATCATCTATCAACAAGAGTTGGTTTCGTCGAAAGCGGATAAGTCGGTGACAATCGAAGAAGTCCAATCGCTTTATCGAGTCATATTTTCTGCCGTTCCAGCCGGTTCTTCGCGTAGCACGATACAAAGCATGTTCTTGCGTATCTTTCCACACACTAAAATCGAAATGGTTGGTCGGATTAGGAGTGTCGTGTGTAGCCTGAGAGTGGAAGTTCGTTTCCCCAAATTGGTGTTTGTCAAGGACAGTTAAGGTCCTGTTCTGTGCGGATAACATGCGTTTTATTAGTATGGGCATGTCGAAGCGCATTACTTTGGCTGCATCCAAGATCCGTATTTCTCTCGAAAATACCTCGCCATCTCGATCCCAGTGCCTTTCCCGTCGCTTAGGCACCCACTGAATAAGAGTACCAAAAAGACTCAGAACGCCGTATGAGTGGAATGAAGCCAAGTGAATTTTTTCCTGCTCTGTATCTTCGTGAATAAAAAAGTACGAACTTCCGCACCAAATTAGCGACTGAGCTATTTCCTCCACCAGCCCACGTATTGATTCGTCAATAGTATGTGAACCGTATCTTGTATTAACGTTACCAAGTAGCTTTTGCATGAGGTCGTCGTCATTTGACTCAATTTCGAATAAATTACTACTTCCACGGCTCATTGAATTAAACAATCTCGCAAAATCTTCATCGAACATCCGGCGATTGAAGCCAGGCCTCTCTTGTTCGCCTTTAACCAATAGTCTATCAAAAAAACCAAGATGCGCATCATGATGTTGATATAGGTGCAAGGGTTCGGATCTAAAAATCTTCATGCTGAACCTCTTCTCCTTCCTCACACAACCGGCGAGCAAGATTAGTGATGTGGTAATCAATCTCGAAGTCTATTAAACCGAGTTGCGGTACGACCTGTTTTGCAAAAAACAGGTGAGACGCATCGGAATGCGAGCTCAGGAATTCCCTCACGATTTTGTTTGGGTGTGACACTCCTCGCGTCATTCTCATCTGGTCCCCAAAACCATCTTGTCTCGCGCGATGTTCAAACGACATTTTCCAGTTAATCCGGATTAGACCACGCGGCGAGGCACTCAAGCTAAAGCTGTGCGGGTTTGAAAGGAGTACCATTCTTTTGAAGTACTGCTGCTTGTCAGTAGCGTGCTCAATCCAGGCATCGAACTTCGCTATCGCCCCTGCAGACAACTTTTCATTACCAAAGTATTCCCCATAAAGAATGGCAAAACCTAAGACTGAAGCCAAGTCATTGATCACCGTTGAAATGAGATGTAGCCTGAACTCATTGTTTACATCCAGTAATGGATCTGCAAACCTTGAATCCGCCGCAAGAAACGCCATCGACATGAACATAGGGAGAACCTTGTCCAACTTACTTTCAGCGTTTTTTTCCAGTGCACTAATACACGCTTCGGCCAGCTCGAAGTAGATCTGTCCAAAATGATCCGGTAGTTCATCGTTGTGTTTTGATTCGAATATGTGTCCGACCATGGTTCCACTGCCGAGGCGTGTAATTGCGTCATCTCGGGCTGAAGCAAGTTGCTCGTTCATCTCGACGGTCTTTATTTCAGGTAATTTGTATTGCTCTTCGGTGTAATGCACATGTTTATGATACCGACCGACGAGTTGGCCAATATCATCGATCCAACGTGGTAGTTTCCAATGGCTATGTAAGCTTGTGAGAACCACTTGTGTTGCGGACTTGGTCATTTTCAACTCTGATAATGACTCCACAAAATCTGGGAGCAAGTTTTGATAGAAGTCGCATACGGCAGGAAGGACATTTTCATAGTGTAGCAACAGCTTTTGAATAGCCAGCTGTTGGACGTATTTGGGCTTGGATAGGCGCTGCCCCTCTATCATTTTTTCAAATTCAATGCGTTCGACGATGAAGGCTAGCTCTACTTGTAAAAAAGCAGGTAGGCGACTCAGTGACTTCTTGGACCACTCGTCCGTCTCAAAAAAATTTTCCAGTTCTTTTTCAAATGTAAGCATTCCGCGTAGTGTTTCTAAACAAAGGTTACTACCTAGCGCAGCCCATGTGTCAGCTATGCTAATCTTTAGCTTCATTGATTTATCATCCGCTACGTGATCCAGTGACTCGAAAGCCTGCTCTATGATTTCTTTGAATCTTTTGAGCTCTTGCATGCCAATATCGAACTGGAACTGTGTTACATAAGATGAAATACGAGTCGAGAAGCGACCGATGAGTTTTAATGCAAGCTCTAAGTCACCGACTTTAAATGCTAGCTCAATATGGTGAGACAATTTATCAACGAGGTCGTTTTCGAGCCATTGATGGTCAGTCTTTTCTTCAATCAGCGGTTGCTGGCTGCTAGTTTGTAGCGCCATTGAAGTGGCTGTGTCCCCCGCCAGAAACCACTGTTTGTGCATGCTCAGCCTAGGAAACCAATAGCTTTCTTGATCTATTTTGTGCTTTCGTTGAAGGTAGTGCAAAAGCAAAGCCATATAACCGTCGGTTAACGCTGGCAGTTTATCTTTCAAACCTTCCTTGCTTGCTTTTAGACGTTCATCAATGTAAGAAAGTTGTTCAAGAGCCAGACGCGCCGCCTTTGAATGATGGTTGGCCAATGAATTTGAATTTTTGTGGTTTGCCGCACCTTCGATATGGCGCGCAATTTTGGGAAGTATTTCGCTACCAACTAGAATATTTAGGTCAAAGAAATTAAATAGCCTCTGGCCCAAAGGAAACAAAGCAAAAGCGCTCAACAGAGTCAAGATTGTACCTCCGGCATAAACTAAAAGACCGGGTTCTAATCCAAACAAAGGCAAGGTAGTTGCAGCTAAACAGAACATCGCTGAAAACACCAAAACTCGAGAATACACGCTCCCCACCTGCTCGTTGGTGAGCATTTGGATAATATCTTGGCGAAGTCTGGTGTAACCGGCGCTCAGTATAATGCCGATTGTAGCAAAGTAGATCGAGAATATTGCAGTGAGTAGCTGGGCGTACAGTCTGAGCTGCTCGATATTAAACTTCTTGTCGTCTGCACTAAGTGTTGGGAACCAAGATAGATTGTTATTAATGTAACCTTCAACGACAATTAGGATTGCCAAACTCAAAATGATCCAAAACAAACTTTTCACACCGCTCCATATGAAAGAACCTAAAATGCGAGTGTTTGACTTTGCTTTTAAGACTGAGGCGTTTCTCTTGTACGCGCTTCGCTCGAAGACAAAACCAATTTTTCCTAACCTTGTTCGAAACTTCCAAAACCAGCTCTTGGAGCTCAACCAGATTTTCAACAAATCAATCAAAAAGTTCTCCCTCTCAATACTTATTCCAATTGCGAGGTTATATAACCTCTATTTTCCTGCTATTAGTTACAAAGGCTTCAATCGCTTGAAAGCCATTTTGCTTCAAACTTTCTAGAAAGACTGCACTCCTTCTGAATGACCTAACATCTTGCATAAGCGGTTTAGCAGAGCTCTTCTGACAAATCCGTCTTAATGCATTTTTTATATTTACCCTTTGACTCTAAAACTGTAAAAAACCTTTAATTTCAATTCTTTATATAGCTCCTATATAATCAGTCATTTTAATTCTCGGAATAAACAAACCATCTTAGGACACAAAAGAACTATTTAACCTTATAAAAAGGCCGAGTTCATTAAGTTGCACATTTTCTGATTTAAGGTTTGCAATTGAGATCGGCAATTCCCACATATCAATTTTGTGGAAACAATTATCGCATTAGCTTCTAATGCAATATCGTTGAAATTAAAAGATTCATTATCAATCTGCTTTGAACACGCAAAAATAGAATTGATACTGCAACTAATACCAACGATTTCATCGAGTTTTCCGGTGCACCTAACAACTTAGTCTAGGATATTTGTCGTTTCATAAATCGACAGATGTCCCTATTTTACAATACATTTACCTTAACCATCAAATAACCACATGTAAACAATTACTTAACCTCAGATCTGTTTACGTAATTACAAAAATACACCAAAATAATAAAGAACAGTAATATTGGTAAACAGGCATTGACCATAAAATGCATATTATTTATCAAAATTCAGTCTGTGTTATTTAAAAAAGGCGCTACTTAATTTCAAAGTACTTAAACTAACGCCGTTAAGCTAGTACCTTTAAGCTAGTACCTTTAAGCTAGTACCTTCAAATTAAGGCCCTTAAATTAAAACCTTTAGAAAGGCTCAATTTATACCCGCCAAACCCTTTATACCCGCAAAAACATATTCAGCCATAGCGCTTTACGATATTATGCTCCTTTATATTTAATTTATATTTCAGGGCATATAATGACAACGCACACATCGCCTACTCACTCAGCCAACACAGCTGAAAGCACCTCTCTTTTTTACGTAATATTTATATCGGCCGTGGCTGCTATTGGTGGCTTTTTATTTGGTTTTGACTCGGGTGTTATTAACGGCACGGTGTCGGCACTCGGTAATGCGTTTAATTCTAGCAGTGTGGCTACGGGGTTTAATGTAGCGTCTGTATTACTTGGTTGTGCCTTAGGTGCACTTGCTGCGGGGCCGCTGGCTGATAAGTTTGGCCGCCGTGCAATTATGATCATCACTGCGATTATTTTTGCCATTAGTGCGTTTGGTTCAGGCATTAGCGAAAGCTCTGCGGAGTTTATTTTTTACCGCTTATTTGGTGGTTTAGGGATTGGTGCTGCATCGGTATTAGCGCCAGCTTACATTGCTGAGGTTGCACCACCCGCACTACGTGGTCGTTTAGCAACCTTGCAACAACTCGCTATAGTATTGGGCTTATTTGCTGCGTTTTTAAGTAACTATTTAATTGCTGATGCAGCAGGCAGCGCGCAAAACATTTTAATGCTTGATATAGCCGCTTGGCGCTGGATGTTTTGGGCTGAGCTTGTACCTGCTGTACTGTTTTTAGTCGGTGTGTTGTTTATTCCGGAGTCGCCTCGTTATTTAGTGGCGCAAGGTAAAGTAAACGCTGCAAAAGCGGTATTTAGCAAAATTTCAAACGACAATGCAGATAAGCAAATAAGCGATGTTAAACGCTCCTTGCATAGCGATACAAAACCAAGTATTCGCGATTTATTTATTGATGGCAGTAAAAAAGTACACCCAATTGTTTGGGTAGGTGTGGCGCTGAGTGTATTTCAGCAATTTGTAGGTATTAACGTGGTGTTTTATTACGGCTCTGAGCTTTGGCAAGCCGCTGGGTTTGATGAGTCACAATCGTTATTTATAAATGTATTAGCGGGCACTACTAATATTGTATCGACCTTTATTGCCATTGCGTTAGTTGACAAAGTTGGCCGTAAACCACTGCTGCTTGTAGGCAGTATTGGTATGTTTATTAGCTTAAGCGCGCTTACTTATATATTTGGCAGCGCAGGCCTTGATGAAGCAGGCAAACTTGCGCTTAGCGATAACATGGGTACGTTTGCACTTATTATGGCAAATTTATTTGTGGTATTTTTTGGTTTAAGTTGGGGCCCTATTGTATGGGTATTATTAGGCGAAATGTTTAATAACCGTATTCGTGGTGCAGCGCTTGCTGTTGCTGCCAGTGCGCAGTGGATTGCTAACTTTGCAATCACCATGACCTTCCCTATTATGCTTGCCAATATAGGCCTTGCCGGTGCATACGGCTTTTATGCGTTATCAGCACTTATAAGCATCTTTTTTGTTGTTAAATACATTAAAGAAACGCGCGGTAAAACGCTCGAATCTATGTGATTTTTTAAAAGCGGTGATATTAGTCGCCGCTTTGCCTTTTTATAAAGCAGCGTTATCTAGGGTCTTATATGGACTCCCTGTATAAATAACCTAAAAGTTAAATAGCAATCTTTGCTCATTTATTTTAACTTTATAGCCATTGCTCTATTACCTTTTATTATAACTAATCTATTTAAATTCCTTTTTAGAATATCAATAATTAGCTATTGTCCGCCCATTCCAACTTTATGTGTCTACTAAAATGAAAAAACAGTTAATATCAGGCTTAGCTTTAACGTGTGCGTTAGGTTCGTTCAGTGCATTTGCTACTAATGGTTATTTTACTCACGGCTACGGCATGACCCACAAAGGCATGGCTGGCGCAGGTGTTGCCCTTTCAGAAGAGTTAATGTCTGGCGCTAATAATCCTGCTACTTTTTTGCCAAACGGAACACAGCTATCTCTGGGCTTAGAGCTTTTTTCACCTGAGCGAAAATACACTGCATCGAAAGTAGATACTTTTTACCCTGGCGCATTTTATCTTGAAGCAAAAACACAAAAAAGCGACAACTCCGTATTCGCCATTCCAGAATTTGCTATTGGCCACCAATTAAATGAAAAAGTAAATATTGGCTTATTAGTGTATGGCAATGGCGGTATGAATTCTGAGTACGGCGCAGAGTCTGCTCCTGAAGGAACCTTTTATGGTGGTACGGCAGGCGTTGATTTAAAGCAGCTCTTTATAAGCCCAACAGTAAGCTATAAGTTGAATGAACAAACACGCCTTGGTGTATCCCCTATTTACGTAGTGCAACAATTTGAAGCGCAAGGGCTTGGAAACTTTGCTCCTTTTTCGCAGTCACCAGAAGCGCTTACTAATAATGGTACTGATACAAGTACGGGGTTTGGTGTTCAATTAGGGATAAGCCATGCAATTAACTCATCGCTTAGTTTAGGCGCAAGTTACCGCTCATCAGTGTCGATGGAAGAGTTTGATAGCTATAAAGGTTTGTTTGCAGAGCAAGGCGGATTTGATCTGCCAAGTTCGTTTCAAATTGGTGCAGCTTATAAACTTACACCTAGTAATCAGGTGGTATTTGATTGGCAAAAAATAAATTACAGCGAAGTAAAAAGTATTTCAAACCCAGTTGATAACTTGATGTCAGCGCCTTTAGGAGCTAACGCAGGTGCTGGATTTGGCTGGAACGATATGACTATTTATAAGCTTGGCTATCAGTGGCAGCGTACATCGCAACAAAAGATTCGTTTTGGGGTGTCTTACACCGAGCAACCTATTCCTTCGTCGCAAGTTATATTAAATATTTTAGCGCCGGGCGTTCAGGAGTGGCATTTTACAACGGGCTTTAGCCATTCTTTTACCAACAAGGTACAATTAAACGCTATGGCTTTTTATTCGCCAGCTAAAAAAGTAACGGGTGCTAACTATTTAGCGCCAAATCAGCAAATATCAATCGAAATGAAACAAACCGGTTTAGGTGTTTCTATTGTTTGGGAAATTTAAAAAATGGTAACAGAATTCACCCCAGTATCGGCTGCAATAGGCGGTGCATTAATAGGTATAGCGTGTACGTTATTACTTGTTTTATACGGAAAAATTGCAGGTATATCGGGCATTGTTAAGTCTGTATTTGCTAAAGCAAATTCGGGCTCGCGTTGGCAGTTATACTTTATTTTAGGGTTATTGTTGGCAGGTGTAGCTGTAAGAGTATTTGCCCCTTCTTTATTGGAGGGCGAATTACAGTTGCCGCCTTGGCTTATTATTGTTGCGGGGCTTTTAGTTGGCGCAGGCACAACTTTAGCTAATGGGTGCACAAGTGGACATGGCGTATGTGGCATGTCGCGTTTTTCTACCCGCTCTTGGGTTGCAACGTGCACATTTATGCTTGTCGCCTTTATTACAGCAAACCTTGTAGGATAAATAATGAAAGCAATTATGATGGTTGTTATAGGCTTTATATTTGGCTTAGGGCTTATTATTAGCGGTATGACAAACCCCGCTAAAGTAATTAACTTTCTTACCTACGGGAATCAATGGGACGCAAGCTTAATTATAGTGATGGCTGTTGCCATGCTAATAATGATGCTTACATGGTTATGGGTTGCAAAAAAAGAGAAGCCACTTATTTCAGGCACATTTAATTTAAGCAATTTAAAAAATATTGATGCGCGCTTAATTATCGGCTCAGTACTTTTTGGTTTAGGATGGGGTTTAAGTGGCATATGCCCAGGCCCGGGCTTGGTTCAATTAGTGTCTCTTAAAATGGAGTTTTTATTATTTTTTGCAGCCGTGCTAGGCGGTATGTGGTTAGCCAAAAAAGTATAATATTTGCTGTCGATTAAAAATCGGCAGCTACTTTTTCCAAACAAAGGTACATAACTTGCTGCAATATATAAAACTATATTGAACAGGCTTAAGTTATGCTAAATAAAGCGCTGGAATTTTCTAACAGCACACCTTGATTAAGCGCAGCGTCCTCCCTTTTACTTATAGCTATACTACTGTTTTTAATTCGTTTTTTTGTAATGTACTGGCTAAAAAAATGGACTTAAAAAACCACGTTTATATTCGATACTTTACTAATAGAGTCAATATCTAAGCCGCTAACACTACACAAGAAGCGGCTAAATTTAATAGCGATAAAAAAATAAGCGCGAGATAAATTCGCGCTCAAATCACTTTAAAACTTATACGTTATTTGCCCTACTATTTCACGTGGGCTACCCGGAAAATGGCCATTACGCTCAGTAAAACCACTTACTGCGTATTCTTTATCAAATAAGTTATTAATATTTACGCTTAATAAAACATCATCAAAGCGAGTGGTCCAGCTCATATCGAATACGGTAAACGGTTTAACTTTTTGCCCTACTCTGCTCAACTGCTCGCTTACGTAATTAGCACCAAATGCGATTGATGAGTCAATTGAGTCAATAGCGTAACGAGTCCATAAACCTGCCTGATGGCGTGGTGCATTAGAAAAACGAGAGCCGTCGCCAAATGTATTTGAAACAGTGTCGCCCGTTACTCCTTTAACTACTTTTGTATCGTTGTAAGCGTAGTTTGCTGTTACTGTCCAATGCGCTGATAAATCGCCCACGAGCGTTGTTTCAAACCCGCGACTTTCTACCTCACCTATATTTAAAAGTGCGGCAATGCCATCCCCCGCTCCTAAGTCTTCTGGGTTGTTCATTACTACGTTTTCTTTATTAATTTGGTAAATAGCAAAGGTGCTCATTATTTTGCCATCAAGCCATTGGTTTTTCATACCAATTTCAGTTTGTTTACCTGTTTCTGGCTCTAAGTTACCTTCGCTTTCTACATCTTCTTGATCGGCCGATGATGTTGGGTTGAAGCTCTCTGAGTAGTTAATATATACCGATGTATTTTCAACAGGTTGGTAGGTCACAGCAACACGTGGGGTCACGCCGTTATCTGAGTAACTAAAGCCCGTTTCTTGGTTAAACTCTTTAAAGTGGTCGTAACGCAGGCCTGCAATAATAGTCCACTGCTCGCCTATGCTTATTACGTCTTGTGCGTATATTCCAAAGCGATCGGTATCTACACCATCGCGGTTTAAATCGGTTAGGTTATAAGTGCTTGGGTCGGTTTCTCCGTAATTTAAATTAAATATGTTTAAATTAGCAACGCCATCGGCCTCAAAGCGGGCACGCAAGTAATCGTACTCGGTATCAACGGTGTGGTAGTCGCCACCAAATAAAAATTGGTGCGCTAACTGCCCTTGCTCAAAGTTATAAACAAAGTCAGTGGTTAAGCTAATTTCTTCGTTTGCACGGTATTGCTTACGGTACTCTCGCCCAATTGTCTCGTCGTCAATGTTTGCTAAACCATCGCCGTTTACATCTATCCAATTTTGCGACTCATGGTAAGCTTGGTCACGTTCGTTATCTAAATAGCGAAGTGTTGAACTAACCGAAAAATCATCACTAAAATAATGATTTAGCTCTGCTTGAAGCACTAATGCTTCCATGTTTTGATAGTCACTCGCTTCGTTCGCGTTATAACTTGGGTCAACTAAAAAATTACCGTTGTCGTCAACCGGTACGCCGCGTAAACGGTTACCGCCTAAGTCTTGTTTGATGTAATCAACACTTGTAGTTAATGTTGTTGAATCACTTAAATCAAATAACAACCCGCCAGTAAGCTCGGTATTTTTAGCATCTGCGTTATTACGAAAGCTATCTTGCTCTTCATAAAAACCACCTAATCTGTAGGCCATTGTGTCGCTTAAACCACCGGTCATATCGAGCGATGCACCACGTGTATTAAAATTACCTAGTGTTAATTTTAGCTCTTTGCTTTGCGTATAACTTGGCTTTTTAGTGACGTAGTTGATCATTCCGCCAGGTTCACCACCACCATATAAAGCAGATGCAGGGCCTTTTAATACTTCTACGCGCGATACATTAAATAACTGCGGTACACCAAAGCCCGAATACGGGTCGCCACGTACACCATCGTAAAATACGTTAGCGTCGTCTCTAAAACCACGAAAAGTTACACTTGAGTAGCTGTACTCACTTACACCCGCTATTGAGCGATACAAATCGGTAATGTCGCGGGCTGCTTGGTCAATAATAAGTTGCTCGGTTAATACCTGCGCAGATTGCGGAAGCTTAATAAGATCTAAATTAGTTTTAGTCACAATTTTACTTTCGGTTTCTAGGTAAAATTGCTGGGCACGGCCAGTTACTTCAATAGTTTCAATGTCGTCGTTTTGTTGTGAAAAAGCTATATTAGAAAAAACAGATAAAGACGCAGCAATACTTAATGCCAAATAATTAGGGTTAAACATGATAATTCCTGGGAGAAGTGTAGATAGCCAACAACCTAAATGATAACTTTTATCATTTTCATAATCAACACAAGGGCGGGTTTAATACATCTAAATATTAGAACTAATATTACTTAAAACAGAGCGCTAGCCCTTTTATTGCAGTTAAAATAAAACCCCTACTGCACTAAATGCGGTAGGGGTTATTAAGTAGTTCTTAAATTAGTTTTAGCGTGTAATTTACCCAGCAATATTGCTAATTTGAATTACTGGAGACACGTTAGTAAAGTTAACTAAATCAGCGGCTATTGCCTCTTGATGAGGTGCAAAGGCTTGCTGAAAAGATTCTACCGATTCAAACACTAAATGCCCCATAGCAATATAAGTTGGCGCTTCGCCCGGTGCGCCACCTGCTAAACCTGCATCTGCACTACTTGATATAAGCGCTTTACCAACTAACTCTGCAACTAGGGGTAAATGTGTTTTACAGTAGTAGTCCATATCGAAAGTAGCAATTTCATTATTTGGGTATAATACGCTTACTTTAATCATTACATTCTCTCTTTTATTTACTAAAAAATTTAAAGCGTCTTTTGAAACAGTATGAATCATACATAAGTAAAAAGCGCATAATTGAGCAGTCGCTCAATTATGTAGCATTCATGCTCATAGCGCCAGTAATTTGATTGCAGTGCTTATTTTAATTAAGGTGATACTTCGCTAATTTACTTAAGTGCGGGTCGTTTTTTTAAAGGGTTTGGGCGGCAAAGACTCTACAAAGTTAACGCACGTATTTACCCAATATGCTAAATCAGAATCAGACTCAAAACCTTCAGGCAAAATATAAACCAAGCCCTTAACTGGTTTTACTGTAAGGTCGCTCTTCTAATCCTCTGTCAAACGCCATTTTAGTATCTCTTTTTTTAATAAACACATTACACACTTAATAACGGTAATAGCACTTAAACCTAAGTGAATAAAATAATAAAAGGTGGTTGGGAAAGGTATGCAAAGAGTAGGTATAAAATTATTTTGGACTTACAGTTTATATCAAACCGCACTAATCAAAGCTGATTGAGCTGACACTAGTGCGGTTTAAAAGTAAGTATAAAACTTACTAATTCAATATTAATAAACCAAAATGCTTATGCAGACAGTTGCACTGGAGCATCTGTTGTGGATACTTTTTTCATGCTGCCTTGTTGTTCAAGGCGAATATGCCAGCTAAACGCTTCTTCGAGTAAATGCGGGGTATGCCCGCCACGCTCACAAGCGCGATTGTAATAGTCGAACATTGCTTCGCGATAATCAGGGTGCACGCAATGCTTAATAACTTGTACAGCACGCTCACGCGGTGCTAAGCCACGTAAATCAGCTAAGCCTTGCTCAGTTACTAAAATATCAACATCGTGCTCGTTATGATCAACATGGCTCGCCATAGGCACAACGCTTGAAATAGCGCCATTTTTAGCAATCGACTTAGTCACAAATATAGCTAAATGGGCATTTCGGGCAAAGTCACCCGAGCCGCCAATACCATTCATCATTCGTGTGCCACACACATGCGTTGAATTTACATTGCCGTACATATCAAACTCAAGCGCAGTATTAATGGCAATAATACCTAAACGGCGCACTATTTCAGGGTGGTTCGAAATCTCTTGAGGGCGTAACACTAGCTTGTCTTTGTATTTTTCTAAATTATTAAATACTTGCGCGTTACAACGCTCAGACAAAACAATTGAGCTGCCTGATGCAAAGCTCATCTTACCTGCATCAATTAAGTCAAACGTCGAATCTTGCAGTACCTCTGAATACATTGTTAGGTCTTTAAAGTCAGAGTCGAGTAGCCCCATCATCACCGCATTAGCAATGTTACCAATGCCTGCTTGTAATGGACCTAAATTAGCTGGCAATTTATTTTGAGCCACTTCGTCTTTAAAAAAGTTAACTAAATGGCGCGCAATTAATGCGGTGTCTTCATCTGGGTCGGTAACGGTAGAAAACGAGTCGCTTTGGTTAGTAAAAACAATACCAACAATTTTTGCAGGATCGATAGCAAT
Organism: Pseudoalteromonas sp. SWN166; assembly: GCF_015864485.1. Taxonomy (NCBI): domain Bacteria; kingdom Pseudomonadati; phylum Pseudomonadota; class Gammaproteobacteria; order Alteromonadales; family Pseudoalteromonadaceae; genus Pseudoalteromonas; species Pseudoalteromonas sp. SWN166. The sequence continues at coordinate 94,424 of NZ_JADYXB010000004.1, forward strand.
TGCAGTGCTACCAATGCGGTCGTCTACTTTAACTAACGGCATTGGTTGGCGAGTAGGACGATACGATGGAATGTATATGTCGTGCAAACCTTCAAGATTAGGGTTATGCAGCATATTAATTTCAACAATGACTTCTTTTGCAAAAATAGCAAAGCTTGCTGAGTTACCAACCGATGTAGTAGGCACAATATGCCCCTCTTCGGTAATGGCAACCGCTTCAATAACAGCTACATCAGGCATAGTTAATTGATGATTGCGTAAATGCTCAACCGTTTCAGATAAATGCTGATCAATAAACATTACTTCACCGTTATTAATCGCTTTACGTAAAGTGCTATCTACCTGAAAAGGCATACGACGCGCTAAAATGCCCGCTTCTGTAAGGAGTTTATCTAAGTCATTACCTAGTGATGCACCCGTCATTAAATTTATTTTGATAGGATTTTTTTTGACTTGCTCAATTAATGCTCTGGGTACTGCTTTAGCTTCTCCGGCGCGAGTGAAGCCACTCATCCCTACAGTCATTCCATCTTTAATAAACAGACTTGCCTGCTCAGCAGACATAACTTTATTATGCAGATTACTATTGCGAATACGTTCCAAGTTCATTTTGAGCCCCTTTCTAAATTTGGCATTATTCTAATCCTAACTTCGTACTACACAATATAGACTTAAGTCGCATTTACGAATCGAGGATGAGCAACATGTTTAAAAGGGAGGTTAATTTACTTTTAATTAATACTATCATGTAGTTATTAGTAATATTTTTAACAAAAATGACATAGCAATCTATAAAGTAATTTATAAAGTAATTTATAAAGTAATTTATAAATAAATAGTATTATTTAATTAGAGGAATTATTTTTGAGGAATTAACTTTATTAGTTCAAACACCCAATGTTGTTTGAAGTATAAGTTGGCATAGGCACATTCGATTTCATTGAGCTACAACGGCACAAGTGAAGTGTAAGTTGACATAATATTGAAGCAAAAACTGGCATAAAGTGCCCAAATAAAGCTTTATGTAATGAGACTCCTTTAATTAAAGAGTACATAAAAGATTACTCAGCGCCAAGAGTAGAAAAAGATAAGAAATAGTTAGGGTAATAACAGTATAATATATTGCCCATTTGGCTTAAACTCATAAATCCCTAAGCTCTGTCTAAACTGCTTAGAGAAAGAGGACATTCAGAATTATGAACGTGCTCGACTATACATATTTTTCATTGAAACGTTCGTCATCATTACTTTCAAAAGAAAACTGAACATCATTAACTCGAAACAAACTGCTTTCTTTGAAAATCACACTATGCAAATCAAAAAGTGCTAGGTTGTGTCCTCGGCCAAGCGAACTTCTATAAGCAATGCCGTCATAACCTAACGACTTGATTAACTCAGCTATTATTTGAGTAGGGGCATAGTCAGACTTTTGGTCACTATTTGTCACTGGTTGAGAAAAAGCTTTATCTATATTAGTCCAAACAGCTTCAATCCTTTTAGCATCATCAGGCTCTGAAAAATAAAAAGGTAGTTTAACATTTAGTTGTTTTGAAAAGTCGATTACTTGAAGTTCTTTAGAATTGGTAAATCTTGCAACTGATATGCTCGAACCCAACCAAGGTCTGATCTCTGACATTGCTGTTTCTTTTTGAGATGCGACATATAAGCAAGGAATCCCCTTAGGATTTGCTCTCCCTTCTGATGCGCTGTCAGGCAAAGGCCTCATTCTTTTCTCAGAATAAGGGGCAAAAATATCATCGACATGAATACCATCTTGAAGAAGTGGCAAGCAATCATGCCCCATTTGGGCTCTCCACATTTCTGAGTTAGGTTCAATCACTTCTATACGACTTTTACAAGTATCTTTGATACCTTGTAGGAAGCTTTGCGCACTTCCGTCTAAAATATATCGTGATTTATTTCGTACGGAATAACTAAATTGCATATAGCTTTTCCAAGAATTGAAGCTCATAACTACCCTTTAAATAATGCCTACTAAACGGGTAAACCCAAGTTCAAACCGGATTAACCCTCTTTACGTTTTAAAGTCGATCTAACTTAATGTGCCCTGCTGTTTGCCCACCAATATTCCATTTCCTGTTAGTCCAATAGTTACCTTCAAAATGATATTCGTTGTCATTCCAAAGCAACTCGAGTCTCGCGGAACCATGAAAAAGCTGCTCATCTGTCGGAAGTGGATCTTTAACAAAAACCTTATAATTATAGTAAAAGTAAAGATTACCATCTTCAATTTTTAACCAAGAAGATATCACCTCACTTTTCATATAGTTATTCTCACTTACTCCTGTCATTTTGAAAGTTAAAAAAGACATTTTGATATCGAAGTCAACACGAACATGCTTTTCTTGAACTTCATCATCGTCAGGTAATTTATATCTAGCTTTTAAAGTACCTTTCCACTTACCACTTAGATTTGGACAAAAATGCTTTTGTATCAAAGATATTTTCCAAACATATTCCCAAAGTTTTAGGTTGAATAAAAAAATAAAAATTACAATAGGCACCACTACATACCTTACAGATGTATATTGTAATCCTAACGTGGCGACTAAGAAGCCAAGTGATATTAAGGATAAAATTATAACCTTTTGTACAGTACTGCCATATTTACTAATAATAAGAGACCACATCATTACCCCCTGACGTATAAGTGTTTAGCTTGTATGGATTAGCTATGACATAGATTAGTGGAGTTTTTGTTAGCTTTTGTGAGCTTCTAAAGGCTAACAAATCCTTTATAGATGGTTTTATTGATGCTCCACCAGGGTGGGTATGCCACTCCCCAAGGTAATCTCCATAACCATTGGTATCCCTGTGGAATTGTACAGCTTGTTCTAAATGACTCTTATCTCTTCTTTGAAATAAAGCACGCGCCCTAACATCCATAAAAGAAGGGGTTGTAACTTTAATTATTTCGTACTCAACTGACCCTTCTTTGGTGTACCTATGTCCAAGTAGCAAGCCTCCAGCCTCATTTCTTTGCCTAGAATAATCCATTATTAAAGATACTACCTTAGGATCAAAATGAACTTTAATCACCTCACTCATTTTTTTCCACCTTACAAACTGGGCAATAAGGTGAACGTTGCAACGGCTTATTTTTATGTTCTGCTGCTTTTTTTCCTAAAGTTTTAAAATATATGTAAGCACTTTTTTTATCTGAATACTCGCTCTCTAAAATATTTGCAGCAATGAATGATGCAGCACCAATTGAACTATCAACAGGAAATTGCACATTGCTTTCACCACAATTTCTTGTAATCAATGCTTTATGTTCTGCTTTTTTGAACTCTTTATCTATGTGTTTATGTTGGTTATCAAATAAACACCTATAACATCCGCCATCACCTTGTTTAAATAACCTAGCAGAGTGACCACCGGCACACAAATACGAATGGTAAAGTTTAAAAGGAAACTCTTTACTTATATACTGATGATTCAATGTCATTGCCGTTGAAAATTCACCCGTAGCATCTATTACAATATCTGTTCCTTGAGGGATTTGGTCCAAATTAGTAAATTTTTCCTTATGAGAAAATAATTTGTTATTCGGTGCTAATTTTTTTTGTGAATTGACTAAAGCTTGTGCCTTATTGATAAATAACGATTCAGACCCGAGTAAATGTCTTGAAATATTTTGAGGTAATAACAAATCATCATCATAGATGTGGAGTGGCTTGGACAAACCTGCACCATGTTTCATCAAAATATGTGCTAAGTAGCTACCTAAAGTTCCAGCCCCAATAATACAAATTTGCTTATCTACTAAGTTTTGGGAATAGTTTCTTTTGATCAGAGTGCTTTGGGAACCATTTGAAAAATGAACATTAGTTACTTTTTTTAACTCCCCACCAAAGTTATTCGACATAACACGCAGTTGGCCACGCAATAAGCGCTCAATGAAGTTTTTACTTCTATTTTGTAGTTGCTTAATCTGTCCCTGAGCTAATTTAATAATATAAGCATATATATTGTCATTATAATAAAAACATAAAGCGAAACCTTCGAACTGTTTTATATCGTCTTTTTCTCTATGGATTAAGTTTTTTAGCTTTTCTTTTAGAGTAGTTAAAGTCTCTTTATTTGTGCCTCTAACTATATCGATAAAACCTGTAACCTGAGCAAGACCTGCTTGCCCCTCAGGTGATGTTTTAATCTCTCCTAAGTTAGTAATTATTGTTGGAATTGGTGAGTAATTACCTTGGGTAATATGACTTATACAACCTTGACTAGACTTTGCGACATATGCAAGTTTATTACTTGCATCTGAAGATTCGTATAATCGAATGGATAAAATAGACTCTGTTGGACTTTTTACGAAGTAGCTAAAGAAGTCTCTTGGAAAGTATGCTGTTACCTCTGCTTTAAATGCATCAAAGCGGTCTTGGGGACTACGTGCAACAATGTCTTTTACCCTTTTTAAATATATTTCAATAACCTCTTCGATTGCATATGGCTCTAGTTTATGAGTTGTAGTATCGAATACACATAACTTATGTAGACTATTTTCTGGCTTTTCAATATTAGGCCAAAACTTATCTAAAGGGGGTGGCCGGTTGATAAGATATATCGAGGGCGGTTCAAAAAATGGAACTTCGTTAAAACCAAAAATGACATCAACGAATCCTTGCTGAACTTGAGGTATACTAACTCTCCCCTCGTAGCAATAATCATGAGTACATGTGTATGTCATTATATTGAGTGAGAACCCTTTTTGAATGAGGGTATTATGAGCTATTTCAAAATATTTTTTCATCCGAAAGTGTTGTGCTCTTGTATAGGAGTTATAACTTCAGATTTTTTTGTTTTAAGGTCATTATCATCTCGACAACAACGAATAATTCTTGTTTGATCATTTGGCATTCTAATTCCAAATAGATTAATTAGAATATCCAAAGTTTCACGTTCAGTAAGTGAAGTAACAAGTGCTTGCTTAAATGACATTGCGAAACTATCAAACTTCATTCGTAATTCTTGCTTCTCTAGTTCTGTGGGTGAGTGAATTGTTAAATGTGCTGACTCAGGATGTGGATGCTTTAATTCATCTGAAATCACAGCAGGTAATTTCTGCACTACGTTATATAGCTCTTCAGTCAAATCTCCGTGCTTGGGAGAATTCGACATGATTTTTTCAATAGCTACCATTAAAGATATTGAACTTGGTCCATCTGATGGATAATTATGATCTCTAAGACCTTTTACAACCATTACAATATCTTTAAAGTTAGGGTGAATTTTTTTTGCTCTACTTACCCAGTCTTTTATATGCTCAGGGTTCGACTCTAACCATTCGCCATTTCTAAGAGCTAGATTGACAGTGTAAATTTTTAATTCAGTGTCTTGCGCTGAATTTGATTCCATTGATACAGATTCGAATAACCGTAAACGATTGAAGTCTTCATCAGGAATAGCATAACAAGGAATATCAAGATGAATACCTTCATTGGTCTGTAAACGACTGCAAGTTTTCTTTGGTATTTGCTTCCAGCCATTAGCACTAGCCATTTTCTTCAGTACCCTGTCTACAACTTCAAACATTGCTGTACTCATGGTTTTATCATCATACTGTACAACGCTCATAGGTATATACATACCATCATCTAAATCAATATCTTGAGAATTGTGGGCTGGCTGTACTATGGTGCCATATACATAACTACCTTGCATTTTGAAGCGAGGCTTCAGTTTTATAAGCTGCTCCAATTTACTTAAAGGTACTCTTTCATAAAGGTCTTTGTCTTGTTTTACTTGTTCTTTAGCATATGACCAAGCTTCCAATATCCCGCTCCGAGCATCATCTCTAAGAGATACGAGCTTTGAGCGTATTTCATCAGATATTCTTAAGTTATCGAGATAATATTCCCTGTCCGTTAAACCTGAAGAACTCAATAGTTTGTTAATTGAAAATTTAAGCATATTCATAACCTCAAAAATCTATATCTAGTATTTAATGCAATACTGAAATACCACATACAGTGTTACATGCTTTTATAATTAGTTGGGGTTGTATTTTAAAATTCAACCGCCAGTTCAGATTTCATTCAAAAAAGTATTTTTATAGTTAATAGTCGAAATAAATTACCTTATTAATCTAGACAGCTAACTTTTTGCAACTTGTTTAGCTATATAAATTATAAAATATTCTAGAATCGCGACATGCAGCTAAAACTTAAAGCTTCAAATAATATAAGTTTAGTTAGATCTACTTTCGCAAAAATAGTCAGTGCGGAATTTTGGAACCCTTGAACAGCCCAGGCTTTGTACTAGACTAAAATAAATAATTACAACGGAAGATAATATGAGTATTAAACCAGGTCCAAAACCTAAAGCTGACTCTACAGGTAAAACTGATAAGCGAAGACGTGTTACCCCAGAGAATAAAAGTAAACATCCTAGCCTTAAAAAACACGATCACAAAAAAGGTGAATGAGATTAAGGTAATTATTCGGCTTTAGAGCAAAAGACCCCAGCGTTTGTTGGAGTCTTTTTATTTAGCCTCTGCCTTTTCGGCAGTTAAAAGTCACAAGTTGTGGTTGTTTACTTCCTGGCCTAATTTCAGCTGCCTATTCGGCAGAAGATACACGTGTAGGAACTACACGACTATTTTCTAAATTTTCAGCTGCCTACTCGGCAGCTCACTATAAAAAGTAGTTTGAATTTTTATAAATAACAAACTGTTAAGTGACTTTTATATTTTTACACTTTACTTTTACCTAATCGTATAACTTATTAAAAGCATTATTAATATTCGATTGCTACTTTTTAAAGGGTATTCAAAGAAGGAACCGTGCCTTGAAATGTTTGATTTGTAGCAAAGCCATAATTGTTAAAGTGATTATTTATGGGTTCAGCTTTTTCAATTTTTTGTATATGAAGTATAAAATTATTCCCGTTTCCTTTGCTTGATACGGGTATTGAATGAAAATGGCCAATGGCTTTTTCCTCAAATTTATATTCAGGGTTGTAAACTTCGCCTCTGGCTTCAGCTCGTTTTTTAGCGCGTTTTAACCGTCTTTGCTTTTCGCCAACAAATGCTTTGGCTACTGATTGGTTGCGAATAAACATAACCTCATTTTGCTCTGTTGGTACTTCGAGTATTGTGGATAAGCCAAATAACTTGTCATGAGCCATCATCTCAACATAGCTTTGCTGAGATAAATTGGTTAATTGCTTTTTATCTGTCGATACAAACGCTATTTGATCACCTATCGTTTGCTCATTCCATTTAGGAAAACACACACCTATATTACTAATTTCACGCGAACTCATAAACCCATGCAATATACCGATACAACGCCCTGCAAGGAGGCTTACATCACAATTTTTAGGTAAATAAGTAATGGTAAAATAATAGCGCTTCAAGCTTTACTCCTTTGGAACAAGCCGCCTTTGATCAACACTGCCGCAATAAAGTGAACTGCATTTGATTCTTCACTTTGCTCTAGACCATGCTTTTTCATGTGCTTAATATACAAAGCAATACGCGGGAGTAATGAATAAAAGTCTGAATGGGTCTTAGGTGTTCTGTGTGCAACTAATATTTGCTTATCTGCACCATACTCGTGAGTGCGTAAAGGTTTGTAGCCTTCTTCGTACCAATCATCAATTGTTTGAATAGCAGCGCCTACTTTTTGTGAGTTTAAACTTGCTGCTTTTTTATCGCCGACTTGAGTATATGCAAGTTGCTTAGATGACATGCCCTGTTCAACAGTATCTACAAACTTTTGACTTGGGTGAACCTCTTGGCTAAATGCATTTTTAATTTTTGCGGTTATATCTAAATAACAATAATTTTGAGGGTTACTAAGCCCTTCTTGAATAACTTCTGATAATGTTATTAGTGCTGTTTGATTATTTTGCCAATTGCCCTGCCACTTTAGCTTTTGTATACCTTCAACGATGATCGGGGCTGCATGTTCAGTAAGTATTTCAATATCAACATTCGGTGATTGACGATTACGCCAAAGCCAGTTGCCCATCAGTATATTTTTAGCATAGCGCGTTGCAACTTCATTAAGGCCATTGTTCTTTTTATAGGTTTCGAAAAACCGTTTTAACCAATAAATAACTTTAGGGTCATCACATACATGTGGCTCATTACTATTAGCTTCAACCCTGAGTGAAAAACGACAAAATAGCTCATTTACAGTTGGAGGCACATAGCACACATCAATTGTTTGAGGGTTCCCAAAAGCGAGATCTTGTGGCGCTAAATTTTTAGCCACATTTTGCTTTTGATACGCATCGCCAAACCCTGACTTCTGCCCAACTAATTTATTTTGCTCTATTTGTAGCGGTTCAAAGTCAGACTCTGGTGTTTTATAAAAAAACACCGCTTTACTGGGTGAGAGCGAACGCGTGTAACTTAAGTGCCGAGGTAATTGCATTATTCATACTCAAACTTAGACTTTTTCATAAGCATAGACTCTTTTTGAACATCCATAACCCAAAATGCATCATGAAAGAACTGCTTAGCCCCTGCGTACTTTACTGATGTATTACTAACACACTCAAGCAGCCCAATTACGGGCTCAGCATAACAATGGTATTCATGTAATGATGCCTCTCGCTTTACGGGTTCTTCAAGCGCAGCAACACCAATTGCAGCGGGTCTTAAATTAAAATTACCGTTAAGGGCATCAATTAATTGTTCAAAGCTTTTAACTACTTTTTTTGAAGGGTATAACCAACTGCCATTTGACGATTTTGCTTTAAGGTTATTAAACAGCTCACTAGGCTTAGTATATAAACGGCACCAATCTATATTTTGATATAACGAAGGTGGATGCATAATCCCGCCTGCAAATGTAGACGGAAGCGCAGGCTTTATAAGTTGACTGTTTAATTTATTAAGCACCTCAATATTTGGTACAAAAAGTCTAAATACTAAATCGAGTGTTATGTCGCATTTAGGTTTATCGATAATTCCTGACCTTATTACATGACTACGCCCTGCAACTTGTTTTAACTTAGTTGGCTCAGGTAATGGTTTACCTGTATGTAGTTGATAGCTTTCAATGCAAATAGCACTGCCAATACACTTAATTGAAGGGTCTATAAAGTTTTTTAGCTTACGCTCAAAGTTATGAGCAAGCCCATTTAAAGCAGTAAGTGACGGCATCCCTTGAATATACGGGTTAGCCATTGCTTCGGCATCAAACACTCGCATATCTTGGCAATGTACATACACTATTTGCTCATCATTTAATGTTTCCTCTTCGGTTGCACAGTGAGTAAACACATAATTTAACTGCGTTTTAAACAGCCCCATTAAATTAGGGTGATATGCAAAGCGTTTGAGCTTACTTAAATTACCAAGGCTTTCATTTAGTATGTTACTAAATTGGCTAATACAGTTAGTAATACTCTGTTCTAAGTAATGCTTTGCCCACTCAGGGTAAGCTTGGTTTTGCGCATTATTTTTAGCTTCAAGAATATTATCAAGCCATAACTGCAAGCTAACACGTACTTGCCTAATAGCCGCTACTCGCGCTAATCGCTTTTGCCTTAACGTATTAAACTGCTTAATACCCACTAACACCAAAAGCGCCTGTTGAAATTGACTGCTTAATAGCGCACGAATTTTAAATGCTTTCTCAATATCATTATTGACTACTTTAAAGCGGTTAACAGCCTTTGAATTTGTTTTAGGAAAGTAACGCAAGGCTCTTATATTGCCACCTACTGAGCCTGCTAAATCGCCTACATTGGCTGGCCTTGAGTGCTCAATTAAACCAAAGTTTAACTTACGTTCTGTTGTTAATTGCTGAATTTTAGCTAGCATTGCATGGCTTACTACAGGCGTAATCGCAAGGTAGCTTTGCTGGAATGGCATTTGTAGTTGTGGTGAAAAAGAGCTTACTTCTAATGGGAGTTCTGCCACTGGCAACTGTTGTTTTATTTTAGCCGCGATGTCTAAAACCGCCTTTTTAGTAAACCCGTAGGCTCTTATTAAATTAATCCAAACAGGCTCTTCAGTTATTAATAACTTTGCTAAACAAGTCACTTCACCTTGCCAATTAAACGAGGTTAAAAATAACTTTGCATGATTAATTTCAGCACTGTTGTGCGACCAGCCAAAACTTAAAGGTAATGACCGGCTGCAAATACCCGCAATATCTTCACTTACAACCTCACTAATTAAACGTTGATGGCTTACGCGTATATCGGGGTATTTTAAGTTATGAGTATGAAACCATTTAACTTCGTTAATGCACTTACTCAGTAACACTTCATCGCGTAATACACTTTTAGCGGTTCTTGTACTTGTTAGATCATCAATTTCACTGCGCTTATAAACTAGGTTAATGAGTACAGTCAGCGCTTGTTCTTCAAATCCATCTACCGCAACATGAGGCGTGTATGGGGCAAACAACTTTCTTAGTATTGTGGTTTTTTCTTTTAATGATTCAATTTCAAATGCATCTTGTAAGTTCATAAATTACCACGGCGCTATAAATTGGTTTTTTGTTTGAGGCTTTTCAGCTGCAAATGCTTGCTGTAGTTCAATCACTTGGCGTAAATAAAATACATGGCTATCAGCTCTAATCTGTTCGTGCTTTTTTTGTGGGTAAGCACATGTTAAAAAGCCTTCTTGGTGAAGCCGATAAACTTGCTCTGTGGTGGTGTTTAATAATACTGCGGTATCAAAAGTACAAAGCAGTAAATCTGCAATATTTGGGTGTTTAGCTTTAGGGTTACTATCAACTAATTCGACAAAATAATTAATAATCTCATCAATTACTTTGTTTTTACGGTTACTTGTTGCAGCTATTTGACCATCACGAATCACATTGCCATAGACAGAGTTGAACTTAGTTTTATTAAAAGGGTTAAGTTGCTTGAGACGCGCATTATTTGTGAGTAAGTTTAATTCAGCGTTAAAGCCATCAGGCCAAGTACTAAAGTAATCAACAAAAGCGCAGTTAAAGTCAGCATCGCTTACATCAAGTTGCTTAACCTTCGCAAACCAGGATATTAACCCGACTATTTTATGGCTGTTATTACTTGCAAGCGCAAGTGCAATTTTAAAGTCTGCATCGTTTAACTGTTTACTATTGGTTAGTTTACAACCACAACTGCACTCTAAAAACGCCTCAGAAGCTCTATAATCAATTAATTTATAGCATTCCCTACATTGTGAGGTTAATTGTGTTTTATGCTTATGACACGCTTTATAGGGCTTTAAATGCCAGTAAAAAGGAACATAAGAAGATTCAGACAAGCATTCAATGCAAACAGGTATGTTATCAGTATGAAGTAGCTCAAGGGGAGTTGTTAGTTCATTTCGGCTTACTGCTGCTAAGTTGCCAAATTTAAAGTTACTGCGCCGCCATGCAAGTCCAAGAATATCACCAGCGTTAACATCTGCTAATTGAGCTACCAACTTAAGGGCTCTTATTCTAAAGCTGCTCGCTTGCCTAGCATGATAAACATCAACCTTGCTAAGCTCTAACGGCAACGCACCTTCAAGCTCATGATCTTGCTCTGCAAGCCATTGCCACAAAATATCAGCAAGCTCACTATAGCCATCATATGAGTTATCCCTTGCAAGCCTTAGCAAATAGCTTTCAAGCGCCTCTTCAGGATAAGGTTTTGTTTGAACTAAAAAATGCATCGCCAACCTAAACTAAGAAAATCTTAGTTTAGGTTTAGGCTAAATAAATTAGATAGTCAAAAATAATTATCGTTAAATCATTCGTACTTCACAAAAGTACAATATCTGATACTGTAGAGAGCGTTACGGCATTTCTAATGGATGTATTAATAGCCAGTAACATAATAAAAAACTCAAATTTAAAAATACAAAGCTAACTTATAAGGAGATTCTTATGGCTTGTAATTGCTGTGGCAAAGCTTTAAATAGCGGCATGGTTCAAAAGAAAGATTCATCAACCGGTCAAAAGTTTAAATCATGCCCTCATTGTTCAGACGCTAATAGTTCTGAACATATATTCCATCCATATCCGGCTTCTTTTGGAATTACTCCTGCTCGCAAAACGGCCCGCAACCCTGATGGGTATCAAAGCTATTGCATTGATTGTCGACGATTAAAAAAGGGCGTTGCTTCGAAAGCTTTTCACAATGGCCGCTTGTGCAGCACACTTTAACTAAAGAGATTTAATGCAAGTATTTAAAGATGATGCGGTAAATTGGTTATCAACACTTTCAACCGAAAGTGTTGATCTTTTAATTACTGACCCACCCTACGAATCATTAGAAAAATATCGAAAAATAGGAACAACCACTCGCCTAAAAGTAAGTAAATCGTCAAGTAATCAATGGTTCGACATATTTCCAAATAATCGCTTTGAAGATCTACTAATAGAAATATACAGAGTGCTGAAAAAAGGTTCGCATTTTTATCTATTCTGCGATCAGGAAACAATGTTTTATATTAAGCCAATAGCTGAAAACGTAGGTTTCAAGTTTTGGAAGCCAATAATTTGGGATAAAGTGACTATTGGAATGGGCTATCATTACAGAGCTAGACACGAATATATTCTTTTTTTCGAGAAAGGTAAGCGCAAGTTAAATGATCTAAGCGTTCCAGATATCCTCACATGTAAAAGAGTATACAGGGGCTACCCTACTGAAAAGCCAGTTAAGTTAATTGAAACACTCATCTCGCAAAGCAGTAATGAAAATGAACTCGTCGTCGACCCTTTTTTTGGCTCAGGAGCTACTTTAGTAGCAGCCAATAACTTAAATCGACAAGCTATCGGATGTGATATCTCTGAGTCTGCCCATTTACATTTTAAAACGAGAATCTAAATACTAGTTAACAAGCGAGCTATAAGCCAAGTACTAAATATTTATAACTCACTAACTAAAATAAGCTTTATCAATAAAACTTCAATATTAAGGTATGGATTGTGGAACTTATCCAACATATTAAAAATTTTTTCCCAAGTACTCAGCGATCCAAAATAACTGGTTTTGAAACCCTAAAATTAAACTATAGTTCAGACGGGTCATTAAAAAACTTGACTGAAACTTTTGGATGGCCACCTAATTTATTCATAATATTATATACGCTGCTTGATTATACTGATAAATATAGATTATTAGTTGCTCCACAAAGTCACTTCAAATGGGATGATAAATTAAAGTTAGAAGCTGAAAATGCGGCCACAGAGTGGAATTATTTTTTAGAAAAAGAAAAATTACCTAATAAGTCAAATATTAAGATACATCTTAATAATATTTTCAAATCAATAAATATGAAAAAGTGTATTTACGATTTACTAAACCAAACCGAGTTTTGCCAATCAACTTTCATTCTGGTCTTATCAATTGATAATGTATTTAGGGCAAAGAACATTCGAAGAAATGAATTGAGCGATATAACACCAGCTGAAGTGGCTTCCAACATGAGAGCTTTTATGCATATGATTAATTCTGAGGGTAGCTTGAACCTAGACTTAGACTTAGACAATCAAGGTAAAGACATAAATTTGGCTGATAATAATACAAAATACGGTTTTATAGCTTATAAAGGATTAGTTCCTCAATCTGGATTAACTATTAACAATTTATGCCAAAATCTAACATATTTAAAGCCAAATGTGGCCCCAGAAATCATCTATAGTTTCGATGCAGATAATAAATTCGATAGTTCATCATACAACGTTCTTTTCATTCCTTGGCCTCTTAAAGTGGAAGATGAATCATTTAAAATATCTAGTATTCGTCCAATTGAAACAAACCGTTTTTTTGATTTCTTTGACTACGAGCCTAATGAACCTATTTTTAATGAGGTCATGAGGATGGTACGTTCAGCCATTATTTCTACAATAAAAAGACTTGGCTCTATTGATTTAATAGTATTCCCTGAATGCGCTTTTTCTACCAAAACATTTAATAAACTAAAAGAGAAAATTTATGAACACTTTGGGGAAGATGCTCCGTCGATTCTTAGTGGCGTTTATGGTAAAGACGAAGATGGAGGTATAAATACAGCCTCTTTGGCATTTACTGGAATTGGTGATGGGTATGATACGATAAATCAAAAAAAACATCACAGGTGGTATTTAGATAGAGATCAAATTAGAGCGTACAACCTTGCGGCTCGATTAGACCCAGGGAAAAAATGGTGGGAAAATATTGACATCTCGAGGAGAAAATTAGCTGTTCTTACGACTCCTGATGGAATAAAATTGTGTCCATTGGTTTGTGAAGATTTAGCCAGACAAGAGCCTGTGGCACAAGCAGTTAGAGCCATTGGGCCAAATTTTGTAGTTAGTTTACTTTTAGATGGGCCGCAGCTAAAAGCTCGGTGGCCGGGTAAGTATGCAACGGTGCTATCAGATGACCCAGGCTCATCTGTACTGACGGTTACGCCTCTTGGCATGACATTAAAGTCAACAGGATTAGGAGATCCTCCTAGTCGTGTAGTAGCTTTGTGGAGTGAGCAAGGTAAGTCAGCTGAAGAAATCTCTATCGGAGAAGATGGGATCGGAATTGCTCTGGAATTAAAAGTAGAAAAAACGACTAACTGGTCACTTTTTGGAACTAAGCAAGAAAAAATCATTCTAAAGAAAATGTTTCATTCAACTATAATTGATCAATATAAAGATTCAAATAGTAATAATCTAAGAACCGTTCTTGAAAAGCTATTAAAAGATGGGGGTTACAACATATGAACTTGTCACTGAAAGAGAAACAACAATTACGCTCAGTTATTGAGCTGATAGTACAAAACCCAGATCTAGCTAAAAAACTATTTATAGATATAGAAACAATAAATGCATCCAAAAAATTAGGTGCTTTAGAAGAGATAGCTCCGCTGATAAGACTAGTCTACAATTATGAAAGCTCTATAACAAAACCGAATTACATTCATTCAATTAAAAATATTACAAATAGCTTAACTAATCATGATGTCAAAAAACTTGTACTTTCAACACTTAATGCTCAAGAAATAAGTTCAAGAAATTTGAGTGCGCACCTGTAAAATTTGGAAAGAGGAAGATTCAAAATATTATCTTCCTCTTTCAATTACTGCTCCTAAATGCTGTAATATTTCATTTCGTTTAGTCGCATCTACTTTGCTCAGAGCACAAATTAGCTCAGCTAGATCATCTTCTTCACAATAAAAATAAGCTACTGGCACACCTAGCTCTTTAGCGATGCGTTTCATGGTTAAAAAATCAGGGGCATGTTTGCCTTTTTCGTATTGGTTCATGCGAGCACTAGCCGTATTTGGCTCCATGCCTAATGCCATACCAAGCTGTTGCTGAGTAAGGCCAGCTGCTTTTCTTGCAGATTTTAGGCGTGAAGGTGTTGGAGTTTCCATGTGAACCTTAGCTATAAAAAACATCTTGCTAAGATTCTCTTAGTATCTAACCCATAAGTGTACTAAGGATATTTTAGTTTTTAAATATACACTTAATTAGTAATGTCTTAAACTATACATTTATGAGTTAAAAGGGATTTTATGCTTGTTTTTGCTAGCGATGCTTCGGGTAAGATTGTTTCAATAAATAATGTCAAAAATGGTAAAGCATGTAATTGCTTTTGTATCGCATGTAATGACCCTTTAGTCGCACGCAATGGCGGCAAAATAAAAGCTCACTCATTTGCTCATACGACTAAAGAAGAGTCTAGAACATGCTTAATGACCGCTTTGCATCGGTACGCTCAAGAATATTTTTTAACGGCTAAAACAATAAACCTTCCAGAAATTACTATTTATCATCGAGGTTACAGTAAAACTGAACCTAGTAGAAAAGCTTTAATTAACTCTGCAAAACTTGAATATAGCATTCATAACAAATACATCGCCGATGTGAAGTTAGAAACTGATGTCGGTGATTTATTAGTTGAAATTAAGGTAACATCGCCTTGCTCAGCAGAGAAAATTAACTTTTATCGTGAAGAAAAGCTCGCTTCCTTAGAGTATGATTTATCAGTTTATATTGATTCGGATTATGCTGATGTAAATTGTGCTCTTAAGCATAATGATGATACGTCTAATTGGTTATTTGGTTGGTGTGAGGATCAATTAAGAGAAGAGATTAATCAAAAAGTTGAACTCAACCAAATAGAAATGAATAAAAAAATTCGACAACAAATTGAAGAGTCAAGAAAACAAGCTCTACGTAAATTTGATAACTTAAAAAAGCGACAACGATTAAAAATACCCAGCCACAACATTGGATTTAACCATAATATCAATGGTAAAAATTACGATTTATCTGCCCAAGTAGTAAAAAGTAAAAGTATACATTTTAAAGAAGTTTTACTTGAAGCAGAGCATGAACATTTTTTACTATTGAAATGCGTAGCTCTTAATAACTCTAATCAAGAACGAGTGTTAAATGTTGCCCTTTTATTTCAACACGATACCCCCGATATCCTCAAAAAAGACTCAGGCCAAATCATCGTAGGTCGAATAAAAAAATCAAAACGATTTAAGTTCGAATGGCTTAACTTTACACCACCAGACTCAGCTTTAGAAAGAGCCAAATTTATAGCAATTGCTGAAAAAGAAGAACAACTAAAAAAATATAAGTTTATAGATCATGTAACAAACTATGCTGAAGTTTATACATTAGAACAAGATAGATATTTTTCAAATGATTACCCAAAATGGAAAATTTGGCTTGCTTCACAAAGCGATATGGCTTCAAACGAAAATTTTAATGTTAAAAACCCTAAGTATCCAGCTTTATTAAAAAAAAATAACACACACCCTCAACTTTGGATGTTTGATCGCTGGTATATATTAATATTTAGTAAGTTAGCAGAGTTTATTGATAGCTACCCAATCAATACCCCCATAGATACAAAATACATATTTGAGCTACTAAAAAATGAATTTCCACTTTCCTATAATTACAACCTCTTTGTCGAGCAAGCAGAGAAAATGAATGTTTCATATAAATTAGAGCACTTGCTGAAACCTGAAAGCATTATAAATACTTGCTTATCTTTTTTTGAGGAGACACTTGCTGTTGAAAAAATCTCTGGTGTTTTTTTTAGAAATTACAACTTGAGATTGCAAATGTCCCCTGCAATCAAATAAATTAAGTACCGGAAGGTTGCAGCCCTAATACTTCGAATGTATTTTTAAGCTCTAAAATGGCGTAGCCAGGGTCTATGCCCCAATTAAAAAAGCCGTCATTTATTGTTTTGTCCCAACTATCCTGATCTTCTTTAGGAATAAATTCAGCGGTATTAACATCACAATCTTTAGCTAAAACGACCATTAGAACTTCATGAACCGAAGGTCTATTATGACCTTCAGGATATGGGTTAACTTTCTTTATTCCTAAGATATTAGCAATCTCTTTAGCATCATACTTAGAGTTACTTATTTCATTGGCTAAATCGGGCTTGAAACAATAAATGATAACTGCCAATGTTTTTAATAGTGTATACCCTAAATAGCCACTTCTTGGAAATGCATTTTTGTCTGTTAAAACTTGTAAAACCTCTAAATACCTAACAAGCGTTTCGACTTCTCGTAAGGACAACTCTAAATTAATAATTATAGATTCAATAAATTGTTTTGATACAGAGGAGTAAGTATCACTTCGTATATTCTGATTCCTTTGTATCAATTGCTCAAATAGAGACATTGAAGCAAAAATAGGTTCAAACCTATTTGGCATTGTTTTATTGCTAAGTTTAATAGTAAATTTTAAAAATTTATCTAAATATCTTTGAGAGTCAACATCAACACCATAGCAATGATTTATTGATGCTCTCAATTGTTGGGAGTTAGTAATCAATACAAATTGAACATTGTCGATATCAAATACGTGTTTAATAAGCTCTAGAACATCTACAGCAAAGCTAGGCTTACACCTATCTAGCTCATCAACAAAAAACACTATAGCTTTTTCTTCTGCTACTTTGGATATCGCATCTTTAAGGGAAGTTAGATTTTTTTCAGCTTGTACCTGATCTCTTATAATTGACTCAACTGTAGCATCAATGGCTTTATCCGCGGCTTTTTGAATATCTTTGTCATAGTCATCGGCGACACTAGCAAAATCTTGCCTAAGAATATGTCCAACAAAAGCTTTTCCTCCTGTTTTAAGTCCAAACTTTGTAGCTGGTATAATCTTTTTAATAAAGCCTGGCTGCTCTTTTTCTGGCAGTAACTTAATTATCTCTGATAGAAGCGTGACAAGTGGTTCACCTACATGATCAGCTTTAAATGCATCTACATAGATTAAATGGTGAGTATCCTTTAATTTGAATAAATTAATTGTTTTTTGACAAAATTCAGATTTCCCCGTTCCCCAACTGCCATCAAGCATCATAGGAGATATATCCAAAGATGAACTCAAAAGTTTAATCATGTTTTCTGCTACAGGCTTACGATGAAACTCATCACGACTTTCAAATGTGTTGTTCATATTTTCCCTAATAATTTAATTTTTTAATATTCGAATAATAGTAATCTAGATTCATGACTCCGTATAACCTATTTCCTCAACAACTGACTTATCGGCATCCGTTCGGTAAACTTAGTTGCTATAAATGGGTCTTCGTCTTGGGCGCTTTCAGGTTTGTATAGTGAATAGCGCTCAACTTCGCTTGCTGTAATTTCTGTAACCGGCAAGGTAAATAGGTTTGGTACATCAGGAAATAATACTTCAAATGCTTTAACCAAGTGTGTAGTCGTAAGGGTTTTCGCGTTGTCTACTAAAGCGTAGAGTACGGCATCATCTAAAAAATATTTGAGCGTTCTAAAGCAGCCTTTTGATAGTGAGAACAAAGCAAATACTGTTGCTTGCTCACTTAGATTTGGCTTTTCGGTGAATGGCATACGGTTGGCTAGGCCAATTATTAACTGCACAAAATGCTTTGGATTTTCTGACAATTTAAAATAAGGCAGCTGCCGCCTTACTAATAAACGCGATGACCACTGCGGTTCGTCTGCTATTTTTGCTGCCCACGGCATTCCTACCAATACAATTGATACACCCGCTTCGTCGTTAATATATTTTAATCGGTTGGCAATCTCGCGGCGCTTTTTACCTTGGTTGTGCTCAATTAGCTCTTGAAACTCATCAATAATTATAAGCTCTGTACCACATGTTTTTAGGCATTTTATTAATGATGTCGTTAACCGAGTGCCGTTTACTCGTAGCTTGCGCTCTGTACTACCTACTTGTCCTAAGTCTTTAAGAAGCTCAGCTAAAGTAGATTCTAGTGTCGGATTGCTAGGTATGCGGCTTACTAATACAGGATGGTTCATAACACCATTAATAAATTGCGGTAAGTGACGTTCTTTATATTGCTTGATCAATGCTGTTTTACCTGTGCCTGTATCGCCATTTAAAAGCATGCAGGGCTTTTCGCCCGCTAACCCTTTACCAAGTCTTAATCTGTCGAAGTCGTTAAATACCGTGCTTATTATTGGGTATTCAATAAATACATCACGAAACTCATTAAGCTTTTCTTTTTGTTTATCGGTCAGCATAATTAAAATCCATCTAGATCTGAGATAAAGTCATCCCAACTATCAGCTGGTTGCTCTTTAGGTGTAGCCTTTTTAACCTCTACGTGTTTGCTCTGCGTGATTGATTTTTGTGAGTCACTATTTACATTTTGATGCTTAGCTAACGCTTTACCCCCTTTTACCTTTGAGTTTTTTGGCGCACTTTTTAACTCTTCAAACTCGCTTTGAATTTTATTATGAATAAACATGCGCGCTTTTGCTAAGCCTACATTATCGATAGAGCCCGAAATAAAATCGCGATGAATACGTATATTTATTTTATGCTGATTCAAACTTAAATTTTGGGTGTAACCGTTTGGATCTATGCATGGCACTTTTATGTAATGCTCTAGCTTATCGAGGTACACATATATATAAGAAATATCATCGGGGTTTAATTTAATTAAAACTTCTTGAGATACTTTATGGCTAAATTGCTTTCTATAATTGGCCAGTTCAGTACTGTCGTAGCTTAAGTTTTCTAGCCGTATTCCGCCTTTACGAAGCACCCGATGATTTGAAATACTGAGCACAACATCTAGTTGTTGGAGGTCATCATTACTCAGCATTGTTGGTGGTAACGTACTAAAGCCTTGCTCCCATAGCTGGCTAGGTATGTACTTGAAGCGGCTGTCGGCATCTTGATGGTAAACGTCTACTACCCATTTATGAAATAACTGCATAAAGGTCGTAAAGCGCATGATTGCATCCTTTTTGGGATTGTATTCATGCTTTTGTAAAATGTTAGAAAAGGTTTTACCAGGAACAGGGTCTAATAATTCAGTATTAATTGTACCGAACATGCGTTCTACAAAGGGTTTTAACCAAGGCTTTGCAACAGGGTTATATTGAGTATTAATGCCTATTTCTTCACAAGCAAGTTCAAGGCTGTTACTCCAAAATTCAGCGCCATTATCAACAACGAGTGTTTCAATTTTGCCAGCACACTTCCACTCATTAATCGTATCGGGGTATAGTTTTGCCACTTCATTTTTAGGTTTCATGGCATTTAGCATTGCTCGCCTCACTGCATCATAGCTAGGCTCACTGAAGCTAAAGTAATAGCCAACAATACAATGGCTATACACATCGACTAACATGGTGAGTGTTGGCCGACCAAGTGGGATATGCAGCTCATCATCTAATAGAATAAGATCAAGGGGTGTATGATCAATTTCAACTTTTTCGAGTACACGAGTAGGCCGTGTATGCCCTTCTACTTTATTAAAAGCAATATCAGCAAGGCGCTTACCATAACGAGCAATCATCACTTCGTATTGCGGTAAGCTATCTATTCTGTTTTTAAACGCTTTGTATGTTAAAGGCTTTAAATCACTACCAACAACACTGTCGTTTTCAATAATAACTAAATCTGCATAATACTTATAAGCCGAAGCCACTGATGGTTTTTCTTTTACTAAGTAACGCTCAAGTGCCTTTTCAAAAAACTTATCAGTTGCTGTCTCGCGCTCCCTGTTCCCCTTTTTTTGGTGGCTTGGTATTAACGCCATTATATTTTTATCTGCATTGGTATAAGCGCTATACCATCGTGCAGCTGTTCTCCAGCTAGGCTTTTTTTCTCCCTCAACTTCAGGCATTACTTTCAGTAAAGGCTCAAGGTTTTTTTGTGTCCAACCGCCTTGAATATTAGCCTCAAGCCATTGAATATATTTAAGCTTAGCAAATGTTGTTGTTTTAATTTTTTCAGGAAGGGCTTGTAAATCTTTGGCGTAATTTTGAGGTAGTTTGGTCTCTACTTTTGGTAATGGCTGATTAAATTCATCTTCAAACAAACCGTCATTAAACATTGTTAGACCAAATTGCTGTTTCTATTGATATTTCATTTGTAGTTAAGTCGGCAAATAACTGCCCTAATGATAATAAGCGTAGCACAGTAGCAAGTAGCTCACCGGCAGCTACTTTTAAAAAGTTAACTAACTGCCCCACTTTAATAGAGCCGTATTGCTTAACAAGTTCTAACACCGATGCTTGCAGCTCTGTTAAAGACTGAAAACCAGAGTAGCGATGTAAAAGCTTTAAGTTATTGAGTGTTGGGTATACACGGATTTGTTTATCTGTAACCAGTATTAAATCACGTCCATCTTGTTTTGCTATGGCTTGCTTTTCAATAAAACGTGCACGAAAGTCTTCGTCGGCAATTTTGCTTTGTGGTTTTACTTCGATAAATTTTTGCGTGCCGTCTGTGTGGGTAAGTAAAAAGTCAGGTGTGTAACGGCAAGTACGGTTATCAAACTCATATTCGTAACCTAGTGGTTGTGCTTCAAATGCGGCTATTGATGTTGAAAATTCAAAATGGAAACACGCATCAAACTCTAAAGAGGATTCAACTAAACAGGTAGATTTATTTTTTTGACTAGCAAATTTATGGAGGTTTTTTACACGGGAGTGTTTTAGTTTTCTTCTGTACATGTGAGTCAGCCATCTAACCATTTGGTTAAATACTAGACTATGCCACCTTACACTTCCAATTTATGTCATCTTTTAGTACAAATATGTCAACTTATACTTCAAACAACATAAATTAAAATAGTTTGGGTGGCAGTCTTACCAGCCACATCTCGGCACACACGTCACAAACTGTGGCTGCTCCCTTCCGGGCCTGACCAGGTTCGCCTGCTAGTGTTGCGAGAGGACCAATAAGACTACCATTGAGGGCCTTGGTTGGCGCGGGAAGGATTATCTCTACTTTTGCTCTGTTATTCAAGGGATAATCTAAAAAGAAAGTGCGATTGCATACTTCATATACAATCGCGGCGTATTTAGCTGTTTTAGTGCGTATTAATTGCTCTCTAACTGCACTTTTATATTACGAAGTGCTGCTTTTACTTTTTTCATGTTTTCTGGGCCCATGCGTAAAAGCTGTTTTTGTGCATCAGGAAGCTGTTCCCATTCAGAGAATGCATATTGATACGTTACTGAATCACGAAGTAACGGTAAGTCACCTTCTGGCTCTGGCGTATCAAGTAATAAATCGATAGCATCTTCAAGAGTTTGATTAAACTCGTCATCGCCGTAACCAATTTCACTGTATGCATTATTAATAAGTGGCTTATATTCTTCGTACATACGAACGGCTTGCGCTGCACTCATACTGGTAAATATTTTTACATACGGTGTGTAACGCTCATAACTATTAGGGTTAATTGTTAAAATATCACCTTCATTTACGCTAAACGTTTCTTCTGGTTGAACAACAGGCGTGTGTTTTTTAGCTACTTTACCTTTAGCTAGGTTATCTACAAATACAACACCACGGCGAATTACGTCGTCGGTTACCATTAAGCCCATTACTGAATCACTTAGGTACTCGTCCATTTTAGCAACTACAACGGCATCGCTTTCATTAAGCGTTGGTAATGGTTTTACTTCAGGCACAGGCTCACTTGGGCTTTGTGCTGGTACTTCAAGCTCTGCTGGCTTTTCTGGCATAACTGATGGCGCGTCAACTACGGGATCGTTTTCAGGTTTAAGCTCCATCATTGGTTGCTCTTTTGGTGCTTGCTCTACCTCTGTGCGTGTTTGTGGCTCATCACTTGGCTTTAATAGTACAAACGCGGCTGCGCACACAACTATTATTAAAATAATAACGGCGAAAAGAAAATTGTTATTAGGCGGACGTTTTTGAACATCTGACGCTTCTGGTTTATCTGACATACAAACTCCATAAAAATTAAAAGTGCGTTATCACTCAGAGTACCCTGAGTGGAAAAAATTCATTATGAGTAGTAACTATAAATACATAACTATTTTAGCTTACAAATATAAACATAAGCTTACTGTACTTACTATTACTCAGTTATCCTTTGATTCTTCTAGCTTAAAGACTTACAGTTAATAAATAAAGTAAAGACGTAGAACAGTTTAAATACCAATATGAAAATCAAGCAAGTCGATCCAGAAAAACCAAAAATAGCCCTATTATTAACGGGCGGTGGCGCACGAGCTGCTTATCAAGTGGGTGTCCTTAAAGCGCTAGCTCATAGTATGCCTCGTACTGCTCCATTGCCATTTAGAGTAATAAATGGCACCTCTGCTGGGGCTATTAACTCTGCCGCTTTAGCATGTTACGCCTCTTGTGCACATTTAGCTGTACGAAAACTTGAATCAGTTTGGAAAAACTTTTCGACCTCTATGGTTTATAAAAGTGACTTTTTAAGTGTATTTGGTCATATTGCGCGTAATATTTTAACGAGCTTTCAGTCAGAGCATATTAATCACCCACCAGCGAGTTTGCTAAATAATCGCCCTCTACGTGGTTTGCTCAATGAGATTTTAGACTTACACCGGATAGAGCGTAACTTACACCGAAATTATTTAGATGCGCTTTCAATTACGGCTTCTAGTTATACCACGGGCGACTCTGTTGCGTTTTTTCAATCAAATACACAAACACCATGGCAACGCGCTAAACGAGAAGGCCAAGCCACGCGTATTAACGTTGAGCATTTAATGGCGTCGAGTGCGATTCCTATGGTGTTTCCAAGTGTAAATATTTATAACCATTATTTTGGTGATGGCTCTATACATCAGCTTTCGCCGCTCAGCCCATCAATTCATTTAGGGGCTGAAAAAATATTTATTATTGGGGTCGACCAACCTAAAGAGCTTCACCCACCGGGTTACTCCCCTCATTACCCTGGCTTATCGGCTGTTGCAGGGCATTTACTCGATAGCGTATTTACCGACACAATGCAGTCTGATTTGGAGCGTTTGGAACGTGTTAATCGCACTTTAGGACTATTACCTGCACGCGATAAACACCAAGAGCTAAAACAAATTGATACCTTTGTTATTAACCCTTCGCAAAACTTTAATGCTATTGCTGCGCAGTATTACGACGATATGCCGTGGGCGATTAAAGTATTGCTGCGTACAATCGGTGTTAAAAAACATTCGCAATCGAGTTTAACCAGTTACCTATTGTTTGAAAAACGCTACACCCAGCACTTAATGCAAATTGGCTATGAAGATGGCATGGCGCAGTTACCTAAAATGCGTGAGTTTTTAGAGTTAGATTAAGCCCAAACAGGCACGTTACTCTATTCCGTCGAGCAGGTAGTGCTCTACCCGCTCTACTCGCCTTGGTTTACCTTGTAGTACTAACACGTCGTTAGCTAACAAGGTTGTTTGCGCTGATGGCGTGTCTATTTCGGCTCCTTCTCTGCGCAGTGCTTTTACGAGTACTCGCCGCTTTTCTAAATTAAGATCTTCAATTGTTTTACTCACGGCATAAGCTTGCTGAGGTAGCGCAACAACGTGTAAATATTCTAATCGGTCAGTTGAGGCATCTTCGCTATCTTTAAAATACCCTGCGTAAAAGCTTTGCATTAGCGGGTAACGGTTTCGACGCTCTTTACTTACTCGGCGCACAATACGTGTCATAGGTACGCCCGACATAGACAACACATGCGACACGAGCATTAAGCTCGCCTCTAACGACTCGGGCACTACTTCGGTTACACCAAGCGCTTTTAAATAATCGAGCTGGCTGTCGTCACGAGTTCTAATAAGTATTTTAACGTTAGGTGCTATTTGTTTTATGGCATCAATAACAACTTGCGCGTGATCAAACTCAGTAAAAGTAATAATTACCAGCCGAGCTCGCTCTACTCCTGCGCATTTTAAAATATCTTTTTGCTTAACATAGCCAAATATTACAGGTTCACCCGCCGCTTTGCCTTCTTGTACAAGTATTGGGTTACTTTCAATGGCAACGTAATCTATTGCTTCGGGCTTTAAAAAGCGCGCTATGGTTTGCCCAACACGCGAAAAACCACAAATAACAACATGGTCACTGTAAAGCGTACTGCTTTGTGGCTCTGCTTCTAATGCTAAACTTGGACGATCGAGTATGCCCAAACGATTTAAAATAAACGGCGTTTTATCAATCAAAAATGGCGTAAGCGCCATTGAAAGTACACCCAACGCAATTAAAAATGAGGCTTGCTCTGAGTTTAATAACTGATGCTGCCCAGCAAGTGCAATAAGTACAAAACCAAATTCCCCCATTTGCCACAGCATGATGCCACAGGCGAGTGAATCTTGGTTTCGTTCATGCATTAGCCGCGCACTAAGTGCGACCACTGTAATTTTCAATACGAGTAAACCAAGCAATGCGCCAACAATTATTACTATATGCGCCAGTACAAATAAAATATCTAACTGCATACCCACAGTTACAAAAAACAGCCCCATTAATATATCGCGAAATGGACGTATATCGGCCTCTAACTGATGCCTGTAATGGCTCTCACCTAACATCATTCCCGCTAAAAATGCACCCAATGCCATAGACAAGCCAAACATATACGTTAAAAAGCCCGCAAATAGCGCTACTAATATGGTCGTAAGTACAAACAATTCATCGGTTCGTACTTGCGCTATTTCTTTAAAAACAATGGGCAATACCCATTTACCTATGGCCCAAAGTAGCACACATACAAAAGCCCCCTTGCTTAGGGCAAATGCTAGAGCCCAACCAATGGTTTGAGAGTCACTTGATGCAAATAAAGGGAGTATTATTAATAGAGGAACGACAGCAATATCTTGAAATAGCAGTACACCTACGGCCAATTGCCCTCGGCGCTGATTAAGCTCACCTGTTTCTTTTAATAACTTGACCACTACAGCCGTTGAAGAAAGCGCCATAATTGTGCCAATGGTAAAACTGGTGAGTAAGGAAAAGTCTAAACAATATAAAATAATAATGAAGAGTAAACTGGTTATACCTACTTGCAGCGAGCCCAGTCCAAATACTAGGTTTCGCATTGCCATTAGCCGCGAAATAGAAAACTCTAATCCTAAACTAAATAACAAAAACACAATTCCAAGCTCTGCTACAAACTCTATTTCGTGAGATTGTGCCAGCCAGCCAATGCCATGACTGCCGGCTAAAACACCAGTTGCTAGGTACGCTAAAATAGGCGGCAAGCCAATGCGTTTAAAAAACCACACAAATAACACTGCCGCTACTAATAAGCCAAAAATTTGAGCATTAATACTTTGCAAATGCAGCCTCGCGTTTAAATTAAACTAGTAGCTTGTAAGTAAATATAACAACCATCTGTTTTTCATGCAATTTTAAAATATGGCACAAAAATCGCTTAGTTATTGCAAAGTAACACCCTCGGGGGGGATTTTAGTGGAAAACGTCCATATTTTGACGCAGCGTGTGTCTGGTCGCGGTGATTTTTTGCCGTTTTCGGCCGAACATACACAAATAAACGAGTCTGCGGCAACGCATGATCTTGTTACAGAGCTACAAACAAGCCTAGTTATAGAAGATGTTTTAGCTATATATGCAAAATTTGCAAAACAATTGCTAAATTTTTCTGGATTACAGTTCCAATCAACCTTAGGTACAGCTCAAACTTCAGATAGCAATACCGGTAATACTCCATATATTTTTGATCTATCTATTGAGAAAGATCATTTAGGCCAGCTAATTTATTTTAGTAAATTCCCACTTGGTCAAGCAATTGAGAAAAAACTAAATATTTTACATACTGCGCTGGTTTATCCACTTCGCAATGCGATGATGTATAGCCGCGTACTGAAACTTGCCACAAAAGATGCATTAACAGGTTTAAACAACCGTAGTCAATTTAATGACTTTTTGCTGCAAAAGCTTGAAAACTGCCGCCGTTATCAGCGCCCATTTAGTTTAATGCTGCTTGATTTGGATAACTTTAAACAAGTTAATGACAACTTTGGTCATAAAATTGGTGACGATACACTTAAAGAATTTTCAAAAGTACTGTGTAGCAGCATACGCGGTACTGATTCAGTATTTAGATTTGGTGGTGATGAGTTTGCTCTACTTATTGAAGACCCTGAGTTTACAACTAACAAAGTCGTTGCTGAGCGCATAATGTGCTTAGTCAGAAAATCGCCATTAATGTCTAAATACAAAGTAACAACCAGCGTTGGTTTTACTTTAGCTAACAGCCAAGATAGCGAAACCGAAATTTTTGCTCGAGCCGATAAAGGTTTGTACAAAGCAAAAGCATCAGGCAGAAACTGCGCAAAAGCTTATTAATATTTGCTTAAATTAATTAAATAAAAAAGCCTAGCTTCCCCCGCTAGGCTTTTTTATTGCTAAAACTCCAATACTAAGGTTTTGCACTCACCAATTTATAAATAAACAAAGCAGCACAAAAGCCAAAAAAGAATCCACTAATTAAATTCAGTAAAGCGGTAATAGTAGCAAGTGGTGTAAATAATACTAAAAGTAGTGGGAGGCTCACGCCTAAAATAAAAAACAATCCACCCTTACCTAACCAGTAAGCCAATAAAAGTGCTGCAGATACAACCCCACCCACTACTGCATAGCCTAACGTTACAATATTTAACTCAAGTAAAACATTAGCGATAACAGCAATAACTGCGGTTATTAGCATACCCATAGGCGCTTTAGTCACTAACGACAAACCAACATGCGGCTGTTTACTCATTTATTTACACTCCCAAAAAACACCATTTTCATCAACATGCTTAGCACTCATAAAATAACCAACCACTTGCACTAATTCATCATTATAAAAAATAAGCGGCACACTGGCGCGCAACCAAGGCGCTATTTTTGCATCTTTAAACCAATGTTTTACTGTATTGCTACCCGGCTTTTTAAGTGGTTTTATACGTGCGCTATTACAATTAAAGCGCACTGTTACTTGTTCATTAGCTTTTGGAGGTCTTACTCCGCAACCGGTGTTTTTAATTAATAAGCGCCCGTCTGCAAGTTTTAACTCTGAATCATTGAGCTCAATATAATTAAGCTCAGCATCTGTTAATTCTGCACTTGGTGTTACAAAGTACAAATAACCTTGATGACGACGTATTTGTCCATCGGTTAAATCAATTAGCATTTGTGCGTCATTTTTTGCATTAACTGCTTGATTAATAATTTGTTCAAGTTGCTTTTGCGATGGCATCACTTGCGTAAATAATGCAAGCCACGCACGTACTATATTTGCAATTCGCGCTGCACTGTATTCGCTTACTTGATTAACGCACAGTGCTTGATACTCGTTAATACACTTATTTAAATCGAACTGTGTATATTCATCAAGTAGTGTTTGCTGTTGCTGTAGTAATTCAATACTTCGTGCAGTGCATTGTTCAAACCCATTAAAGCGCTCAGCTAAAACAGGCACTATTTTTGAGCGTAAAAAGTTACGATCAAAACTTTCATCTGTATTAGAGTCATCGGTTATGTGGTTAATACTAAACTGTGCTGCAAAGGCTTCTATATCGCTGCGCGCTACGTTTAACAATGGCCTAAAACATACGCGACCACTTTGAAGCAAACGTGCTTGATGCATTGCGCCAAGCCCTTTTAAACCCGAACCTCGCTTTAAGCGCAGTAAAAATGTTTCTACTTGGTCGTTTAAATGCTGGCCCAGTAATATAATACTGCCCTTTGGGCTTAGCTCATCAAGTGCTTTGTAACGGGCGTCGCGTGCTTGGGCTTCAAGACTTGTGCGCGACTGCTGCTCAATAACTACTTTCGCGGCTTCAAAGGACACATTAAGCTCTCTGCACAAATTTTGGCAAAAGCGTTGCCAGTCATCAGCATACTGGCTCAAACCATGGTGAACATAAATAGCCGATATATTAATTGCAGGGTTATCTTCTTTTAAAGTGCGCATTAAATGCAACAACACCACAGAATCAACGCCACCAGAAAGCGCCACTGTAAAAGCGGTGTTACCTTGCTCAATATAGCTATTTAATGATTTTTTTAATTGCTGATAAATTGCTGATGTATGCATATGGGCGCACTTTTATATAAAAACTCTGAACATTTTAAAGCAAAAAAGCCGCATAAGCGGCTTTTTTTAACATTTAATGTGTTTAGCAATAACCAAACGACATTAAACGTTTATAACGTTGATCAAGCATTTCCTCAAGCGTAAGCGCTTGTAGGTCTGCTAAGTCGCGTTTAAGGCGAACTTTTAAGTTACGTGCCATAGCATCGTAATTGCGGTGCGCGCCACCTAGAGGTTCATCAATTAAGTTACTGATTAAATCTAGTTCTTTAACTCGCTCTGCGGTTACACCCATAGCTTCTGCTGCAAGTGGTGCTTTGTCGGCGCTTTTCCAAAGAATAGACGCACAACCTTCAGGCGAAATTACAGAGTAAGTACTGTATTGCAACATGTTAACTCTGTCGCCAACACCAATCGCTAATGCACCACCTGAACCGCCTTCACCAATAACCGTACATATTGTCGGCACTTTAAGTGTCGCCATTACTTTTAAGTTACGCGCGATTGCTTCAGATT
This sequence comes from Pseudoalteromonas sp. SWN166, assembly GCF_015864485.1. NCBI lineage: Bacteria > Pseudomonadati > Pseudomonadota > Gammaproteobacteria > Alteromonadales > Pseudoalteromonadaceae > Pseudoalteromonas > Pseudoalteromonas sp. SWN166. The sequence continues at coordinate 124,211 of NZ_JADYXB010000004.1, forward strand.
GACCACGTTCTTCAGCGCCAACACCTGGGTATGCACCCGGCGTGTCGATAAAGGTCATGATTGGCATTTTAAAACGCTCAGCCATTTCCATTAAGCGTAATGCTTTACGGTAACCTTCTGGCTTTGGCATACCAAAGTTGCGTTTAATTTTTTCAGCAGTGTCACGGCCTTTTTGTTGGCCAATAACCATTACTGGTTCGCCATCTAAACGCGCAACGCCTCCTAAAATAGCCGGATCGTTAGCAAAAGTACGATCGCCAGCAAACTCGTCAAATTCCGTGAAAATGCGCTCGATATAATCTCGAGTGTAAGGACGCAACGGATGACGTGCTAACTGTGATACTTGCCAAGCGCCTAAATTAGAAAAAATCTCCTGTTTTTGTTTGGCACTTTTTTCTTTTAATTTGCTGACTTCCTCTTCTAACTCAAGGTCTAATTCGCCAGCGCGGCTTATATTTTGTAATTCTTCAATTTTTGCTTCTAATTCTGCAATTGGAAGCTCAAAATCAAGATAATTGAGGCTCATGCTCTAAACTACCTAATTAGTTAAATTCTAGTTCTACATCTTGCGCAGCCATGAGTGATAACTTATGAATTAAGTCGTCGCTCGGCGTAACACACCATTCGATCCCAAGAGTTAATTGCGCCAACGCATCTGGACGTTGGTAATAAACCTTGATCGGACACGTTCCCATTTTATAGGGTTCGAGTACTTTTTGTAATTTATCGAAGAAACCTGCCTCGACTTGCACCATATTCAGCGTCATTTTAATCGCTTTAATGCGTTTTTCACGCGCTTGAGCAATGGTGTTTATTTCTCTGGCGGTCATTGTAATACCACCGGAGAAGTTATCAAAGCTGACCTGTCCAGATATTACCAAGATATTGTTAACTTGGAGCATATCTTGGTACTTTTCAAACTCGTCTGAATACAAGCGTACATCAATCCGTGCACTCTTGTCATCTAAAGTTACTAAGGCCCAACGATTTCCTTTTTTATTAATTAATACCCTAGAGGCAATCACTAAACCAGCAGCGGTTGCAAATACATCACGGTTAGTTGGCTGTAAATCAACTATTTTTCCGCTGGTATAATGCTTAAGTTCACGGCGGTACTGATTTATCGGATGCCCAGTTAAATAAAGGCCTAGCGTTTCTTTTTCGCCTTCTAACCACTCGTTATCGGTGAGTCCTGTGGCTTTAATAAAGGCTTGTTCAACCTCATCAGGCTCGGTGGCTAATAAACCAAACAAATCACTTTGCCCTAACAGCTCCGCTTTATTGTGTTGGTCAGCCGCACGCATTGCATCCTTTAAGCTAGCTAATAATGTAGCACGCCCTGGTTGTGTTTTTTCTGGCCCTAACTTATCAAGTGCACCTGAATAAATTAATTTTTCGGTTACGCGTTTATTTAAGCGCTTTAAGTCAACTCGGGCACAAAAATCGAATAAATCTTTAAACGGACCACCTTTAGCACGCGCTTCTAGTATTGCATCAACCGGTGCTTCACCCACGCCTTTAATTGCGCCAATGCCGTAAACAATTTCGCCTTGCAGGTTTACTGTAAACTTAAACTCGCCTGCATTTACGTCTGGCGGCAATAAGGTGAGCTTCATGTTTTCACATTCATCCACCAAAATAACTATTTTGTCGGTGTTATCCATATCGGCCGACATTACTGCAGCCATAAACTCTGCAGGATGATGCGTTTTCATCCACAGCGTCTGATACGATACTAATGCATATGCCGCTGAGTGAGATTTATTAAAACCATAACCTGCGAACTTTTCTACCAGATCGAAGATTTTTATTGCGAGTTCGCCGTCAATGCCGTTATTTCTTGCGCCATCTTCAAATGTTGAACGCTGCTTTGCCATTTCTTCGGGTTTTTTCTTACCCATTGCACGGCGAAGCATGTCGGCGCCGCCTAGCGTGTAACCTGCTAGCACTTGCGCAATTTGCATTACTTGTTCTTGATACAAGATAATGCCGTAAGTTGGCTCGAGTATTGGTTTTAAGCTTTCGTGCTGATACTGCGCATCTGGGTATGAGATTTCTTCTCGGCCCAATTTTCGGTCGATAAAGTTATCTACCATGCCTGATTGCAGCGGACCCGGGCGAAACAAGGCCACCAATGCAATCATATCTTCAAAACAATCGGGTTTTAAACGGCGTACTAAGTCTTTCATACCGCGCGATTCTAGCTGGAATACAGCGGTTGTTTCGGCGCGAAGTAGTAACTCAATACTTTTTTTATCATTCAGTGGGATGGTGTTTATATCAACGAGGTCTTTACCTTGGCGCTCCATGCGCACGTTGGTCATTTCGACCGCCCACTGCAATATTGTCAGTGTACGTAAACCCAAGAAATCGAACTTAACTAAGCCTGCAGTTTCTACGTCGTTTTTATCAAACTGTGTGACCGGAAACTTACCTTCGTCATCGCAATAAAGCGCGGCAAAGTCGGTAATAGTGGTTGGCGATATTACTACGCCACCCGCATGTTTACCGGCGTTACGTGTACACCCTTCTAGAATGCGACACATATCGATTAAATCTTTTACTTCATTGTCGCCATCGTAGGCTTCTTGCAAGCGCGGTTCTATATCAAACGCTTTAGCAAGTGTCATCCCAGGATCGCCCGGGATCATTTTAGAAATACGATCGACAAACCCGTAAGGATGCCCAAGCACTCGCCCTACATCGCGTATTACCGCTTTTGCAGCCATGGTGCCAAAGGTAATAATTTGCGATACCGCATTACGCCCATACAAAGCCGACACGTGATCAATTACTTCGTCTCGTCTGTCCATACAAAAATCGACGTCGAAATCGGGCATTGATACACGTTCAGGATTCAAAAATCGCTCGAAAAGTAAATCGAATTCTAGCGGATCCAAGTCTGTAATTTTAAGTGCGTAAGCAACCAATGAACCAGCACCTGAACCACGACCAGGTCCAACAGGAATATTGTTATCTTTACTCCACTGAATAAACTCCATTACGATTAAGAAGTAACCCGGGAATCCCATTTGGTTAATTACGCCAAGCTCTATATCGAGTCGCTCATCGTATTCAACACGTTTTACTTTTCGCTCTTCTTCGTCGGGGAATAAAAACTGCAGTCGCTCTTCAAGACCATCTTCTGACACTTTAACTAAAAACTCATCAATCTTGAGTGAGCCAGTTGGGTAATCAGGTAAAAAGTAAGTCCCTAGCTGAACCGTTACATTACAACGTTTAGCTATTTCTACTGTGTTTTGTAGGGCTTCTGGAATGTCGCTAAACAGCTCAGCCATTTGCTCTGATGTTTTTAGGTATTGTTCTTCAGAGAATCGTTTAGGCCTGCGTTTATCGTCAAGCGTGTAACCATCAAAAATAGCAACGCGAATTTCGTGCGCTTCAAAGTTTTCAGGCTTTAAAAACACTACTTCGTTGGTCGCTACAACAGGTAACTGCTCTTTTGTAGCAAGCTCTACCGCCATGTGTAAGTAGTCTTCTTCAAGCGGTCGGTTAGTGCGAACAAGCTCAAGGTAATAGTTATCGCTGAAATGCTGCTTATAAAAGCTAACTACCGACTCAATAACACTTGGATTATTTTTTAGTAACGCCTTACCTAAGTCACCATCTTTAGCGCCAGAGAGAATAATTAAGCCCGTTTTATGCTCCACCAGCCATTCTCGGTCAATCACTGGGCGATGAAACACATGCCCACGTTGATACGCTTTAGATATTAATAAGGTAATGTTTTTATAGCCGTCGTTGTCTTTGGCTAATATAGTTAAGCGGCTTGGCTCGTCAGGAAATTCTGGGCTACGAACCCAAAAGTCAGCACCCACAATAGGCTTAATACCGGCGTTATGTGTTGCGCCATAAAAACGCACTAAGCCACAAAAGTTCATTTGATCGGTAATCGCAATAGCGGGCATTTGCAGCTCTTGCGCTTTAGCAACTATTGGCTTTGTTTTAGCAAGGCCGTCAACCATCGAAAAATCTGAATGAACTCTTAAATGAACAAAATCAGGAGCAGCCATGCTTAACCCTCACCATTGGCTTGCGCCAATACACGCTGCACAGGTTTAAAGCTTTTACGATGCTCATCAATCGCGCCGTACTGCTCAAGCGCTGCAAAATGTGCTTTTGTTGGATACCCTTTGTGCCCTGCAAAGCCATATTCAGGGTGGCGTTTATCAAGCTCAATCATTTCGTCATCGCGTGCTACTTTAGCTAAAATAGACGCTGCTGAAATTTCAGCTACTAAGCTATCACCTTTAACAACGGCTTGCGCGGGCATTGTTAGTTTAGGTAAGCGGTTACCATCTATAAATACAAATTCTGGTTGTGTGCTTAACGCTTCTACTGCGCGGGTCATGGCAAGCATAGTAGCGTGCAGAATATTTAGTTCATCAATCTCTGTTGGATTGCAGCGACCATACGCGTAACACAATGCTTTTTCTTTTATTTCAATCGCAAGCGCTTGGCGTTTTTTATCTGTTAATTTTTTAGAATCCGCTAAGCCAGCAATTGGTTTTGAAGGGTCTAAAATAACGGCGGCAGTAACTACGTCGCCAACAAGTGGGCCGCGACCGACTTCATCTACACCGGCAATTAAGGCTACGTTGGGTCTATCAATTTGCATTTATTAACTCCGCCACAGCATTTGCTGCTTGTTCGCTGGCATTTAATCTAATTTTTTCGTGAATAGCTAAAAAGCGTGCTTTTAGCTCAATGTTATCGGTATTAAGCATTGGGGTAAGCGCATTAGTTAAATTAGCCACGTTACACTCGCTTTGTAAAAACTCAGGGACTAACTCTTCGTCTGCTAATAAATTAGGCAGCGAAAAGTACTTTATATTAAACGTAAATAAGGTTTTAAAAATCCAATAGCTCAACGGCTTTATTTTATAACCCACTACCATTGGCTTTTTATAAAGCATACCTTCAAGTGTGGCTGTGCCCGACGCTAATAAAATAGCATCGGCGGCTTGCATCGCTAATTTTGATTGCCCATCTAGCAGGCTCACATTAAGGTTTGGCGCGGTAGCGTTTAATATATCAGTAAACTGCGCTTTGCGTTTTTCGTTAACCAATGGCACCACAATTTTAAGATTGGGGTTTTTAGCTTGCAACTCTGCAGCTGTTTTAATATAAGTTTCGCTTAGTAAGCCAACTTCAGAGCCTCTACTACCTGGTAGTAACGCCAGTACTTTGTCATCAAGGCTTAAGCCGAGTTCTGCACGCGCTTTACTATCGTCGTGCTCAAGCGCTATATCGTCAGCCAAAGTATGCCCTACAAATGTACATGGCACTTGGTGTTTATCGTAAAATTCTTTCTCAAATGGTAATAACGCCAACACTAAGTTAGTCGCTGCACTTATTGTATGTATACGCTTTTCGCGCCACGCCCAAACAGACGGACTTACATATTGTACTGTTTTAATGCCCGCATCTTTAAGTGGCTTTTCAACGCGTAAGTTAAAATCGGGTGCGTCTATACCTATAAATACATCAGGTGGATTATCTACAAAATGCTGCACGAGTTGTTTACGTATTTTAAGCAACCGCGGTAAACGCCCAAGTACCTCAACAAGCCCCATTACCGAAAGCTCATCCATGTCGTAAAGTGTTTTACAGCCTTGCGCTTGCATTTTAGGCCCTGCTATCCCTTCAAAAATAGCATCCGGGAAGTGCTTTTTAAGGGCTTTAATTAAGCCTTCGCCTAAAATATCGCCCGACAGTTCACCTGCCACAATACCAATTCGTAGTTGTTTTTTATCTTTATTCATTTGATTTTATTTCACAAGTAAACCAGGCGTTCATGAGGATTAGTTTACCGTGTTTTACTGTTTGGTTAAACGCTTTAAATAACTGGTTTTTTATCACCTAAGTTAAGGCTTTATGTTGTTTGTTTTTAATACTGATGTAGCATAGGAAATATATTAAGTTTTACTAATATGTATGTTGACAAAAATTGCACAAAAGTAAATACTATTACAAACTTTCAGTAATTACTGAAAGTTCATTAAAGCTTAACTTTGCCAATTAAATGTTGCCCTGTTAATCCGTCACTCTCAAGGAGCCAATAATGATAGATGAAACCTTTGTGGATCTATCGCGATTACAGTTTGCTGTTACCGCTCTCTTTCATTTCTTATTCGTACCGTTAACAATAGGTATGACCTGGATTTTAGTTATTATGGAATCGGTTTATGTAATGACCGGTCGCGAAATTTATCGTGATATGACTAAGTTTTGGGGAAAATTGTTTGGTATTAACTTTGCAATTGGTGTGGCCACAGGCCTTACCATGGAGTTTGAGTTTGGTACTAACTGGTCTTATTACTCGCATTACGTAGGTGATGTTTTTGGGGCTCCCCTTGCTATTGAAGGTTTAATGGCATTCTTTTTAGAATCGACCTTTGTTGGCATGTTCTTTTTAGGGTGGGACAGACTCTCTAAACGCCAGCATTTAGGTGCAACCTTTTTAATGGCCATTGGTACCAACATGTCGGCGCTGTGGATTTTAATAGCCAACGGCTGGATGCAAAACCCGGTAGGTGCTGAGTTTAACTATCAAACTATGCGCATGGAAATGACCAGCTTTGCAGAGCTTGTTTTTAACCCTGTAGCGCAAGTTAAGTTTATTCATACTGTATCGGCAGGTTATGTAGCTGCATCAATGTTTGTATTGGGTATAAGTAGTTGGTACATATTAAAAGGCCGCGACCTTGCATTTGCTAAGCGTTCGTTTTCGGTCGCTTCTGGTTTTGGTTTAGCGTCAATTTTATGTGTAATTTTACTCGGCGACGAATCGGGCTACGAAGTAGGCGAAGTTCAAAAAGTAAAACTAGCCACAATTGAAGCAGAATGGCATACAGAAGAAGCCCCTGCTGCGTTTACCGCATTTGGTTTCCCTGATTCAGAAGAGCAAGTAACACATGCTGCGGTTAAAATACCTTATGCACTTGGATTAATTGCAACTCGCTCGCTCGATGAGCAAGTAACCGGTATTAACGACCTAGAAAAGCAACACGAAGTACGTATTCGTAACGGTATGATTGCTTATAAATACCTTACAAAACTTAGAAACGGTGAAGACACGCCTGAAAATATAGCGACATTTAATACCCTAAAAGATGATTTAGGTTATGGCTTGCTACTTAAGCGCTACACACCTGATGTTGTAGATGCTACCGAAGATCAAATTCAAAAAGCCGTTAAAGACTCTTTCCCTAAAGTAGGCCCTATGTTTTGGTCATTTAGGATTATGGTTGCCTGTGGTGTAGCGATGCTTGGTGTATTTATATTGGCATTTTACTACAACGCACACCGCGTGATTGAGCAAAAGCGCTGGTTGTTATGGGCTGCTGTATTGAGCATTCCACTACCTTGGATAGCTATTGAATTTGGCTGGATAGTTGCTGAATATGGTCGCCAACCTTGGGCTATATCTGAAATACTGCCGACCTTTTTAGCCACGTCGTCACTAACAATAAACGACATTCTAATTAGCTTAACTGGATTTATTGTTTTCTACACTGGTTTAGCCATTGTTGAAGGCTGGCTGATGATCCGTTTTGTTAAGCAAGGGCCGAGCTCGCTGCATACAGGTAAATATCATTTTGAGTTACCAAACAAAGCTGAGCAAACTGAAGGAGAGCAATCATGATTTTTGATTATGAAACATTAAAAATGCTTTGGTGGTTGATCATTGGTGTGCTGCTTATTGGCTTTGCTATTACCGATGGCATGGATATGGGCGTTGCTATGTTGCTTCGCCTAGTTGGTAAAACAGATTCAGAGCGCCGCACAGTAATAAACACAATTGGCCCGCATTGGGACGGTAACCAAGTATGGTTTATAACCGCAGGCGGTGCGTTGTTTGCAGCGTGGCCTATGGTTTATGCCGCTGCATTTTCGGGCTTTTACTTTGCCATGATGTTAGTACTATTTGCCTTGTTTTTTAGACCACTTGGGTTTGATTACCGTAGTAAAGTAGATTCAAAACGCTGGCGTAATAACTGGGATTGGGGCTTGCTTGCAGGCAGCGCAATTCCGGCATTAGTTTTTGGTGTTGCATTTGGTAACTTATTTTTAGGCGTACCGTTTAATATTGATAACCTAATGCGTGTTAGCTACCAAGGCTCATTTTTTGGCTTGCTTAACCCATTTGGATTACTTGCAGGTTTGATTAGTATTACCATGTTAGTTGCTCATGCTGGTATGTGGTTACAACTTCGTACAGCAACTGTAGTAGCAGAGCGTTCAGGTCAATATGGTCGCTACTCTCTAATTGCATTTATTGTATTATTTGCAGCTGCTGGTTTTTGGGTTGCTAATTTAACGGGTTACCAAATTGTATCTATGCCTGATACGCAAAGCCACGCAGACCCTTTAGCTAAAGTAGTAACAACAGCGCAAGGTGCATGGTTAAGTAATTACAGCGATCGTCCGTGGACAATGACCTTCCCTATATTAGCGTTTGCAATGGCATTAAGTGCTCTTATATTTTCTAAATTGAATAAGCCAGCACTTGGGCTTATTTCAACAAGCTTAATGTTAGTAGGCGTAATTATGACGGCAGGTGTTTCACTGTTCCCATTTATTATGCCATCAAGCAATAATCCTAATATTAGCTTAACAATTTGGGATGCGGTATCGAGCCATAGAACGCTCAATGTAATGTTTGTTGCAGTATCTATTTTTGTACCACTTATTTTAACCTACACCACATGGTGTTACGTAAAAATGTGGCGCAGAGTGACAGTTGAAGAAATTGAAAATAACACTCACGGTAGCTATTAAGGAGACTAAACTATGTGGTATTTCGCTTGGATTTTAGGTGTACTTTTGGCCTGTACCTTAGGTGTAATAAATGTAATGTGGTACGAGTTTCATCAAAATAAAAACAGCATTGCTGATGATGAACAACCTATGCATGATTTATTAAACGAGGCTAACTCGGCTAAAGATGACGACTAACCCTCGACCAGATCGCGCGCAGCAGCAGTCACTGCGCGCTTTTTTAAAGTTACAAAGTAAACCCGCTGCAGTGTGGTTAAAGTTAAGCATTGCACTGGGGACTTTTAACGCATTACTAATGATTGCAGGCGCCTATTTATTGGCTCAAGCTATTCACAATGTAATGTTTGAAGGCAGTAGTTTAAGCAGCGTTACATATTTACTGTGGCCGCTAGCTGGTATTATTTTACTACGTGCAATATTTTTAGCACTAAGTGAACGCCTAAGTGCATTTGCTGCACTTAAAATAAAATCGGCCATGCGCCAAACACTTCTAAATAAGCTCAGCTTACTTGGGCCAAGCTATATAGAACAACACGGCCAAGGCGCTACACTCAATACCTTACATAATGGTGTAGAAGCTCTTCACGACTATTATGCTAAATACCTACCAGGTGCTGCTTACAGCGCGCTTATTCCGCTGGCAATCTTGGTTGTTATTTTTCCGACAGATTACAAAGCTGGGCTGATATTTTTATTAACCGCCCCGCTCATTCCTTTTTTCATGATTTTAGTAGGATCTAAAGCTGAGGCATTAAACCAAAAACGCTGGAAGCAACTTGCTGTACTGGGCAATTACTTTTTTGACCGCGTACAAGGTCTAACTCAACTCAAGCTATTTAATGCAACACGTACCGAGCTTAAACAAATAGCTAAAATTTCAGATGATTTTAGACACGCTACACTCGATGTTTTAAAAATCGCGTTTTTATCATCATTTGCACTTGAGTTTTTAGCCACTATTAGCGTGGCATTAGTCGCAGTAATTATTGGTTTTAGACTGTTTTTTGGTACTCTTGATTTTGCAACAGGCTTTGTTGTGCTGCTTTTAGCGCCTGAATTTTATTTACCACTGCGCCAATTGGGTAGCCATTACCATGCACGCTTACAGGGTATTAGTGCCGCCGCCGATATGGTTGCTATTTTAAATGCACCACTGCCAAGTGACGAAAATGCGTTAGTGACTACAAGCACGCCTGAAAATAATTTAACTTTAAACACAATTAACTCAATAAGTATTACCGACCTTAATTTTATATACCCTGATAGTAACGAAGGGATTAAAAATATAAATTTAACATTGCCTAATAAAGGCTTAATTGCGGTAGTAGGCAGTAGTGGCTCAGGTAAAAGTACCCTGTTTGATTGCCTATTAGGGTTTCACCCTGAGGTGATTAACCACCTATCTATTAATGGGCAGAATTTAAGCACAACCGATATTACTTACCTGCAAAATAACATTGCATGGATACCGCAAAAAGCGACGCTGTTTTACGACACCATTGCTGCCAACATTAAATTGGCCAAACCAAATGCCACTCAACAAGAGCTTGAACATGCAGCAAAGCAAGCGGGTGTGCTTGAATTTATAAATACCCTACCCGATGGTTTTAAAACATTAATAGGTGAGCAAGGTGAAGGGCTTTCTGGTGGCCAAAAGCAACGCATCGCACTGGCACGTGCATTTATAAAACAAGCGCCAGTCTTAGTGCTTGATGAGCCTACAGCGCACCTTGATAGCCAAACAGAGCAACTGATTCAAAATGCCATTAATGAATACGCTAAAAATAACTTAGTGTTAGTCATTGCTCATAGACTCAATACCGTTAAACACGCCAGTAATATCATTGTTATGCACGATGGAAAAATAGCTGAGCAAGGACACTTTGAAGAACTTGCAGCGCAAAATGGTGCATTTTCAAATTTACTCAAAACAGCTGAGCAAGGAGTAATGCATGACTAACTTTATTCGCTTATTAAAGCTTTGTGCTCCTCATTACAAAGCAATGCTACTAGGCACATTTTTAGCGACGATTACGGTATTAGCCAATGTGGGTTTATTAGCTATATCTGGCTGGTTTTTAGCATCAATGGCCGCTGCAGGTATTGCCGGCGTGCAAATGAACTACTTTACTCCAGCAGGAACGATTCGATTTTTAGCAATTGTACGAACCGCGTCGCGCTATGGCGAGCGTTTGGTTACTCATAACGCCACGTTTTTATTACTAAGTGAAATACGCACGAATGTATTTGCAACGTTAAGTAAGCTTAACAATGTTGATTTAGCAATGAGCCGCAGCGCTGATTTAGTTAACCGATTACAAAACGATGTAGACGCACTCGACAAGTTTTATTTAAACGTTTTACTGCCTATGCTGGTCGCTCTTTTAAGTGTACCAATCATCATGTTGTTTATGTCGGCCTATAATGGCAACGTCGCCCTTATTTGCTTTACAGGCATTGTACTTATTGGTGTTGTAATACCTGCTTTACTAAGTGCTAAGCTCACTAAAAACAGCCATAAAGAAACACAGCTTAGTGCGCAACTTCGCTCTGAACTTTCAGATACACTTACAGGGCTAAGAGAGTTGAGTATTTATCAAGCTCGTTCGCAGCAGCTTAATAAGTGCGATGTATTAAGCGAGCAATACAATCAGCAATTATTTATTCGCCACAAAGCCCTGGCAAACTCAGATGGGTTAAGCTTGTTGGTTGTTCAATTAGCCATGCTTGCTAGCATAGTAACCATAGTCCCGTTGGTTTACGCCAATACTATGGTAAATGTAGAACTTGCCATGCTAAGCCTGTTTGTACTGGCAAGCTTTGAGAGTGTATTGCTACTGCCTAATGCGTTTATTGAGCTACCTAACGTATTAAAAGCAGCAGAGCGGTTATTTACACTTGAAGATAAAGCAGCTAACTCACAAGATAAAAATACAATTATAGAGGCAGATGAAAGCTTTAGCGTGCAAAATAACACATTGGCACTTAACAATATTAGCTACCAATATGGAGAACAAACAGCACTAACTGATGTTAGCTTTGAGCTAATGCCTCAGCAAAAAGTAGCGATTGTTGGTAGAAGCGGCAGCGGCAAAACCACGCTTGTAAATTTACTGACTGGTTTATGGCCCTTGCAAAAAGGTAGCATTACTCTAAATAATCAAAATAGTGTTGTTAACTTACATTCATTAAATAGCGATATACGCGCAAACGTTATAAATATACTCGCTCAGCAGCACCATATTTTTGATGGCACGTTAAGTGAAAATTTACGTTATGCAGCGCCAAATGCTACTAAAGAGCAAATGATTGAAGCGCTCTCATTAGCGCAATTAAGCCCATGGTTTAATGAGCTAAAAGAAGGTTTAAAAACACGATTAGGTACTGGTGGACGTAACGTATCGCAAGGCCAATCTAGGCGTATAGCCATTGCGCAAGCGTTACTTAAAAACCCGGCTATTTTAGTCCTTGATGAACCAACAGAAGGCCTTGATAATCAATCTAAGCAAGGTGTAATGCAAGCAATTATGCATGTTATGAACAACGCGAGTGTACTAACAATTACGCACGATCCCGCCCTACTTGCTCAAATGGATAATGTGGTATGGTTAGAAGACGGTAAAGTAGTTGCACAAGGCTCTCATAAAGAGCTCAGTAGCGCTTATCCAGATTATGTGGCACTAACTACCCGGTTTTAATACCTTTACAGACACGTCAATAACGCCGACTTTAGGGTCGGCTATCTTTTTAAACATACTCTTTGATAAATCAATAATACGACCTCGCACATACGGGCCTCTATCGTTAATTCTTACCGTGACTGATTTGTTATTAGCGAGGTTGGTAACAATCACTTTAGTACCAAAATCAAATTCTAAATGGGCTGCTGTTGCAGCTTGTTGGCTAAAGCGCTCTCCATTAGCGGTTGTTCTCCCGTGGTATTTATCAGCATAAAAAGATGCTTTACCAACTTGAGTAACTTCTCCAGTAGATGATTTAACAATAGGCTGGCTACTACAAGCGGCTAAAACTGAAGTAATAAAAAGAGTAAAAATTAACTTAGATAAACGCATAGGATGGCTTTTATTATAAAAATTAGGCGCATACTAACTTGGGTAGCCTGAGTATTAACTGAATTAGCTTAAAAGCAGGACAATAAAAAACCACCTTCGATTTATCATCTAGGGTGGTTTTTTAATGCTTAAAGCAAAGCCTGTAATTACCTTACAATACCGCGCTCTGAGTTTTTCACAAAATCGACCATCAATTTCACAGCAGGATACTTTGCAGCATCTTCACTAAGCGATTCAATAGCTTCTTCAGCACCTAAGCTCTTACGGTAAAATGCTTTGTATGCACGGCGTACAGCCATAATTTCATCACTTTCGAAACCACGACGTTTCATGCCTTCTTTATTGATAGCCGCTGGGCCTGCTGGCATACCAATAGTAGTAACAAATGGCGGTACATCTTTGTTAACACCTGAATACATACCAATAAATGCATGGTCACCAATTTTACAAAACTGATGAACACCCGAATTACCACCTAAGATAACCCAGTCACCTACATGTACATGGCCGGCTACACTTGCGTTGTTAGCAAAAATCACGTTATCGCCAATTACCGCGTCATGTGCAACGTGTGTATAAGCCATAAATAAATTATTACTACCAATTTTAGTAACGCCTTGATCTTGAATTGTTCCACGGTGAATTGTGGCACATTCGCGGATAACGTTGTTATCACCCATGATCAAGGTAGTTGGCTCGTTGTTGTATTTTTTGTCTTGGCAGGCTTCGCCTACAGACGCAAACTGAAAAATATGGTTGCCAGAACCGATTGTAGACGGTCCTTTAACAACAACGTGAGATTCAATAATACAGTTATCACCGATAACAACATCATTGCCAATATAACTATATGGACCAACTGAGACATTGTTGCCTAGTTTAGCGCCAGGTTCGATTATTGCTGTAGAATGGATCACTATTAAAACTCTCTTCTCGCACACATAATTTCGGCACTACATACTATTTTGCCGTCGACTCTAGCTTCTGCAGCAAACTTCCAAATGTTGCGACGTTCTTTTAAAAACTCAACATGAAGATGCATTGTATCGCCAGGAATTACAGGTTGTTTAAAACGTGCATTATCAACAGCTGCAAACAAATATAATTCGTTTTCGCTACGATTTTCTACTGTTTTAAAACCTAATAAACCTGTAGCTTGCGCCATTGATTCTAATATTAGCACACCAGGAAAAATTGGCTGATTTGGAAAGTGCCCAGTAAAAATTGGTTCGTTTATAGAAACATTTTTAATAGCATGTAAAGACTTGCCAGGTGTAAAATCAATAACACGATCAATTAATAGCATCGGGTAGCGGTGCGGTAATAAAGCTAAAATTTCTTGAATATCAAGGCTATTTAATTCGTTTGCCAAAATAGCATCCTTATTAGTGTTCAACGTTGTGACTTAGCCAATGCTTCGAGCGCTTTAAGACGAGATTTCATGTCTGAAAGGTTACGCAAGTGAGCTATTGATTTACGCCATTCTTTGTTAGTTGTATGGGGCATACCAGATGAGTAAATACCTGGTTCGGTGATTGATTTTGTCACCATACTCATGCCAGTAATTATAACACCATCACATACAGACATGTGACCATTAATTGCAACCATGCCACCGATTTGACAGTTTTTGCCAATGGTAACGCTTCCTGCAAGTACAGTGCAGCCCGCAATTGCGGTGCCTGAATTAACTTCAACGTTGTGCGCTATTTGACACTGATTATCGATAATAACATTGCTATGAATAATGGTGTTGTCCAGTGCGCCACGATCAATTGTGGTACTTGCACCTATTTCAACTTTATTGCCTATGATCACAGAGCCTAGCTGAGGTATTTTTACCCACTGCCCGTGCTCGTTCGCATAACCAAACCCATCACTACCTACAACACTATTTGCTTGAAACAAACAATCTGAACCAATTTCAACATCGTGATAAATAGTCACACTAGGCCAAAGCTTAGTGCCAGAACCTATTTTAACACATTCGCCGATAAAACTGTTCGGACCAATTTGCGCGTTGTCACCAATCACTGCATTAGCTTCAATAACTGCGTTAGCACCTATAGCGGCGCTGTCACTAATAATAGCTGTAGGGTGAATAGTAGCGCTTGGATGAATACCTGTAGATGCTGATCGTGGCGTCGTATCCATAAATTGCGCTAATTTTGCGTAACTTACATACGGATTAGCAACAATAACTTTACTGCCAGTAAAATACTCTGCATCGGCTTGGCTAACTATTACAGCGCTAGCTTGAGTAGTCTCAAGTTGCGTGCGATATTTTGAGTTCGCTAAAAATGCAATATGCCCAGAATGGGCATTTGCAAGTGTCGCTATTTTTTTTATTTCTAAAGCGCCATCACCCTGAAGTTCGGCGCCTAGAAGTTCCGCAATTTGCGAAAGCGTATAATTTTGCATAGAGTGATTATTTCTTACTAACAGCGGCTACAACTTTAGATGAAAGATCAGTCACTTCTTTAGGGTTAAAGTAAATTGTTGTGTCTTTTACTTTAACTTCGTCGAAGTCACCATCTTTAGCAATTTCTTCAATTGTTTTGATGATTACACCTTGAACTTTAGCAAGCTCTTGGTTTTGACGTGCTTTAATTTCTTGCTCTAAAGGACGACCTTGTTCAGCAAGATTTTTTTGCATGCCCTGAATTTTTTCACGTAATGTATCTTTTTGAGCTTGGCTCATAGTGGTACTTTCGCGTTTAAATTTTTCAGCTTCAAAACGAATATCGCCTTGTAACTTTTCAAGCTCTTGACGGCGCTCAGCAAACTCAGTTTGTAAAGACTGTTCAATTTTAGCCATTTGAGGTATTTGCTTGTAGATCTCTTGCATATCAACAATACCTACTTTATGTGCAAGTGCACTCGCAGAAGTACCCATCAATAACGTTGCTAGAACAGCTACTGCCGTTGATTTAAATAATTTAGTCATAAAAAACTCCTTTAAAAAGTGTTACTAATGTTAAAGCTGATGGTTTTCGTATCGTCATCTTCTTCTTTTTGCAATGGATACGCAAAACTGATCAGCATTGGACCCATTGGAGAGATCCACTGTAATGAGAGACCGGTTGACACCCTAAAGCGCATAGGGTCTGAATAGTCATCTAATTTAGCACGCTCATCAGGTGCTAAGTTTTGGAAACGGTCTACATTAAACTCTGTATCCCATACGTTTGCTGCATCAACAAAGAAGCTCGTACGTACAGAACTGGTATTTTCTTCGTCTAAGAATGGCGTAGGAACAATTAGCTCCATACCCGCTACAGCTTTAGCATTACCACCAATACGACCTTGCGGTATTAGAATATCAAAGTCTGATGCACCACCAATGCTACCGGTTGTAGTACCGTCTGCACCTGGCGTACCCGGAATAGACTGCGGTATACGCGACACAGCACGTGGTAATATTGTATTACGGTCAAAGCCACGTAGTTCCATTTCCGTTATACGGAAGTACTCTTGGAATGGAAGTGTTTGCTCATACCCGTTTGTAGAACCATAACCATTACCATAACCAAGTGCTGCACGCGTTGAGAATACCCAACGGTGGTCATTTGATATAGGCCAGTAAAAACGCGAATCGTAGTTCAGTTTAAAGTACTGAAGATCTGAGTTAGGCGTTGTTGCTGTTAAGTTTAGAGTTTGACGCGAACCCGCTGTTGGGAATAAACCACGGTTAACGGTGATACGCGACCAGCCAACACTCAGCTCATACTTAGTAAAGTCAAAGCCTGCATCTGGGTTATCTGGATCTAAGAAAGTTTCACGAAGTACACGCGTTTGCTCGTACTCTGCAATATCCGAAAGCTCTTCTTTAATCCAACGGGCGCCAAAGTTAACACGATTTACAGCATCAATTGGAAAACCAATATTTGTGCCTAAACCATAACTTTTCGATTTATATTCAACAAGACTGAATTTACTTGCATCGTAGTTTCTGTAAAAGATGCTACTGCCTTGCGATACACCATCTGGCGTAAAGTATGGGTCTGTGTACGATAAGCTTAAGCTTTCAGAACCTGTAGACGTATTAAGGTTTAAACCAATTTGGTTACCTGTGCCTAAAAAGTTAGATTCTGTTACACCAATATTAAACTGCAGACCTAAGTAAGAACCATAAGCAAGACCAGCATTAAAGCTACCTGCAGATTGCTCTTTTACAGTAAAGTCTACATCTACTTGGTCATCCACACCGGGTACAGGCACTACGTTAAAATCAACAGTTTCCATGTAAGGTAGACGTTGAATTTGCAGTTTTGAACGCTCAAGGTTTTGATTAGATAACCATGCGCCTTCAAGTTGTGTCATTTCGCGGCGTAGTACTTCATCTGCCGTATTTTGGTTACCACCAACAATAATACGACGAACGTATACACGCTTACCTGGATTAACCGATAGTGTTAATTGTACTTCTTGCTTTTCGTCGTCAATTTCTGGAATTGTACGCACTTCAGCATTAGCGTAACCAAAACGTGCTAAGTAGCTTTTAATAAACTCTTCAGATGAAGTAACTACAGAACCGTTATAAAGCTCACCCGCTCTAAGTGGGATAACACTTTTAATTAAGTCTTCACGGCCAAGCAAGTCACCAATAAAGTCAAAACCTTTAACTTTATATTTTACGCCTTCAGTTAAGTTAGCTGTAACGTAAACCGATTCACGTTCAGGGCTCACTGAAACTTGCGTTGAGTCGATATTAAAACGCAGGTAACCACGGTCTAAATAATAACTACGAATTTTTTCTAAATCGCCTTCAATGGTTTGCTTTTGGTAACGGTCGCTACCCATAAACTGCCACCAAGGTAAATCTTGCTGCGATTCAGCAAGCTTCAAAAGTTCTTCATTAGAAAAAAGTTCATTACCCACTAAGTTAATTTGGCGGATAGAAGCAGCATCACCTTCATCAAACTCTAACTTAAGTTTAACGCGGTTACGTGGCAGCTTAGTAATACTGATATCTACTTTAGCGTTGTATTTACCAATACTGTGGAAAAACTCAACTAAGCCTTTTTCGATACTATCGATAACGGTTTTATCAAGTGGTTCACCTTGGCGAATATCTTGCTGATCAAGAGACTCATTAAGCTGCTCGTCTTTAATGTCTTTATTGCCTTCAAACTCAATAAAGCTGATGGTAGGACGTTCCGTTACTTTAAAAATAACGTTGTTGCCATCACGAAGTGCTTTTATGTTATCAAAGTGCCCAGAACGATAAAGTGACTTTATTGTTTTTGAAATCGTATAGTCATCAACATTATCGCCTACGTTAATAGGAATATGTGTTAGCGCTGCACCAAGTGCTACGCGCTGCAAACCTTCAACTTTCAGGTCTTCAACAATAAAGGAGTTTTGGCCTAGGGCTGCAAAACTTGCACCCAATAAACTTGTTATTGCCAAATGTTTTTTTATAGCCATTTTATTATCTTTATCCTTTACAACTGTATTACCGCATAACACCCTACTAGTGGTGCTTTACAATCGTGTTCTAATTAGTAATTTGCCACGCTGTAACTACAAACGCGATACATCATTGAACAAAGCGAAACATGTTAGAAAAATGAGTAACAAGGCACCCACTTTAAAACCAAACTCTTGTGTCTTTTCAGAGACTGGCTTTTTGCGAAAAAGTTCAATTATGTAATACATTAAGTGTCCGCCATCAAGCACTGGTAAGGGTAATAAATTAAATACACCCAAGTTAACGCTTATTAAGGCTAAAAAGCTTAAAAAGGCCACTAATCCATAGCTTACGCTAGTTCCAGCGCCTACTGCAATGCCCACAGGGCCACTTAAATTTTTAACCGAAACCTGGCCTGTAATTAAATTACCAATCATGTCAAAGCTGAGTGTAATTAAGCGCCATGTTTCTTTTGTGCCTCGCACAATACTATCGAGCGGGCCAAAATGCCTAGTCTCTACATAACCATCAGGCCATTGCTGTACAACGGGAGCCACACCTAAAAAGCCTTGCTCAATACCGTTATTATCAATGCGCCCTTTCGGAGTTACTATAATGGTTTGTATAGTATCTTGTCTTTTTACACTAAATTGTAAAGATTTGTTAGCTGATTGCGTAATAAGATTAACTAATTGCTGCCAATTGCTTATTGTTTCACCGTTTACAGCCAAAATTGTATCATTAACTTGTAAATTAGCGTGTTCTGCGGCGGAATCTTTAGTTACGGCGGCAATTGTTAAAGTGGCTTGAGGCCTAAATGGTACAATACCTAACGAACTCAGTGGTGGTACGTCTCGCTGATCAAGTTTCCACCCCTCTAAATTAAGTGTTTTAGTGCGTGGTTGAAGGTTTTCATCACGCACAATAACTTCAACGCTTTGCTCGCCTAAGTTAGACATAAGCGCAAACGTGGCATCTTGCCATGTCGTTATATCGTCATCGCCAATTTTTATAATGTGTTGAGAAGGCATAATGCCTGCCTGCTCTGCGCGGCTACCTTCGGTAATGCTTCCTACAACGGGTTTTACCGACTGCACACCCACCATATACATCACAGCAAGTGCAAAAATGGCAAACAAAAAGTTGGCCATTGGACCGGCTGCAACAATAGCAATACGTGCTTGAACAGATTTTGCGTTAAACGATAAATGACGTTGGTTTGCCGGCACGTCATCAACGCGCTCATCAAGCATTTTTACATAGCCGCCTAATGGAATAGCGGCAATCACGTATTCGGTATTATATTTGTCGTGCCATTTTAAAAGTGGTTTACCAAAACCAATTGAAAAACGCAGCACTTTAACGCCCATTTTACGTGCAACCCAAAAATGGCCGTATTCATGTATGGCCACTAAAATACCAAGCGCTAAAATAAATGAGCCAAGATTCCAAAAAAAATCAAACATATTAATGCGCCACTTTTGTTATAAACTCTGAAGCGCTAATACGCGCTAATTTATCGCACTCTAAAATTTCATCTAAACTTTGAACATTGGTGTAAGCCGCGGCTTCAAGCGTTTGTGCATTTATTTTGTATATATCGGTAAAGCCAATCCTACCTTTTAAAAATGCTTCTACGGCTATTTCATTTGCTGCGTTTACTGTTGTGGTAGCACCTTGCCCGGCACTACACGCATCAATCGCTAATTGTAGGTTTGGATAACGAGAAAAATCAGGTTTAGTAAACGAAAAGTCACAAATATCAGAGAAGTTTAACGGTTTAACACCGGCATTAATTCGCTCAGGATACGCAAGCGCATGCGCGATTGGCGTTCGCATGTCGGGGTTACCCATTTGCGCTAAAATAGAGCCATCGTGGTACTGCACCATTGAGTGAATAATACTTTGAGGATGAATAACCACATCAATATCGCTTGCATCACAATTAAATAACCACTTAGCTTCAATAAACTCTAAGCCTTTGTTCATCATAGTTGCAGAATCTACTGATATTTTTTGCCCCATAGACCAGTTAGGATGCGCTACGGCTTCGCTAACGGTTACATCTTTTAACGTATTTATATCACGCGTTAAAAACGGGCCACCAGAGCCGGTAAGCAAAATTTTACTTACGCCATGTTGCTGCAGTTTTTGATCGCCTTTGGCATTTTGTAACGAAGAAGGTAGGCATTGAAAAATAGCATTATGTTCGCTATCAATTGGCAGCAAAGTGGCTTTATGTTGTTTAACTTTATCGATAAACAACTGACCCGACATCACTAAAGATTCTTTATTGGCTAGCAATACTTTTTTGCCGGCTTCTACTGCGCTGAGTGTTGGCAATAAACCTGCAGCGCCTACAATTGCAGACATAACAATATCAACATCGGGATGAGCACATAAATCGCTCATTGCTTGCTCGCCGTGCATAACAAGAGTTTGGCACTGCGTATTAGCTAAATGAGCAGATAACTGCTCTGCGGCCTGCTGGTTAGCCATAATCGCATAAAGCGGTTCATGTTCAATACACAACTCCGCCATTTTTTTTGCGTTTTGACCTGCTGCTAAAACAAAAACATCAAATAACTCTTTATTGCGCGATACAACATCCAATGTGCTTAAACCAATTGAGCCTGTTGCGCCTAAAATAACCAGCAATTGCTTTTGGCTCATAAACTAAGAGTCCACGCATAGCACATAACAAACATTGGAGCAGCAGCCGTTAAGCTGTCAATTCTATCTAAAATACCGCCGTGTCCTGGTAAACATCGACCGCTATCTTTTAAACCAGCTTCACGTTTAAACATACTTTCTAGTAAATCACCCACCGCAGAAAACAACGCAATAAATGCTGTCATTATCGCGTACACAGGCCATACAACTAAATCAACATCGGTAAAGTGACAAAATGCTAATACAAAAATAATAGAAGCGACTACACCGCCGGCTAAACCTTCAATGGTTTTATTAGGACTCACTTTTGGCATAAGTTTATGTTTACCAAAACTCTTACCTGAAAAATAAGCTCCCACATCTGCACTCCACACAATGCCAAGCACAACTAAAATAAGTACTGAGCCAAAATGTGTTGATTCAGCATATTGCGCGCTACGTAGCGTATTTAGGGCAAGCCATAACGGCACAAGCGTGAGTAATCCTGCAATGCCGCGCATAACTAAACCTTCATTCCACGCTTTAGCCATTTCTGGGTAGCGCCAAATTAAATAGCTAGCAACAATCCACCAAGCAAATGAAAGCGTAAATACGTAATTTGCATCGCCGACTAGCTTGCCATTTTCCCATAATGATTCAATAGGCCAATGTAAATTAAGCAAGGCAAGTAAAGCGCCAATAAACACAACAAAGGCAGCACGTTTAAGCTTGTCGCAAAGGCCCATAAATGCAGACCATTCCCATGCGCCTAATAATACTATTGCACCAGCAAAGTAACTAAATAACGTAAGCGGTGTATAAAAAACCAAAGCCAATGCCGATGGAGCAAGCACAAGTGAGGTTAAAATTCGTTGTTTTAACAAAATGTGACCCTTATTCTATTTAGGTTTGAGCGAGTAATTGTTTTATTTGTTCGCCCGTACAACCAAAACGTCGCTCTCTGGCAACGTAACACGCAATGGCCTCAGCAAATGCTGCTTCATTAAAATCAGGCCAAAGTGTCTCGGTAAAGTAAAGTTCTGCATAAGCAACTTGCCATAGTAAAAAATTACTAATACGAACATCGCCACCAGTGCGAATAAGTAAATCAGGCTCGGCCTGATCTGCCATGCTCATATGCTGTGCTAAGCGCTCTTCTGTAATATCTTCTGCGTTAAGTGTGCCCTGCGCAACTTGCAAAGCAAGTTGTTTAGCCGCATTCGCCATATCCCAACGACCACCGTAATTAGCTGCTACATTTAAACACAGCCCGGTGTTATTTTCAGTCAGCTTATGCGCAGCGTCTACCTTGCTACGTAATCCTTCAGAAAATCGTGATAAGTCTCCAATAATGGTCAGTTTTACATTGTTTTTATGAAGCTTTTTAACTTCCTTTGTTAAAACAAATAAGAAAAGCTCCATTAAAGTGTTTACTTCGTCTTCTGGGCGGCGCCAGTTTTCACTACTAAAAGCAAATAAGGTTAACGATTGTATCCCTAATTTAGTACAAAACTGAACAGATTGACGAACTGCGTCCACGCCTTTTTTATGCCCATACACACGAGGTCTATTTCTAGCTTGCGCCCAACGTCCGTTCCCATCCATGATGATAGCTACATGTTTGGGTAAACATTGCTGTGAAATTGTATCAGCATCTAGAACCATAAATATCGAGTATTCCATAAAAAAACGCCGCCTAGTATACCCTAGACGGCGTTTCAAAACTAATAATTTTAATAGGTCCTGTCGACCTTTCAGGATTGTAATTTGTTCAATCTAGGGGCGATTTAATCGCGGCGCGAGATTTGTAACCTAGTGGACTAAGTAAAAATCGAGTAACAAAGAGTTAATCGCCCCTAGGCAGAACCCTTTGGGCAGCGCGTGTTTGGATTTTATGCATCGTTATCGCCTAATTATGGGGAATAACCACACAACATAGGCTCTGCCTTACCTAAAAACCAAACACACTGCTGCAAATTCAACCTCGAAAGATAGACAGGACCTTACTTAGATTTCCATCAATTCTGTTTCTTTAGCCGCTAATAGAGTATCCATTTCTTTAATAAACTTATCAGTAAGCTTTTGAATTGCATCATCTGATTGACGCGCTTCATCTTCAGAAATGTCTTTCTCTTTTAATAAACTTTTTACATCGCCATTAGCATCACGACGAATGTTACGAATAGCAACACGACCGCCTTCTACTTCAGCGCGTACAATTTTAATTAAATCTTTACGACGCTCTTCAGTAAGAGGAGGAAGTGGTACACGAATAACAGTACCTGCTGACATAGGGTTTAAACCTAAGTCAGACGCCATAATTGCTTTTTCAACAGCTTGCGCTAAAGACTTATCAAACACACCAATAGCCAGTGTACGAGAATCTTCAATTGTTACGTTAGCAACTTGGTTTAAAGGCGTTGGTGCACCGTAGTACGACACCATAATGCCATCTAAAATTGCAGGGTGTGCACGGCCAGTACGAATTTTAGATAGTTGACTACCTAGTGCAGTTACACTTTTTTGCATGCGCGCTTGCGCGTCTTTTTGAATATCGTTAATCACGGTTTAATCCTAATTATTTGATTACTTCATCTGAGGCTTGTGAAGAAATAAGTGTTCCTTCCGCTTCACCCATAATTACGCGTTTTAGCGCGCCTGATTTATTCATGTTAAATACGCTCAATGGCATTTTATGATCGCGGGCTAGAGTAAACGCCGCTAAATCCATAACTTTTAATTCTTTGTCAATAACTTCATTGTAGCTTAAATGGGTATAAAGCGTCGCATCTGGATTTTTAACAGGGTCATCACTGTATACGCCATCAACTTTAGTCGCTTTAATTACAGTATCCGCTTCAATTTCGATACCGCGTAAACACGCTGCAGAATCGGTAGTAAAAAACGGGTTACCTGTACCTGCTGCAAAAATAACAACGCGACCAGTTTTTAATAAGCTAATTGCTTCAGCCCAGTTATAAGCGTCACATACACCATTAAGCGGAATAGCCGACATTAAACGACAGTTTACAAATGCACGGTGTAGCGCATCACGCATTGCAAGGCCATTCATAACCGTAGCAAGCATACCCATGTGATCGCCTACTACGCGGTTCATACCTGCTTCTGCAAGTGATCCACCGCGTAAAAAGTTACCTCCACCAATAACTAAACCCACTTCTACGTCGAGTTCTACTAGCTCTTTAATTTCTTGAGCCATACGATCTAAAACTTTAGGGTCGATGCCAAAGCCTGCGTCTCCCATTAAAGCTTCACCACTTAATTTGAGAAGAACACGTCTAAAAATAGGTTTGCGATTGATAATCATAGTATTGGGGCCAACTTTTATTGAATTATGGATAAAAAATAACCGCGCTTATGTTAAACATAAAAGCGCGGTTATTTTAAAGAATTTCTAGCTGCGAAGCAAAACCAAATAGTACTTTAATTGCATCTAATTTCCTTTTGCTTCACAAATAGTAATCTTACTTAGCTTTAGCAGCAGCAATTTGAGCAGCAACTTCAGCAGCAAAATCTTCTTCTTTCTTCTCGATACCTTCACCAACTTCTACACGTACGAAGCTAGTAACTGTTGCGTTTTTCTCTTTAAGAATATCGCCAACAGTTTTCTTAGGCTCCATGATGAAAGCTTGACCAGTAAGAGAAACCTCACCAGTGAATTTTTTCATGCGGCCAACAACCATCTTCTCAGCGATTTCAGCAGGCTTGCCTTCATTCATCGCGATTTCGATTTGTACTTGCTTTTCTTTAGCAACAACATCGGCTGGTACATCTGAAGGTGTTAAGTATTCAGGGCTAGATGCAGCAACGTGCATTGCAACGTGCTTAAGTGTTTCTTCATCAGCAACACCCGCAACAACAACACCGATACGATCGCCATGACGGTACTCAACTAGGTTTTCACCAGTTACGTACTGTAAACGACGTACATTGATGTTTTCGCCAATTTTAGTCACTAGCTCAACACGGTCTTCTTCAAACTTAGCTTGTAAGTCTTCGATAGAGATAGTGTCAGCAATTGCAGCGTCAGCAACTTTGTTAGCAAATGCTAAGAAGCTTACGTCTTTTGCAACGAAATCTGTTTGACAGTTAACTTCTACTAGTACTGCAACACCCGCGTTTTGCTTGATGATGATAGTACCTTCAGCAGCAATGTTACCTGCTTTTTTAGCAGCTTTAGCAGCGCCACTTTTACGCATGTTTTCAATCGCTAACTCGATGTCGCCATCAGTCTCAGTTAACGCTTTTTTACAATCCATCATGCCAGCGCCTGTGCGCTCGCGTAATTCTTTAACTAGGGCAGTAGTTACAGCCATTAGTAAATCCTCAAATCTGAAATCAGGTTAGATAAGCGGGTTACCCGCTCGACAAGAATAGCAAGTCTTCACCTTAAAAAGATGAAGACTTGATGACAGCTAATTACTCAGCTTCAACGAAATCGTCTTTCTCAGCTTGAGCAACGATGTTATTCTCGCGACCTTCAGTAATAGCAGCTGCAACAGCGCTAGTGTAAAGGCTTACAGCACGGATAGCATCATCGTTACCAGGTACGATGTAATCAACACCGTCTGGGTTAGAGTTAGTATCTACGATTGCAACAACTGGAATACCTAGGTTGTTTGCTTCACGGATAGCAATGTGCTCGTGGTCAGCATCGATAACGAAAAGCGCGTCTGGAAGACCGCCCATGTTTTTGATACCACCAAGGCTCTTTTCAAGCTTTTCCATTTCGCGGTTAAGCGTTAACGTTTCTTTCTTAGTTAATTTCTCGAAAGTTCCGTCTTGGCTTTGTGCTTCAAGGTCTTTAAGACGCTTGATTGATTGACGTACAGTTTTCCAGTTAGTCAACATACCACCTAACCAACGGTGATTTACGAAGAACTGGTCGCTTTCTAAAGCAGCTGATTTAACTGCGTCGCTTGCTGCGCGCTTAGTACCAACGAAAAGAACTTTACCTTTGTTTGCTGCAGCACTTGATAAAAACTTAAGTGCGTCGTTGAACATTGGTACAGTTTGCTCAAGGTTGATGATATGTACACGGTTACGTGTGCCGAAGATGAAAGGCTTCATCTTAGGGTTCCAGTAACGTGCTTGGTGACCAAAGTGAACACCAGCTTGAAGCATATCGCGCATTGAAACGTTTGCCATTTTATAGATCCTCTATAGTTGTTTAGGGTTAGGCCTCCACATATCCCATAGCACCAACACCGAAGTAATTAAACTTCAAATGCACCCAAGTGTATGTGACGATACGTGTGTGTGTTAAAATAAAATTGTGTTTGCCTTAAATACAAAAAATCATTTAAGAATTTATTTGTAAAAAGACGGCGCGCTTTATACCATATTAAAATTAAATACTCAACGTCGCGTGCAAAATTTGTTCTGCGAAAAATGTTAAAAACTCAACTTTGGAGCCTCAATGAGCGCTATTATCAAGACCCCTGAAGAAATAGAGAAAATGCGCGTAGCTGGGCGCTTAGCGGCCGATGTACTTGAAATGATCGGCCCTCATGTAGTGCCAGGTGTTACCACCGATGAGCTAAATACAATTTGTCATGATTATATTGTTAATGTGCAACAAGCAATCCCTGCTCCATTAAATTATCATGGCTTTCCAAAATCAGTTTGTACGTCAGTTAATCATGTTATTTGTCACGGAATTCCAAATGACAAAGCATTAAAAGAAGGCGACAGCGTAAATATTGACGTAACGGTCATTAAAGATGGTTACCACGGTGACACATCTAAAATGTTCCACGTTGGTACACCAAATATTCAAGGTAAACGTCTTGCAGAAGTAACGCAAGAAAGCTTATACCTTGCTATCAAAATGGTAAAACCAGGTGTGCGCTTAGGTGATATTGGTGAAGCAATTCAAAAATATGCAGAGAGCTTTAATTACTCAATTGTACGTGAGTATTGCGGCCATGGTATTGGCGCAGGATTTCATGAAGAACCACAAATAATGCATTACGGTAAAGCCGGTACTGGCGAAGCCTTAAAAGCAGGTATGTGTTTAACTATTGAACCTATGGTTAATGCGGGTAAACGCCAATGTAAGCTTCTTAAAGATGATTGGACAGTAGTTACACGCGACCGTAGTTTGTCTGCGCAGTGGGAACATACTTTATTAGTGACTGAAAATGGTGTTGAAATTTTAACGCTACGATCAGATGATACAATCGACAGGATTATCGAACACTAATAAAAACCGAACCATTTGATAAAAGTACTTATCAAAATAAAGGTTCTACAAGGAGCCAGCCCACGTGGCATTACCCAACAAAGTAAAAAAGTTGCTCAGCGATGCTGAGCAACTTAGTGATTATCGCGATTGTTCTAGCTATTTTTATAAATGGCTACATAACGAGTTTTCTAAACAACCGGTTGGGAATTTAATTAATGCCCGGGCTGAGTTTATTGACCGCCTACTCATAAAGCTGTTTCATGTTTACGACTTAGCGCATGAGCCTGATTTAGCGCTAATTGCTGTAGGCGGATACGGACGTGGCGAGCTACATCCCTACTCCGACATCGACTTTTTATTGCTTGTAACTAAACCGCCAAGCGAAGAAATATGCGAAAAAATAGGCCAGTTTGTCACCATGCTATGGGATCTCAACTTAGAGATTGGCCACAGCGTGCGCACGATAGAACAAGCCATTGAGCAAAAACGTGAAGACGTTACTTTTGCCACCAGCTTGCTCGAAAGCCGCCTTATTTTTGGTAACCACATTGAGTTTGAAAAACTCAAAATGCATATTATTGAAACGCCAGTATGGCGCTCAGGTGAATTTTTTACTGCTAAAGTTCAAGAGCAAAACTTACGCCACAGAAAGTGCCACGGCACCGCGTATAATCTTGAGCCAAACATTAAAGAAAACCCCGGTGGTCTGCGCGATTTACAAACGATTATTTGGGTTGCAAAAAAGCACTTTAGAACCGAAACCCTGCAAGAATTAATAAGCCACGGATACTTAACTCACGAAGAGTTTCAAGAGCTTTCTGAGTGCCTAGAAAACCTATGGAATATTCGCTTTGCACTGCATTTAGCTGCAGGTCGAGCTGAAAACCGCTTATTGTTTGATCATCAACCGCAAGCCGCTGAAATTTTAGGTTTTGGTAGCGACGGTAAAGCGTCTGTTGAGCGTATGATGAAACGCTTATTTAGAATAATGAGCCGCGTGCGCGAGCTTAACCAAATGCTACTTTCATACTTTGAACAAAGTATAATGCCCGAAAGTAGTGAAAAAACGGTGATAGAACTCGACAGAAATTTTGAACAAGTGGGCCATCAAATACGCGTAAAAGATCCGTCGGTATTTTTTAGACGCGACCAACTCTTTGTATTGTTTGAACACATAGCCGATAACCCAGCAATAACGCATATTTACCCAAGCACTATTCGTACCATTCGCCAGGTGCGCCGTCGTTTATTGGGTGACTTACAAGATTACGCAGCCTGCCGTGAAGCATTTTTACGCTTAGTTAAACACCCTAATGGCATGGGACGCGCATTTACGCTGATGCACAAGCACGGCATGCTTGCCGCTTACCTACCACAGTGGCGTAATATATTTGGGCAAATGCAGTTTGATTTATTTCATGCTTATACCGTTGATGAGCACACCCATAAGTTAATCAAAAATATTTACGAATACTTTGATAAAACAGGCATTAGCGAGTTTCCTATTTGTAGTGAAATAGTTACTCGAATGGATAAACCAGAGCTACTTTATTTAGCGGGTATATTTCATGATATTGCTAAAGGCCGAGGTGGCGACCATTCAGAACTTGGCGCTGTTGATGCCATAGCTTTTGCTAAATTGCATGGCTTTTCATCGGCTGATGCTAAGCTAGTAGCATGGCTTGTAAGTAACCATTTACTTATGTCGGTTACCGCGCAGCGTAAAGATATTAACGACCCTGCTGTAATAAAAGACTTTGCTACACGCATTAAAACAGAGCGCCAACTCGACTACTTATATTGTTTAACTGTTGCCGACATACGTGCAACCAACGACAACTTGTGGAACGATTGGAAAAACACCCTACTGCGTGAGCTATACTTACACACGCAACGCGCACTGCGCTTAGGGCTCGAAAACCCAATGGATCAACGCGACCAAATTCGCGACAAAAAGCACCAAGCTAAACAGCGTCTTCTTAATTTAGGTTATCAAGAGGAAAAAATTGATTTAATTTGGAGCCGTTTTAAAGCCAACTATTATACCGCCTTTAGTGAGCAGCAAATATCATGGCAAACCGAGCATTTATTAAATAGCCCAGATTTAAGCCAACCAAGTGTTATTGTGTCTAACAAAGCAATGCATGGCGGTACGCAAGTATTTGTATACAGCCCTTACTCTGGCGCACTATTTGCCAGATTAGTGAGCGTAATTGGCTCTAAAAAAGCGCAAATACAACACGCGCAAGTACTGACCACAAAAGACGGTTATGTCCTGTTTAGCTTTGTAATACTAGAAGTAAGCGGCGACCCTATAGCCAGTGGTAGAGCGCAATCAATTAAACGCGGGCTTGAGCAAGCATTGAGCGATCCGCGTAAAAAAATTCGCTTTAAAAAGAGCCGCTCTCAACGCTTTAAAGATTTTAATATTAAACCTAAAATTGTGTTGCGCCCACATGCACGCAAAGATCGCAGCTTAATAGAAATTCAAGCCGTCGATATTCAAGGTTTACTAACCAAAATAGCCGAAGTTTTCCAAGCGCATTTACTACACATTCACGCTGCCCGTATTACCACAGTAGGTGAACGTGCCGAGGATTTCTTTGTTGTATCTAATAACGAATACCAAGCGCTGACTGATGAAGAGCAAGCAAAAATTCATCAGGCATTACGTAAAAAATTCAACGCCGAAACAGAATAGAGGACACACATGTCAGATTTAAAAACAATGATAGAAAACGCATGGGACAACCGCGATAGCATCAGCCCAAGCACAGTATCAAGCGACGTAAAACACGCTATTATCGACGCACTTGATTTACTTGATAGCGGCGCTGCACGCGTTGCCGAAAAAATATCAGGTGAATGGGTTGTACACCAGTGGCTTAAAAAAGCAGTGTTACTGTCGTTTCGTATTCGCGACAACCAACCAATGAACGATGGCGTAAACCAGTTTTACGACAAAGTACCGCTTAAATTTAGCGACTACACCCCAGAGCAGTTTCAGCAAGGCGGTATGCGCGTAGTACCAAACGCTGTAGCACGTAAAGGCAGCTTTGTAGGTAAAAACGTTGTACTTATGCCATCGTACGTAAACATTGGCGCATACGTTGACGACGGCACCATGGTTGATACATGGGCGACTGTAGGCTCGTGTGCACAAATTGGTAAGAACGTACATTTATCAGGTGGCGTTGGCATAGGCGGCGTTTTAGAGCCTCTACAAGCTAACCCAACTATAATTGAAGACAACTGCTTTATTGGCGCACGTTCTGAAATTGTTGAAGGCGTAATCGTTGAAGAAGGCGCTGTAATTTCAATGGGCGTTTACATCAGCCAAAGCACCCGTATTTATGACCGCGAAACTGGCGAAATTCACTACGGCCGCGTACCAGCAGGCGCAGTAGTTGTTCCAGGCGCACTACCGTCAAAAGATGGCACCCACAGCCTTTACGCTGCAATCATCGTGAAAAAAGTAGACAAGCAAACACGCGAAAAAGTAGGCATAAACGCCCTACTCCGCTCAATTGATGAGTAATCGAAGGTTAGGTTGAGTGAAACGAAACCCAACGATACGTTGAAGTTAGGTGTTTTAGCTGAACTTTACTTGTATATAGAAAAGCTCTAAGCCTTTGGTTTAGAGCTTTTTTGCTATTAATAATAAGCTGATAAGCAATAAACATAATTCACAGTTTCTAATTCGTTAAACTTTTACATAACCAGATTATTACGTTAAATTATTAAAAACTTAAATAGATAAAATAATATGCATAATCAAGAACAAGGTAGTTTTTTTGATCTTTTTAAAGATAGGCCTCTCATTTTCACTTTTGTCTGGGCATTCTGCTTATTAAATTGGAAGAGTATTTGGTGGTTTTTAGCTGAACCTTTAAAATTCAGCATAAAACTAAACACATATGAAGAACTAGGCTTTGGCTTCTACATTTACTCCCCTATCGTATTAACAATTTTAGCTACTATTTTCTATCCTCTTGCAGTACATATACCTAATTTTTTCAGAGAGTATTGGCAAAAAAAGTATGACTCTTTCAAAGCAAATCGAGAGCCTGCTAAATTTATTCCCATTGAGAAATACGAAAAATTAGATAAACAATTTCAGGATGAGAGCCAGAAAGCCACAAGTGCGATAAAGGAAACTCTAGAGCACCGAGAAGACTCATCTAAAAAGCAAAGTCAAATTGATAAACTGAAAATTACAGAAAAACAGCAACTTGATGAAATCAACAAGCTAACAGGGCAAAACCAGAAAATTAAAGACGACTTATTACATAGCAACCAACAGTTCGAAGATATGTCGGAGAAATTTTCCAGCTCAGCTGAAGAACACCTAACACTCACCAAAACACTTCAACAATATAAAGAGCAAGCTGAAAAAATAGAAGATAAATACCAAACTTTATTAGATAGGAATTATAAATTAAAACAAAAATATCTCTCTCTAAGGCATGAAGTGTCAATGCGAGCACACAAAGAAGATACAGAATTTGAACTTAATATTAATAGAAAAAATGAGATTTCAAGTAAATTCTCTAATGAAAAACCCAAATATTTTGTCGAAAATTTCAACCAAATAATGGGCACTCCTTTTATTGGTATTACTATAGACGATTGTCTTTACCAGGCAGGGAAAGTAATTTACATACCGCAAACGTATAAAGAAAAGGGGATTTTCTTAAGCATAATAAAAAAAGAAGGTAATGAAAAATTAAAGTATGGAGTAAGGTACCCAGGCTCTATAAAGATTACTGAAGTTCCAGAAGATGGTATGTTAATTGATTATCAAAATCTCGATTACAATAATAATGAATTTTTAGAATTAGTGACATTCTTTGCTGAAACACCAAACTCAGCAACAGATGTATATGAAATCGAATACAGTAATGAAATTAGTAAATACCGAAAAAATCTATAAAGCAAAAATAAACGCCGAGCTGCTCATCACTGATAGCTGGCAACTAATTACTTCCATTCAACCAATAAAAAAGCACTTATAAAAATAAGTGCTTTTGTTGGTTTGCTCAATTAGCGTGGTTTACAGCGCGTTAAATACGTCGTCTGTTTTAGCTGCGCAAATAAAGTCGTTTTTGTGTAGGCCTTTAATTGAATGGCTCCACCATGTAACCGTTACTTTGCCCCACTCGGTTAATAAACCTGGGTGATGGCCTTCGTCTTCTGCCATGTCGCCTACTTTGTTAGTAAACGCAATAGCTTGTTTAAAGTTTTTAAATTTATAAACACGCTCAAGCTGCATAATGCTGTCGCGTACTTCTGGTACCCAGTCTGGGATTTTAGTAATTAATTGCGCTAACTCTTCGTCAGATACTTTTGGCGCATCTACATGACAGGCTTCGCATTTTTGTGCACTTAATGAAGACATTCTAAATCCTTACTTTTAGCTTTTTTAGCATTAATGTTTAACTGGCTAATTTTTCTTTTGGTGGAAATTTTGGGTCGTGCAAGCCAAGCTCTTTAGCTCGCTCAACCAAAGTCATAATATCCATTTGCGATATATCAAACAGATCATGAATCGAATTTATGGTGTAGTACTGTGGTTGCATAATATCAATACGGTACGGCGTACGCAGTACATCAAGCACATTCATTGGGCTGATTTCTGGGGTGTTTGAGTATACGTACTGGGTTTCACCTGGGCTTGATAAAATACCGCCGCCGTAAATACGCAGGCCATCTTCGGTTTGCATTAAACCAAATTCAACCGTAAACCAGTATATACGCGCAAGGTATACACGGTCCTTTTTCTGCGCTGCGTAACCTAATTGCCCGTACTTATGCGTAAACTCGGCAAAGTCAGGATTAGTTAGCATGGCGCAATGGCCAAATATTTCATGAAAAATATCTGGCTCTTGTAGGTAGTCAAATTCTTCGCGGCTACGAATAAATGTAGCTACCGGAAACTGCTTGTTTGCCAGTAATCTAAAAAACTCATCAAAGTCGATAAGCGCAGGTACTGGCGTAACTTGCCACCCAGTAGTGGCTAGCAATACTTCGTTTAGTTCGCTTAACTGAGGAATACGATCGTGCGGCAGGTTAATCTTTTTTAACCCTTGCATGTACTCATTGCAGGCTTTGCCTTCTATGCACGCAAGTTGGCGTGCTACAAGCTCAGACCAAATTTTATTTTCTTCATCACTCCAATGTATAACACCATTTTCGTCTGGTGTTTTGGATGTGTATTTACTTGCTTTAGCCATAAGTACCTTCTTGGGTGTGTGCCCTAAATCGGTGTCAGTGTGATACTCAAATCTATTGAATATCGAATGACCCCATACTATGCAAAAGTGAAGAAAAGTTTAATAGATAGGCTAACATCAGTATTTGGCACGATCACTACAATCGTAAATTTATAATTACACCTGTGGAACATTAAAAATACAGGCCTTAAATTAAAGGCCTGCAGCCTGACTTTTCACGTACACAATTAAATACACCTAGCCAATTTGAGTGAAAGCTTGGTTTAAATCACTAATAATGTCGTTAACATCTTCAAGCCCAACCGAGAGCCTGATCAGCCCATCACTTATTCCAGCGGCAGCTCGCTCCTCTGGCGTATAAGGCGAGTGGGTCATAGATGCAGGATGCTGAATCAGTGTTTCAGCGTCGCCTAGGCTTACAGCAAGTGTACAAAGTTTCATACTATCAATAAATTGCGCGCCATCTTGTAGCGTACCTTTTATTTCAAATGCAATAACACCACCAGCGGCTTTCATTTGGTTACCAATAAACTTATAACCTGGATGCGATTTAAGCCCAGGGTAATATACGGTACTTACTTGTGGGTGCGCTTCTAGATATTCAGCTATTATTTGTGCGCTTTGACAATGGCGCTCTATTCTAATAGCGAGTGTTTTTAGGCCTCGATTAATTAGCCATGCATCGTGCGGGCTTATGGTTGCACCAATATCTTTTAGTACGGTCATTTTAATGTGTGTTATGTGCTCAAGCGATCCACATACAATACCCGCTACTACATCACCATGGCCGTTTAAGTACTTGGTCGCACTGTGCATTATAATGTCGATACCGTATTTTTTAGGCGATTGCAGTAGCGGCGTTAAAAAGGTGTTGTCGACCACACTAATTAAATTGTGCTCTTTAGCAACTGCGCCAATCAGTGCCAAATCAATAACCGCCATAGTGGGGTTAATTGGCGTTTCTACAAATATCATTTTTGAATTAGGTTTAATGGCAGCGCGTAGTTCGTCCTCGTTGGTCATATCAACAAACGTGACTTCGATTCCCCAGCGCGGCAACATATGCGAGAAAAACGCAAAGGTACAACCATACAAAGCACTTGAGGCAACAAGGTGATCTCCCTGCGATAAAAAGCTCAGTACTGAGGCTGATACTGCCCCCATACCTGTTGCGGTTGCAGCTGCGGCTTCACAGCTCTCTAGTTGGGCAACTTTTTGTTCAAGCTCTGTGGTTGTGGGGTTTCCTAAGCGCGTATAGATATAGCCAGGTTCGTCGCCTGCAAAACGCGCAGCACCTTGTGCGGCGTTTTCAAAATGAAAGGTAGAGGTTTGATACAAAGGAGAAGTAAGTGCGCCGTGCGGGTCGTTTGCTTTTTGTGGTCCGTGAATACATTGGGTGTTTATATGATGCTTGCTCATTGTAGGCTCGTTTTTTGATTATTATGTTTTTGCGATTCAACAATCAAAACGTATGCGCTTACAAACAGCAAGCATGCCGGATGCTCAGATGGCTATTTGTGTAAAAACCGTGCAGCTCATGTTTGTACACAAATATTGCCACTACCCTTACTGCGTTGACTCCGCCTTTTTACGGCTCATAATTTTACCTGCGATGCTTTGCACAGTGCCTTTTAGTAAGCTGCGTTTGTTCTCAAGCCGTGGTAATGGGCGGCTAAGCTCCATTGCTTTGTAACCAATACGTGCAGTAAAAATACCCGCGCTTACGCCCTGCGCAGCCCGTCCCGAAAGCTTACCTAATAGCTCAGCACTCAATGCAGTTGCAGCAAGGTCAGATACAAGCTCTGCACTGCCTACAAACATTACTTGTTTTATTAGCATGCGGTATAGCTTTATACGGCTTGCGTAGCCAAAACCAATGCCGTAAATTTTACCAATTTGTTCAATCAGTTTAGTACCGCGCCAAAGCACAGCCATCATATCAACCAGCGCAAGTGGGCTTAGGGCAACTAGCAGTGCAGATTCAGTCGCAAAACGATTTATAAGCTTTTTAGCTTTGGTGTCTTGGGTTATTAATAAACTATTGGCGTACAGCGTCATGATTTCTTTGTCGCTGTGATGCATCGCTACTTGGTTTTTAAAGGTTTCAAAGTTATCAAGCTCTTGGTGTTTATTTAGCTTTTCGAGCCAAGGTAATGCACCACCTACTTGCTCGCTGTTTAAAAGCCTGTCGGCTTCAACTCGGTGCAATTGGTTACGCTTTAAACTGCGCAGCATTCGGTACTCTCGCCACAATAAGCGCCCTATTAGCAGCACACCACTTACAACCGCAGTTAAATAAACACTGCCTAAAATAATTGACTGCTCGAAAGCAAATACTAACGAGTACGCAAACTCTAAAAGCACCAGTACTATAAAACTAATAGCAAACACACCTTTAAGCGTTTGCCACTTTGACTTTTTGTACACAGGCTCAAGATCAATTTCGGGCTCTAATGCTTCATCTTCAAGTTCTTCGTAATCACTTTGTCCGTGCTGAATAATTTTTGCAGGTGCTAAAACGGGTTCGTTTTGCTCAATGCTTTGCGTATCTATACGACGCCCTGCTTGAAATGGTTGGTTTGACTCACTCATGTTAATTTGTCTCCTAGCAGGTACTGCATGACATGATCTAATCGAATATGTTTTAGTTGTTTATCGGGGCTCGGCATTGGAGAGAACGATAAAAACTCAAATCCCTGTGCTGGCCACTCACTTTTATTTAGCATCCGCGTGGGAGGCTGCGGCGGTAAATACGTAAGCCAATCAGGCTCGTTTAATGGTTTACCGTAAATGCAATCAAGCGCTTGGCCTTTGTCGGTAATTTGGCGCGGCTGCGTTGCTGTAATTGACGACATAGCCATGGTTTCTATTTGCACACCATCAAACTTTAAATGATTACTCTGTTCATGCACGAGCGAATCAAGCAGCAGTGCTAAATCTTTATGGTGTTTTGCACTTATGTGGTCTGACTTATTAGCTGCAAATAATATTTTATCTATGTTTGGTTTAAATAAACGTTTAAAAAAGCCTGACTCACCATAGTTAAAGTGCGCGAGTAATTGGTTTATTACACTGCTTTGCTCTTGTAGTGTTTCGTGCCCTTCGTTTAGCGCACTAAGTACATCGACAAGTACAATTTGGCGGTCAAAGTGCCTAAAATGCTCATTATAAAATGGTTTTACAACTTCTTTTATATAGGCGTTAAAACGCTTAATTAAATGCGCTAAATTAGACCCCGCAACGACATTGTCACTGTTTATTTCACCCGATACCGGAAAAAACAATAACAATGGCGCGCCTTGTAAGTCGCCAGGCATAAGCATGCGCCCGGGTTGTAACATGGCAAGTTTGGTATCTTTTTTAAGCCCTACTAACATGCTTTGATAAAGCTGAGCAATATGAGCAAGTGCGTTTTCATCTACAGGCGCATTTAAATCAAGTTGCTCAACAGCAGCTAGAAAATCACTTGATGTATTTACACGCGAAGGCTGAGTTAGTAACGGATATTGCTGTTCGCACCATTGAGAATAGCTTTGTTCAAGCATAGGTAAATCAAGAAGCCATTCACCCGGGTAGTCAATAATATCTAAATAAAGCGTTGATTGCGGCGAAAAGTGCCCACGCAGCCCTGCATTACTCTGATACTTTATTGCTAAGCGTAGTGTATTAATACGCTCGGTTGATGCAGGCCACGTAGGCATCCCATCGCTGGGTAATAATGAACTTAGCGCGCGCGTATAATTAAATGTAGGGACTTTTAACGCCTCTTGCGGCACAACTTTAGTGGCAACATGGCGATGCTCGCGCATTACATCAAAAAAAGGTAAGTTTTTATCGTCCGCTTGGGTTGTTAAGTGTTTAACAAGCGCGGTAATAAAGGCTGTTTTACCACTACCACTTAGGCCTGTTACGGCAAGTTTTACGTGTTGGTCTAAACTGCGATGAAGGGCTTTTTGTGCTTTGCCTTTAATACTTTTAAAGGTCTTTTTTGCAAATGATTGGCTCATAAAGTGTCTTGCACCTAATTTGCCGTAATTTATCACGCTGCAAATAAGGTGCTATTAAATCCTTTAAAGTTTGTTAATTTCACGGCTCACCGTAAACTCACTTGAAGTAACATGGCGCTCCATATCTTGAAGGCGAGTATCTACACGCGTTAAACGCTCTTTTAAATCTTGCAATGCGCGGCGCGGTGGCTCGCCCTTTTGCCATACTTTAAATTTTACTTCTAGTGGATCGTCATGTTTAGTTGAGCTGTTAGTTTGCGCTGTCGCGGGCTCTTTTTTATCTAAAATAAACCAGGCTGCAATATACGCTACCACAAATAATGGGCCACCCGTTAGCAGTACCGCACTAACAAATATAATGCGAACTAACCATAACTCCATATTAAAGTAGTCACTTAATCCCGCACATACGCCGGCTATTTTACCGCGTTGTGGGTCTCTTAATAATTCGCGTTTGGCACTCATACTTTGCGTCTCCATTGTGGTGACTCTTGATCAAGCAATGCTTCTAGTGTTTCGACTCTGTCGGCCATTTTTTCGGCTTTATGTGCAAGCTCAAGTAACTGGCGATGTTCGTGTTCACTTAAACCTTGGCTTACTTGTTTTTTGCTACGGTAGTGTAAAATTAACCACAGCGGTGCAACAAAAATCATAAACAAGATAAATGGTGCAACTAGTATCTCTGGATCAAACATAATCCTCTCCTGACAATCCGTTTTGATGTTTTTAAGCAGTGGGGTACTTTAAGTACCCCTTTATAAGTTATTTATCAGCTAGCTTCTTTTTAAGTTCGGCTAGCTCATCATCTATCTTTTCATTTTTTTGTAGATTAGCAATTTCGTCCGCTAACGTTTTTTTACCTAAATCGTAAGACTCAATTTGAGATTCTAGTCCATCAATTTTAGTTTCGTAACGTTCAAAGCGATTAAGTGCGTCTTCTACTTTTGAGCTATCAAGTGTCTTTTTCACTTCAAGGCGCGACTCAGCCGAACGTTGGCGAAGTATAATTGCCTTTTGACGTGATTTCGCATCTGCTAGCTTTTCTTGTAGTGTCGTTACTTCTTGTTGTAGTTTCTCGATATGAGACTCTACATGTTCAAGTTCACTCGTTACTGAAGTAACTGCATCTGCCGATTTTTGCTTTTCAAGTAGAGCTGAACGCGCTAAATCGTCGCGGTCTTTACTTAAAGCCAGCTCGGCTTTATCTTGCCAATCACTTACTTGTGCTTTAAGTGTATCTAGGCGGCGTACGATTTCTTTTTTCTCAGCTAATGTTTTAGCTGAAGTAGAACGTACTTCAACAAGCGTATCTTCCATTTCTTGAATAATCAGACGAACCATTTTTTCTGGGTCTTCTGCTTTATCTAAAATGGCGTTGATATTAGAATTAACAATATCTGCAAAACGTGAAAAAATTCCCATAACATTTACCTCTGTAATTAAAACTTAGTTAGTCTGCTATAACTAGTATCAATATGCTTGCCAACTTTTTAAAAGTTAAAATACACTTTATTTTCATTACGTTAAACTAAATATACAAATTTCTTTAGTTATCCCTACTTATGAAATACACTAACTGTTAGTAAAAATGACCAAGAGTTAGGAAATATGAGCCAATATCGCCAACAGGATAATTTACTCGGCCAATCAGATAGCTTTCTGTCTGTATTAGATCAGGTATCGCAACTGGCTAATTTAGATAAACCGGTACTTATTATTGGTGAACGCGGCACAGGTAAAGAGCTAATAGCAGCACGCTTACACTTTTTATCAAAACGCTGGGATCAAAACTACGTAAAGCTTAACTGTGCAGCGCTTAACGAAAACCTACTCGAAAGTGAGTTATTTGGCCACGAAAGCGGTGCTTTTACGGGGGCAAGTAAACGCCACGAAGGTCGTTTTGAACGCGCTAATAGCGGCACACTGTTTTTAGATGAACTAGCTAACACCTCCGCTATGGTACAAGAAAAACTGCTGCGCGTTATAGAATACGGTGAGTTTGAGCGTGTTGGCGGCAAACAAACTGTAAAAGTAGATACACGCTTAGTGTGTGCTACAAACGAAGATCTTCCTTATTTAGCTGAGCAAGGTGAATTTAGAAGTGACTTACTCGATCGCCTCGCCTTTGATGTAATTACCCTGCCGCCACTGCGCGAACGCCAAGACGATATTATGCTGCTTGCTGAACAATTTGCGATGAATATGGCGCGCGATTTAGAATGGGAACTCTTTAGCGGTTTTACCCGAAGCGCAACAGAAACACTGCTTAGTTATGATTGGCCTGGTAATATTCGCGAACTTAAAAATGTGGTTGAACGAAGTTTGTATCGCCACGGTAGTGAACATATCCCCGTTCACCAGATTATTTTAGACCCATTCGATAGCCCATTTAGACCAAAAGCGCGCATTAAAGCACCTATAGCGGCTCAAACAGTTAATGCAGAGCCTATTGTAGTTGCGCAGCCGATTGCTCAAGCAAGCGCAGATATAACCCTTGATATTCAATTTCCGTGTAGCTTAAAAGAGCGTTCAAACGACTTTGAAATAAACATGATTAATAAAGCGCTCGAACATAGCCAATTTAATCAAAAGAAAACTGCAGAAGTACTTGGTTTAACGTATCATCAATTACGTGGTTATCTTAAAAAATACAACTTGTTGGATCAACAATAGTCAGAGGTTATGCGGGTGCATAAATTATTACTTGTTTTGCTTGCCACCACTTTAGTTGGTTGCCTTGATAGCAAAGAAGAAATCATAGAAGAAAAAAACCAAGGCTTAGTTTACTGCGCTGAAGCCAACCCTGTGTCGTTTAATCCGCAAGTCACGACCACCGGTTCAACTATTGATATAATTGCTAACCAATTATACGACCGCTTAATTAGTATTGACCCTGTCACTGCAGAGTTTCAAAGTGAGCTGGCAACCGACTGGAAAATTAGTGAAGATGGTAAATCGGTTACCTTTACCCTGCGTAAAGATGTAAAGTTTCATACTACTTCTTATTTTACCCCCTCGCGGGATTTTAACGCCGACGACGTTATATTTACCTTTAGCCGATTATTCGATGTATACAATCCATATCACTTTGTGGGCGATGCCAATTACCCGTATTTTCAAAGTGTGGGGATTGATCAACTTATTCGTAAAATTGTCCGCGTGTCTGACTATCAAGTCCGTTTTGAATTGTTTAATCCTGAAAGTAGCTTTTTAGCCAATATGGCTACCGACTTTGCTGTGGTGCTTTCAGAAGAATACGCCATGAA
This sequence comes from Pseudoalteromonas sp. SWN166, assembly GCF_015864485.1. Classification (NCBI taxonomy): domain Bacteria; kingdom Pseudomonadati; phylum Pseudomonadota; class Gammaproteobacteria; order Alteromonadales; family Pseudoalteromonadaceae; genus Pseudoalteromonas; species Pseudoalteromonas sp. SWN166. The sequence goes on from NZ_JADYXB010000004.1 coordinate 164,868, forward strand.
ACTTAAGAAAAACAATCAAAAAAACTTATTTGATCAGTACCCGATTGGCACAGGCCCGTATATTTATAAAGAGTATCGTCGAGATCACCTTGTACGCTTTTACCGTAACCCACTTTATTGGAAGCACGATGTAGCACTTGAACAATTGGTTTACGACATAACACCCAATGGCACTGCGCGCATAGCCAAAATGCTGACTAAAGAGTGCGATGTAACGGCTCATCCAAGTAGTGCGCAATTAAGTATTTTAGCGCAACGCGATGATATAAATATCGAAAAAGAAACAAACTTAAATATAGGTTATTGGGCGTTTAATACAGAACGTGCCCCGTTTGACGATTTACGCGTACGCCAAGCGCTTGCGCATGCAATAGATGTAGATAAAATAATGCAGGCGGTTTATTACGGTAACGGTACTCGCGCACAATCTATTTTGCCACCAACCTCTTGGGCATTTGAGCCACAAGAAGATATTCCTACGTTTGATCCAGAACTTGCTAAAAAGTTACTTATTGAAGCAGGCTTACCTGATGGCTTTGATATGACAATATGGGCTATGCCTGTGAGTCGTATTTATAACCCTAACGCACGTAAAATGGCTGAGCTTATGCAAAGTGATTTACGCAAAGTGGGCGTTAATGTAAGCATTGTAGAATATGAGTGGAACACGTTTATTCAGCGTATTGGCGAGCACAGGCACGACAGCGTGTTACTTGGTTGGGCGGCAGATACACCCGATCCTGATAACTTTTTTAGCCCACTGCTCAGTTGTACCGCTACTTTTAGTGGCAAAAACCCAGCAAACTGGTGTAATCCCCAATTTGATTTATTGCTTACTCAAGCACTCGACACCACTGATTTAAACAAACGTAAAAAATACTACGACGATGCACAAAGTTTGATTATTAAAGAGCTGCCGTTATTGCCTATTGCTCATGGCCTGCGCTTTCAAGCGAGTAGCGCCGATGTGGAAGGCATAACACTTGGCCCGTTTGGCGCTATTTCGCTTGCCAATGCGAGGAAAAAATAATGATCTTAGATTATATTTTACGCCGCCTTGGTTTATTCCTTTTTATGATACTAATGCTTAGTGTATTTACGTTTTCGCTAGCGTATTTATTTCCTGGTGATCCACTCAGTAATTTAAGTGGCATACCGAGCAGTAACTTTGCACAGCATAGTGAGCTTGAAGACAAATATTTATACAACAGCAATTACTTTATGCAATACATTGCCTTTTTAGGGCGAATATTTCAGGGTGATTGGGGGTTTTCGTTTGCCTCGGGTAACAGCGTCTTTAGCCATATTGTTGATTTGCTACCGGCCACTTTAGAGCTAAGTATTTATGCTTTAATTGTATCGGTTGTTGTTGGTGTACCTTCGGGTATTTTAGGCTCTGGCTATCATAAACGTTGGCCCGACAAGCTTATAAACTCGACCACTATGGTTGGGTATTCGATGCCTGTATTTTGGCTCGCATTATTGTTAATTATGGTTTTTTCATTAAAGCTTGGCTGGTTTCCTATGTCGGGCAGAATGGGACTACTTTACGAAATACCCGCAAATACTGGGTTTATTTTAATTGATATTGCACTTGCTGGCTTTCCGTATAAAGGCATGGCTTTTATTGATGCGCTGCGCCACTTAACACTTCCGACTATTGTACTGGCTATGTATCCAACCACGGTATTAGTGCGCTTTACTCGCGAGTCGATGCTTAAAGTAATGGATCAAAACTTTATTAAAACAGCTAGGGCAAAAGGCCTTAACCGCCGTCAACTTATCGTGCACCATGCACTGCGTAATGCATTACTGCCGGTAATTAAGCAAATTGGTTTGCAATTTAGTACGCTAATAACGCTTGCGATGATTACCGAAGTTATTTTTTCGTGGCCGGGTATTGGCCGATGGCTAATCGATAGTATTTATCAGCGTGACTTTCCTGCAATTCAAGGCGGATTAATGGCGGTATCTTTATTTGTTATTTTAGCTTCTATTACAGCTGAACTTACTTACACTTTATTCGATCCACTCTCGCGGAATCAGGCTCATGGCAAAGTTTAATTTATTTTCTGAAGAGTCGAATAAATCGCCACTCGCGCGACTTTGGCGAAAGTTTAAAAATAACCACCCTGCTTTGGTTGGTTTATGGATATTTATAGCGTTTGCACTATTAGCCGCCACCGCTCCTTTTTTAGCCCCGTATGGTGTAAATCAACAACACAGTGATGCACTACTTATTCCACCATCGTGGCGAGAAATGGGCGATGTACGCTTTCTTTTAGGTACCGATGATTTAGGTCGTGATGTACTCTCGCGCTTAATGAATGGGGCTACGTATACGTTTGGCCTTTCTGTTGTAGCCGCCCTAATCACCACTATTTTTGGTGTACTAGTAGGTACTTTTGCAGGGATTAGTAAAGGGCTGCGTTCAAGCTTTTTAAATCATTTACTTGATATAACGCTTTCTATTCCTTCTTTGTTATTGGCAATAATCATAATCGCAATACTCGGCCCAGGTTTAATGAATACCGTATGGGCCATTATTTTAGCCTTACTGCCGCAGTTTATTCACTCAGTGCGTAACCTGATTGTTGATGAATTAAGTAAAGACTACATTACTGCGTTTAAACTCGATGGCGCATCTAATTGGCATATTATATCGCGCGGTATTTTCCCTAATATTTATGAGCATATTGTGGTTATATTCACGATGGCACTTTCTACCGCTATATTAGATATTTCAGCACTGGGATTTTTAAAATTAGGGGCTCAGCCACCGACGACCGAATGGGGCGCAATATTAGCCGAAAATCTAGGCCTTATTTATTTAGCGCCGTGGACTGTAGCGCTACCTGGTGTGCTGTTATTTTTAGCCGTGTTATCTACTAATTTAGTAGGCGATGGCCTGCGACAAGTGCTTAAAGCACGTAAGGCTGATTAAATGCAATTACTCGATGTTCGTAACTTAACAATTGAACTACGTACCTCTGAAACTGTAATTAGAGCCGTAGACAGAGTGAGTTTTAGCTTAAAAGAAGGCGAAGTACATGCGCTTGTAGGCGAGTCTGGCTCTGGAAAAAGCCTAATAGCAAAAGCGATTATTGGTGTATTGAACGAACGCTGGGATATTACTGCCGACCGTATACATTGGCGCGGCGTAGACTTAATGCGTTTAAGCCCAGAAAAGCGCCGTAAAATAGTAAGCCAAGATATAGCGATGATCTATCAAGATCCAAGCCGCTGCCTTGACCCAACCGCTAAAATATTTGATCAAATTGCCGAAACACTCCCTGAGGTAGCAACTAAAGGTTTCTTTTTAAAACGCAACCGCGAAAGAAAAGACAGAGTAAAAGCACTTATTCATAAAGTGGGTATTAAAAACCACGAAGCGGTACTAAGCAGTTACCCCCATGAACTCTCAGAAGGCGTATGCCAAAAAGTAATGATTGCAATGGCCATTGCTCGCACGCCTAAGTTATTAATAGCTGATGAGCCAACTACTGCGCTTGAAAGTACAACGCGCGCACAAGTATTTAGGTTATTAAAAAGCTTAAACCAGCTTAAAAACATGTCTATTTTAATGATCTCTCATGAACTTGAAGAGATTGCACATTGGTCACATGGTATTCATGTTTTATATTGCGGGCAAATGGTTGAAGCAGGTCCAACTCATGAAATATTTAAACAGCCTCGCCACCCTTATACGCAAGCATTACTAAAAAGCCTGCCAGACTACGAACAAGGTTTAGCGCATAAAGAACCTTTTTATGCCCTTAAAGGAACTATCCCTACCCTGCAACATTTGCCTATTGGCTGCCGCCTCGGGCCGCGCTGCCCGCAAGCGCAAAAAGCCTGCGTGGTAACTCCCACCCTTACTAAGCATCATGGTCATAGTTATGCATGCCATTTTCCGTTAATTAAGGATATGAAATAATGCAGCCGCTACTTAAAGTACAAGCGCTATCAAAAACATTTAATGTGCGAGCTGGGCTTTTTTCACGTAAAAAGTTTGAAGTACTTAAAAATATTTCATTTTCTGTGGGTAAAGGCGAAAGTATAGCCATAATTGGTGAAACAGGTGCAGGTAAAAGTACGTTAGCAAAACTACTTTCAGGAGCTGATACTGCTGATAGCGGGCAAATTTTGCTCGAAAATAATATTATTGAAGACAATGGCGTACGCGATAATCAATGTCGCCATATTCGTATGATTTTTCAAGATTCAGCTGCATCGCTCAACCCGGGGTTAACCATTGGCGAAATGCTTGATGATTGCCTGCAATATAATACTGAGCTTGATGAAGCCGAACGAACTGAGAAGATTGATGCAACGCTCTCAAAGGTGGGTTTGTTAATCGATCATAAACACTACTACCCGCATATGTTTAGTGTGGGGCAACTACAACGTGTAGCATTTTCTCGCGCATTAATTTTAGATCCTAAGGTGATTGTGCTCGATGAAGCCGTTTCGTCTTTAGACCCGTCTATACGTGCGCAAATAGTGAATTTATTACTTAAGCTGCAGCGCGATACAGGCCTTACGTACGTCATGATCACCCATCATTTAAGCCTAGTGCGTCATATCAGTGATTATGTGGTTGTACTCGATAAAGGCGAAGTAGTTGAATACGGCCCGACTGAAGATGTTTTTCAAAACCCTCAATCAAAAGTAACGCAGCGATTACTTAGCTGCTAAAAACAGCTTATAAATTTATACCTTTTTTGTAAGGTAACCGTATTTAGATGGGTCTTGTTGTTAACTTTATTTAATTAACAAGAGACCTCATGCTTAAAAAAACGTTATTGCTTAGCCTTTCCCCCTTACTCCTTTTGTCTGCCTCAGCCATTGCTGATACATCAAAAAACGTTAAAAATTGGGTTGGCGGTGTTGATCACCTTGGTTTAACAGTGTCCAATTTAGATTCATCTAAAGTATTTTTTACAGATGTACTTGGTTTTAAAGTGCTGGGAAATGACCCAACCTATCCTGCTTATTTTTTATCTAATAACAAAATAACTATTACACTGTGGCGCGTTAAAAATGATGACAAGCGTGTAGAGTTTAATCGGGCAGACAATGTGGGGTTACATCATTTAGCACTCAGTGTTGAAAGTATCAAAAAGTTAAGCGAGCTACATGAACACTTAAAAATGCAAAATAATATTATTATAGAGTTTGCACCAGAGAACTTAGGAAAAGGCCCAACGCAACATATGATGATTAGAGAGCCTAGCGGCAATCGGATTGAGTTTATTGCCAGAGGTAATTAATACCCACTTTATTCAAGACAATAAAAAAGGCGCTTTAAAAAGCGCCTTTTTTTATGAACTAAATTAATTATTCAACAGTTTGTGTAGCCGTTGGTAAATTAAGCTCAGCATTTGCTTTAAGCGCTTCAATAAATACCATGTAGTTTTTATTAGCTTGCGCCATAGTAATACTTTGTTTTGCTTGAGGGTCAATGTTAGCTGCAACTTGTGCATCTGTTACCGACTTAAGCGCAACAATTGCTGCATCACCATTATTTAAATTAACAAGCTCAACTACTGCAGAATCTGCTGGGTGAGCCATCTTAAATGCTTGAGTCACAATAGCAGGTGAAACAGTGTAGCTTTGACGCGTTAACTGCGCTTCTTGGCGAACCGTTAAACTTTGCTCGTTTGCGACATCGTTTAAGCTCTTACCTGCTTGTACTTCTGCAAATAAGCTACGCGCTTTTTCTTTAGCAAGCTCAGATGATTTTTCGTTAACTAAACGCGCTTTAATTTGCTCGCTTACTTCATCCAGTGGTTTAGTCGCAGCAGGTTTATGCTCGTTAATACGAACAATAATTGCGTGCTCTTCACCCAGTTCAATAACTTCAGAGTTTACTTTATCTTCAAGTAAATCAACTGATGTTAGTGCTGTTACAACTGCAGGACTGTTTAACGGCTCTGGTAGAGCATTAAGTGCTAAAAGAGGTGTAGATTTAACTTCTACTTCAGCAACTTCTGCAGCGTCGTCTAAGCGGTCTGAAATTTCAAATGCAAGTGCACCCATTTCTGTTTGCTTTTCGTAAAACGCATCTACTTTTTCAGCTTGTTCTAGTTCAGCACGTAAGTCAGCTTTAACATCGTCATACGCTTTAACTTGTTGTGGTTGAATATCTGTAAGTTTAATTATGTGATAACCAAACTCAGAAGCAACAACTTCAGAAATATCACCTTTGTTTTGAAGTGCGAAAGTCGCGTCTTCAAATGCAGGGTCCATTACGTCACGTTCTATCCATTCAAGATCGCCGCCCATTTCGCCACTAACGATATCGTCAGATGATGACTCTGCTAACTCAGCAAAGTCTGCACCTTGCTCTAGTTGTGCATGAAGTGCATTAGCTTTTTCTTTTGCTGCGTCATCGTCTTCACTGTTATCAATTAAGATATGTGATACGCGACGTTTTTCTGGCTCAACGTATTGTGCTTTATTTTGCTCGTAATACGCTTTAACGTCATCCTCGGTCACCGATTCAACATTAATATCTGCTGCTTTAAGCTCAATGTAACTTACTGAAATAAGCTCTGGAGACAAAAATTGTGATGCGTTTAGGTCATAGTAATCAGACACTTCTTGATCTGATACTTCAACGTTCGCGGCAAGCGCCTCTTTGTTTACTACTACATAATCAATACTACGAGTTTGCTGCTGTAGAGCAATTGCGCTTTTAAGCTCGCTCTCTAGTGCAAAGTCTGTACCTGCAACAGCGGATACTACTTGGCTGCGTGTCATATCTTTACGTAAGTATTCACGAAAAGCATCTGGTTGAAAGTTCATTTGACGAATTACTTGCAAGTAACGGTCGTTATTAAATTTTTCACCAATTTGAAAGTACGGTAGTTCTAAAATTGTTTTACGTACACTTTCGTCACTTACGCGAAGGCCTAAATCAGCCGCTAGCTGTGATTGCAATTCTTGTTGTACTAAGCGGTCAACTACACCTTGGCGAATTTGCGCCATGTAATTTGGATCAGCAGCAATTTGTGTAAAGTATTCACCAAATTGTTGCTCTAAACGGCTACGTTCATTTTGGTAAGCACGGTTAAAATCGGTTTGACTAATTTTAATTCCATTTACTTCAGCAACGGGTTGTTCTGTGGTTTGACCTAAGTAACTACCAATCCCTGCTAAGGCAAAAGATAAAATCACCGCGCCTAAAATTATTTTGGCTACAGGTCCTTGCGAACCTTCTCTGATTTTCTCAAGCATTTGTTTATCTCTTTTTGATCAAGGTATTTTACCTTGTCACATGTAAAAAAAGCGTATCTTACCAGATACGCTTTTTCACTTGAAGTAACTGGCGGTAAAGTTACTTAATTCATCTGTTGTGGTGAATCAGTAACTTTACACTCGCCATAACTAATGTGTTTAAAACAGTGATTAGTTTACTGCGTCTTTAAGCGCTTTACCGGCTTTAAAAGCTGGAATAGTTGCAGCAGCAATTTGGATTGTTTCACCAGTTTGCGGGTTACGGCCTGAACGTGCAGCACGGTCACGTACTGAGAAAGTACCAAAACCAACAAGTGCAACTGAGTCGCCTTCTTTTAGCGCGCCAGATACAGATTCGATGAATGAATCTAGTGCACGACCTGCAGCCGCTTTAGAAATGTCAGCATCAGCTGCGATTTGATCGATTAATTGAGATTTATTCACAATATCATCCTCTTTCATTGTTATTATCAAGAGCGATGGTTTTTTAAACTAACATCACTGTTTTGAAAATTTTAGAGCAAACTTTTAATGCTCACATGATTATATTTTTCTTAAGCCTACGCCCCATAAGGGCTAGGCTTGAAAACCAGTGCTTAACTTATCATACCGTTTAGATTTGAAAAGCCCTAAAAAGCACTTTTTTTAGCTTTTTTCTTGGTTTTTAGGTGTTTCGACCGAAAAACTCTCAACAGGATGCACTAAAGCAAGCTTTAACACCTCGTCAATCCAAGTAACTGGGTGAATATCCAAGCCTGCCAGTACGTTTTCTGGGATCTCTTTTAAGTCACGTTCGTTAATTTTTGGAATGATGACTGTTTTAATTCCACCACGATGCGCTGCCAATAATTTCTCTTTTAAGCCACCAATAGGAAGTACTTCACCACGTAGCGTAATTTCACCGGTCATTGCAACATCTGCGCGTACAGGATTACCTGTTAAACTAGATACAAGACCCGTTACCATTGCTGCGCCCGCACTTGGACCATCTTTTGGTGTAGCGCCCTCAGGTACGTGTACGTGAATGTCACGTTTTTCGTAAAAGTCGCTATTAATACGAAATGTATCTGCACGATTACGTACTACCGTCATTGCCGCTTGAATCGACTCTTGCATTACATCGCCCAGTGAACCGGTATAAGTTAACTTGCCTTTACCTGGTACAGCTGCACATTCGATTGTTAGCAAATCACCGCCAACTTCTGTCCATGCTAAGCCTGTAACTTGACCAATGCGGTCGCCATCTTCAGCTTTACCATAGTCAAAGCGTTGTACACCTAAAAAGTCTTCTAGGTTATCTTGATTGATAGTTACTGTTTTAGTGTCTTTTTCAATTAAGATATTTTTAACTGCTTTACGGCATAATTTTGAAATTTCGCGCTCTAAATTACGTACACCCGCTTCACGCGTGTAATAACGAATAATGCCAATAATTGCACTATCATCAATTACAATCTCATGCTCTTTTAAGCCATTGCGCTTAACTTGCTTGGTGATTAAGTGTTCTTTTGCAATGTTTAGCTTTTCATCTTCGGTGTAACCCGATAAGCGAATAACTTCCATACGATCCAATAGTGGACCAGGAATATTAAAGCTATTTGATGTAGCTACAAACATAACATCAGATAAATCGTAATCAACTTCAAGGTAGTGATCTGCAAAGTGACTGTTTTGCTCAGGATCCAGTACTTCTAAAAGTGCTGATGCTGGGTCGCCACGCATGTCTGATGACATTTTGTCGATTTCATCTAACAAGAACAATGGATTTTTAACGCCCACTTTAGTCATGTTTTGAATTAGCTTACCTGGCATAGAACCGATGTAAGTACGACGATGGCCACGAATTTCAGCTTCGTCGCGTACGCCGCCGAGCGCCATACGAATATATTTACGACCAGTAGAACGCGCAATAGATTGACCTAATGACGTTTTACCTACACCTGGTGGGCCCACTAAACACAAAATTGGCCCTTTAAGCTTATTAGTACGCTGTTGTACCGCGAGGTACTCTAAAATGCGTTCTTTAACTTTATCTAAGCCATGGTGATCGCTATCAAGAATTTTTTGCGCGCCTGCTAAGTCTTTCTTCACTTTAGAGCGTTTTTTCCACGGCACATTTATTAACGTGTCGATATATGAGCGCACTACGGTAGCTTCTGCAGACATTGGCGACATCATTTTAAGCTTATTAAGCTCTGTGGTCGCTTTTTCTTGTGCTTCTGTTGGCATACCTGATTCTTCGATGCGCTTTTTAAGTGCTTCAAATTCGTCAGGTACATCGTCAAGCTCACCAAGCTCTTTTTGAATGGCTTTCATTTGCTCGTTGAGGTAATACTCGCGTTGAGATTTTTCCATCTGCTTTTTAACGCGGGTACGAATTTTCTTCTCAACTTGTAATAAGTCTATTTCGCCTTCCATTAATGCCATTAAATATTCAAGACGTTCTGTCACGCTTGAAATTTCTAGCACTTTTTGCTTTTCAGGTACTTTTAATGGCATGTGTGCAGCCATTGTATCGGCTAAGCGCGCAGGCTCATCGATACCTGAAACTGAAGTTAGTACCTCAGGTGGAATTTTTTTATTAAGCTTTACATAGCCTTCAAACTGGCTAATCGCGCTGCGAATAAATACATCTTGCTCTTGCTCATCAATTAAATCAGATTCAATAAATTGAGCATTAGCAACAAAGAAGTCATCGTTATCAACAAAGTCTTCAATTTGCGCGCGCTGTGTACCTTCCACTAAAACTTTTACTGTACCGTCTGGTAATTTTAATAACTGAAGTACAGTGGCAATAGTCCCGATACGATAAATATCATCTTGTTCTGGTTCATCTACAGTTGCATCTTTTTGTGCAACCAAGAAAATTTGTTTGTCTTTGTCCATTGCCGCTTCTAGGCATTTTATTGATTTTTCACGGCCTACAAAAAGCGGGATCACCATGTGCGGGTATACCACAACATCGCGCAGTGCTAGGACTGGGATTTCGACTCGGTCGGTTCTCTCAAGCGTCATTATAGTTTCTCTTCGCACTTCATTTATTTTAAAGATTACTCAAGTATATGGGGATAACCTAATTAAAGTTCAACAATTTTCCCTTACTCGATTAAATTAATTATAAAAAAAGGAGCCTAAGGCTCCTTTTTTCATTCAAATAGCTTAAAAACTATTCTGATGCGGCTTTATCTTGTTTATTATTTTCATAAATCAAGATTGGGTCTGACTCACCTTTAATAACGGTTTCATCAATAACCACTTTGCTTACGTCATCCATTGAAGGAAGCTCGTACATAGTATCAAGCAATACACCTTCAACGATTGAACGAAGACCACGTGCACCTGTTTTACGCTCCATTGCTTTGTGTGCAATTGCAGCTAAGGCATCATCGCGGAACTCAAGTTCAACGTCTTCCATACCAAACAATACTGAAAACTGTTTAGTAATCGCGTTTTTAGGCTCACTCAATATTTGCACAAGAGCAGCTTCGTCAAGTTCTGTTAACGTAGCAACTACCGGCAAACGACCTATAAACTCAGGAATTAAGCCATATTTAACTAAATCTTCTGGCTCTACGTCTTTAAATGTTTCACTTAAAGAACGGCTCGCCGCAGATTCTTTTACGCTAACGCCAAAACCGATACCGGTATTTTTATGGCTGCGTTGCTCAATTACTTTATCTAAGCCTGAAAATGCACCACCACAAATAAACAAGATTTTAGATGTATCTACTTGTAAAAACTCTTGTTGTGGATGTTTACGACCACCTTGCGGTGGAACCGAAGCAACGGTGCCTTCAATCAGTTTAAGTAGCGCCTGTTGAACGCCCTCGCCCGATACATCGCGTGTAATTGACGGGTTATCTGATTTACGAGAAATTTTGTCAATTTCATCAATGTAGACAATACCGCGTTGCGCTTTTTCAACATCGTAATCGCACTTTTGTAAAAGCTTTTGAATGATGTTTTCAACATCTTCACCTACATAACCTGCTTCGGTTAATGTAGTAGCATCGGCCATAGTAAACGGCACATCAAGTAGACGCGCTAACGTTTCTGCAAGTAATGTTTTACCACTACCTGTTGGACCGATAAGCAAAATATTACTTTTACTTAATTCAATGTCTTGCTTAGTCGATTGATTGCGCAGGCGCTTGTAATGGTTGTATACCGCTACAGACAATACTTTTTTAGCATGGTCTTGACCAATAACGTAATCGTCTAAGTGTTTACGAATTTCTTTTGGTACAGGTAGTTTGTCAGACGTATCATGCTTAGGAGCAATGTCTTTGATCTCTTCCCTGATAATATCGTTACACAACTCTACACATTCATCACAAACGTATACTGAAGGGCCTGCAATTAATTTACGCACTTCATGTTGGCTTTTGCCACAAAAAGAGCAGTATAACAATTTATTACTTTTGTCGCCGTCTGTAGGAGTGTCAGACATTCAGCTACCTCATTTTATTACGTTGGCCACCAAAACTGTTGGCGGCTATTTCAATACGCTTTAACTATACCAAAATTTATTAGTTTTCGCATAGTAACTCAAAGTGGCAAACAGGCAATCCTGCTCACCAAGCGCTTACTTTTTGTCGCGATTTGTAAACACAGAGTCTACCAAGCCATAATCTACAGCTTGCGAAGCACTCATGAAGTTATCACGATCTGTGTCTTTAGAGATAATATCTAATGGTTGACCTGTATGCTCAGACATCAAGCGATTAAGCTTATCTTTAATAGACAGAATTTCTTTAGCGTGTATTTCAAAGTCAGATGCTTGACCTTGGAAACCACCTAATGGTTGGTGAATCATCACACGTGAGTTTGGTAGGCAAAAACGCTTACCTTTAGCGCCAGCAGTAAGTAAAAAAGCCCCCATGCTTGCAGCTTGACCAACACATATTGTACTTACATCTGGTTTGATGAAGTTCATTGTGTCGTAAATAGCCATACCCGCAGTTACTGAACCACCTGGTGAGTTGATGTATAAAAAGATATCTTTATCAGGATTTTCTGATTCTAAAAATAGCATTTGCGCTAAAATCAGATTTGCCATGTTGTCTTCAACTTGACCTGTTAAAAAGATAATACGCTCTTTTAATAATCTCGAATAAATATCATACGAGCGCTCGCCTTTCGGTGTTTGTTCAACAACCATTGGGACCAATGCATTTAGGGGATCTGTAATACCAGTATTCATACTTATTTAATTCCTTATGCGCTTATACTTATCCTTATTATAAGGAAGCATAGTTATCGTTTTTCGCAAATTTAAAGCCAAAAACTAAAATGGCCCGGGCACGCTGTATAAACAGAGTAGCACGAGCCATTTAATCGTTAGCGAGAGCTTAAGTCAATGACTTATTAAGCGCCTTGCTGTGGATTCATGATGTCATCAAATGCTTTTTCAACGTCAGTTACAGTTGCCTTAGCTAAAATAGCTTCAACAGCTTGCTCTTCCATTGCTACATTACGCATTTGCTGCATAAGTTGATCATTACCTTTGTAGTATTCTACTACTTCAGTTGGATCTTCGTATGCAGAAGCTACCGTTGCGATTAATGCTTCAACTTTAGCGTCGTCAACTTTAATCTCGTTAGCTTTAATCACTTCACCTAATAAAAGGCCAGTTTTAACACGTGTCACAGCTTGCTCGTGGAACAATTCAGCTGGAAGCTCTGGCATGTTTTGAGCGTCGCCGCCAAAACGTTGAGCTGCTTGCTGACGTAGAGCATCAACTTCTTGATCAACAAGTGCTTTAGGCACTTCGATCTCGTTGTTAGCTAAAAGACCTTTGATTGCTTGGTCTTTAACGCTTGCTTTAACCGCTTGGTCTAGCTCACGTGTCATGTTCTTTTTAACTTCTTCTTTAAGCGCGTCTACGCCGCCTTCGGTAACACCGAATTTAGTTGCAAACTCTTCGCTTAATTCTGGTAATTCTTGCGCTTCAACTTTTTTCACTGTGATAGTGAATTGAGCCGCTTTACCTTTTAAGTTTTCAGCGTGGTAATCATCAGGGAAAGTTACATCAGCAACTACTTCTTCGCCTGCTTTTTTACCTACGATGTTATCTTCAAAACCTGGGATCATACGACCTTGGCCAAGTTCTAATGGGAAGTCTTCAGCTTTGCCGCCTTCAAATACTTCACCGTCGATAGTACCTACGAAATCAACTGTTACACGGTCGTTTTCGCCAGCAGCTGTATCAACATCAGCCCACGCTGCGTGTTGCTTACGAAGTGTTTCTAGCATGTTAGCTAAATCTTCGTCAGTTACTGTTACCGCTGGTTTTTCAACAGTAATTTTGTCTAAACCTTGAACTTCAACTTCAGGGTAAACTTCAAACGTTGCTGAGAATTCTAAATCTTTACCTGCTTCAAGTGATTTAGGTGCGAATGTAGGCGCGCCAGCTGGATTGATTTTTTCAGAAACGATTGCTTCAATGTAATTACGTTGCATTACTTCGCCAGCAACTTCTTGACGAACTGCAGGGCCAAAGCGCTTGTTAATTACAGATACTGGAACTTTACCAGCACGGAAACCATCTATACGCTGTGTTTTTGACAGTTGTTGTAGGCGTTTTTTTACTTCGGTCTCAACGTTCTCTGAAGGAACGGTGATAGTTATACGGCGCTCAAGGCCTTGGGTCGTCTCAACAGAAACTTGCATGATTTACCTCAATATTCAATTTTGGCGACTGTTCGCCTTCCTTTACAAACAAAGTGATCTGCATGAGTCTTGATAAAGTTTAAGCGGTTTTTCACACTTAAAAGCATCCGTCGCTACCATGAGATACCATTGCTGCTTTGCCCTTCGGGCACTATGTTAAACAATAGACGCGGCATTATAACCTAATATTTATGATAGTCGAGTATAGGGGGCAATTATTTGGACTAGATAAGGGACTATAGAGGCTAACTGAATAAAAAACAGGCTAACTGAGCATTGAATAGAATAATGTACAAATTATTTAATAAAATTATAGGTTAACGAATTTAGATTTATAACTTAGAGGAGTTTACTTATTATTCTTATTAGATAAGAAAATGGTCGGCGATGCAGGATTTGAACCTGCGACCCCTTGGACCCAAACCAAGTGCGCTACCAAACTGCGCTAATCGCCGACATTGAAGAATTAACTTCTTTTTTCATACTGAACACTTAAACTGAGAGTTTAAGACCATTTTAAGAAAATGGTCGGCGATGCAGGATTTGAACCTGCGACCCCTTGGACCCAAACCAAGTGCGCTACCAAACTGCGCTAATCGCCGATATTCGTTGTAAATGGGGTGACTGATGGGGCTCGAACCCACGACAACCGGAATCACAATCCGGGGCTCTACCAACTGAGCTACAATCACCGCTATATTTACATGTTTTCAAATGGTGCACCCAGAAGGATTCGAACCTTCGACCCACGCCTTAGAAGGGCGTTGCTCTATCCAGCTGAGCTATGGGCGCATCGAAAACTTCATAGTTTACCAATAAGCTATTCGATTATAATAAATTATAAAAATGGTCGGCGATGCAGGATTTGAACCTGCGACCCCTTGGACCCAAACCAAGTGCGCTACCAAACTGCGCTAATCGCCGAAACTTATTATTGTTAGCGAGTGACCTCGTTGACAACGGGGTGCATAATAGTGATTTGACGGGGTTAGGTCAAACGTTTTTTTAATAAAACCAATCAAGTGCTCATTTTTAGTGCACAATGGTTAAATATTACAATAGTAGGCTGAAATTTAGACTATTTAATAACTCAAATGTTATATACATTAAAAGCAACTTGGCGCTGCTATGCTTTTCTGCGAAAATAGTAAGCACATTATAAAACGAGTTAAATAAAGAGTATGTTTTCTTTATTAGCATTTTTACCCCTATTTTATTATGCATTCGTTTTTAGAGTATCGGTATCTAGTAAATTAACCCCAATTAAAGGTCACCCATGACGGCAAACATCATTGATGGTAAGGCAATCGCAAAACAAGTACGTAGCGCTGTAGCAGAACGCGTAAGTGAACGTGTAGCAAATGGTTTACGTGCACCAGGACTTGCAGTAGTACTTGTAGGACTTGATCCAGCAAGCCAAGTTTATGTTGGTTCAAAACGCAAAGCCTGTGAAGAAGTAGGCTTTATCTCTAAATCATTTGATTTACCAGCAGACACACAAGAGCAAACTCTTTTAGATTTAATTGACGAGCTAAATAATGATGCCGAAGTTGATGGAATTTTAGTGCAGTTACCACTGCCAAAAGGTCTTGATGCTGAAAAGATTTTAGAACGTATTACCCCACATAAAGATGTTGATGGATTTCATCCATATAACATTGGTCGATTAGCACAGCGTATGCCTGCCCTTCGCCCATGTACGCCAAAAGGTATAATTACATTACTTGATTCAACGGGTGTACGTTATAAAGGGATGCATGCAGTGGTTGTTGGCGCATCAAACATTGTTGGTCGTCCTATGTCGCTAGAGCTTTTATTAGCCGGTTGTACTACCACAGTGTGCCATAAGTTTACTCAAGATTTAGAAACACATGTTCGCCGCGCGGACTTACTCGTTGTGGCTGTAGGTAAACCTGAATTTATACCTGGAGATTGGATAAAAGAAGGCGCTATCGTTATCGATGTAGGCATTAACCGTTTAGATACGGGTAAATTAGTGGGTGATGTTCAATACAGTGTGGCTGAACAAAAAGCGCATTTTATTACACCTGTACCAGGTGGCGTTGGCCCGATGACGGTCGCTAGCTTGATTGAAAACACACTTGAAGCGTGTGAGAAATATCACAGCTAAGCGGTTAAAAAACTAAAAAAGGGTTGCCATTTGGCAACCCTTTTTTAGTTTAACGTGTATTATTTTAAACGCTTACGCTTTACGCCACGTTGTTTTACCGGCTGAATCTTCAAGTATTACACCTAATGCATTAAGCGCATCACGTGCTTCATCAGCAGCAGCCCAGTTTTTACTCGCACGTGCTTCATTACGTTTTACAATTAATGCTTCAATTGTCGCAACTTCATCGTCATCTTGCCCGCCTTGTAAAAAAGCTTCTGGTGCTTGTTGAGCAACCCCTAGCACTTCACCAAGGCTGCGCAGTATAAACGCTAATTTGCCAGCTTGACCTCCATCAGTGTCTTTCACGCGGTTTAATTCTTTAGCAAGTTCGAACAACACAGGTAGTGCTTCTGGTGTATTAAAGTCGTCATTCATTGCTTTTCTAAATTTAGCAACAAACTCATTACCTTCTAAATCGCACTCTACAGGCTCTACATCACGAAGCGCTGTATAAATGCGCTCAAGTGATGAACGCGCTTGGTCTAAATTTTCTTGTGAATAATTAAGTTGGCTGCGGTAATGACCTGAAATTAAAAAGTAACGAACAGATTCAGGATCGTATGCTTTTAAAACTTCACGCACTGTAAAGAAGTTATCTAACGACTTAGACATTTTTTCTTTGTTTACTTGAACCATGCCAGTATGTATCCATGTATTTACATACTGGCCGTTGTTTGCACAGCACGATTGGGCAATTTCGTTTTCATGATGTGGAAACTGTAAATCAGACCCCCCACCGTGAATATCAAAATGCTCACCTAAGTGCTTTGAGCTCATTGCCGAACATTCAATATGCCAACCCGGACGCCCTTCACCCCACGGTGATGACCATGATGGTTCACCTGCTTTTGCTTTTTTCCATAACACAAAATCAAGTGGATCGTCTTTATCTTGCGCCACTTCAACGCGAGAACCTGATTGCAACATAGTTAAATCTTGCTGAGAAAGTGCACCGTATTGCTCAAACGTTGATACATCAAACAATACATCGCCGTCGGCAGCAACATAAGCATGACCCTTTTCAATCAAACGTTTAACCATAACGATAATTTCGTCCATATGGCTTGTAACTGTTGGCTCTACGTCAGGTCGCAGCATGTTTAAGCTATCAAAATCTTCATGCATTGCTTTAGTCATGCGCACAGTTAAGTCGTTTATTGACTCGCCATTTTCGTTCGCACGTTTAATTATTTTATCGTCGATATCTGTAATGTTACGCACATATTTTAAATCGTAACCAATATGACGTAAGTAGCGCACAATAACGTCAAAACCAACAAAAGTACGTGCGTGTCCAATATGACAGTAATCATAAATGGTGATACCACACACATACATGTCGATTTTTCCTTCGACCATAGGTTTAAACTGCTCTTTTTGTCGCGTGAGTGTGTTGTATATATTTACCATTTACTTTGAGTCCTTGACTATTTACTTGAACAGTTATGTTACCACTTGAAAAGCCCCCGCTCTAGCGCTTTATAACAAACCAAACATCTACTTTGTTAATCTTAGCCAACTACGATAAAATAGCGCCAATATTTAAACCGGATATAGGAAAACACATGGTTGTTCTACACACTAATTTTGGTGACATCACCATTAAAATGTTTGACAAAGAAGCTCCAAACACAGTTAAAAACTTTTTAGAGTATGCAAATGCTGATTTTTTCAACGGCACTATATTTCATCGTGTAATCGATGGTTTTATGGTTCAAGGCGGTGGTTTTGTTCCAGGTATGGAACAAAAAGACGTAAACGACCCAATTCAGAATGAAGCTAATAACGGCCTATCTAATAAAGTAGGTACTTTAGCAATGGCTCGTACACCTGATCCTCATTCAGCAACTGCACAGTTTTTCATTAACGTGAACAACAACGACTTTTTAAACCACAGCAGCGAAACATCGCAAGGTTGGGGTTACTGTGTTTTTGCTGAAGTAGTAGAAGGCATGGACGTAGTAAATAAGATTAAAGCAGTTGCAACAGGTAGTACTGGTTTTCACCAAGACGTACCTCTTGAAGATGTGATCATCGAAAGCGTTACTGTTAGCTAGTAACGTTTACTCATATTATGTGAGTATATAAGCGGGTGTATACTATGAGTATATGCCCGTTTTTTTAAAACTAGAATAGACTGACCTATGACTCGCCAAACTTACTTTATTGCAGATTTACACCTAAGCGAAAACCGCCCCGACATTAGCGCTGCATTTTTTGACTTTTTAAATACACATATATTAAATAAAGATGTAGATGCACTTTATATTTTGGGTGATTTTTTTGAAGTATGGGTTGGAGATGACTACATTACTGCACTGAGTGCCGATGTAGCAAAACATTTAAACGCCGTTAATGATGGTGGCACACCTGTTTATTTTATACATGGCAATCGTGATTTCATTATGCGCAAGCAATATGCCGACATGGCCGCAATGACATTACTTGATGAGCAAACAGTCATTGATTTATATGGCACGCCTACCGTTATTTTACATGGCGACGAAATGTGCACTCAAGACACTGAATATCAAAACTTTCGTAAAAAGAGCCGTGGTTGGTGGTGGCCAAAATTGATGCTTGCAATGCCGCTTTGGTATCGTAAAAAAATAGCGCGTAATGCCCGCGAAAAAAGTAAGTTAAGCCAAGCTGATAAAGCTATCGAAATTTTAGACGTTGTCGATGAGGCTGTACTTGCTACTTTTGCCAAACATAACGTTACGAATATGATTCATGGTCATACTCACCGCCCTAATGTTCATACGTATAAAGTTAATGAACAAACACTTACTCGCACAGTGCTAGGTGACTGGTATACCCAAGGCTCTTATTTAGTCGTTACCCCTCAATCACAAGAATTAATTAGCACGCCTTTCGCATAATTTAAAATTCTGACTATTATTTATCTATACATTTGAATAATAGTGAGAGGTTGAATGATTAAGCTGTTAATTTTCATCGTAGTAATTGCCATTCCTACACAAGTATTTAGCAAGCAAACATGGCAAATTGTTACTGAAAGCTATCCTCCCTATTTTAGCGAAAACCTACCCAACAATGGCTGGCTCTATGAAATAGCCGAATCAGCGCTTAAAACGCAAGGTATTAATAGCGAAGCAGAATTTACGACATGGGATCGCGCTTTAAAGCTATTAGAAAAAAACAGAAAAAACGCTATTTTAGGTGCTTTTTATTCATTAAAAAGAAATGAAGTTTTTTACTACTCTCGTCCACTTGCAGTTGCTCACTCAGGAGTTTTTAAACGGAAAGAAAGTACGATTAATTTCGATGGCAGCATTCAATCACTAATACCTTATAGTATTGGTAAAGAAGATAACGCCTTTGTAAGCCAAGAGTTTACTAGAAATAGGGAGCTGGCAATAACGTCGACTAAAAGCCTTCCTACAAGCTTATACCTGCTACAGCAAGGACGCATAGATTTAGTCGCGGGTACTAAAGAAGTTGGAAATTATTGGCTTGAGCACAGTAAAAAAAAAGATTCAGATAATAATAAAATTGAGTATTTATCGCCTGACTTGGCTTCTCACAAATTATATTTAGTTGTCTCAAAATCAAATTACAGAGCCAAAGAATACTTACAAAAATTTAATAGAGGGATTGATATAATAATTAAAAATGGAAGTATCGCTAAAATCATGAAAAAACATAATTTCAGCAATCAGAAAATAGCAGAATACATTAATTTTTTAAAAGAAAATGAGGGCATTTAAACAGTGGGAACACCGCTGTGAAATTTAAAATCAGTATCGGTTGTAGAAATTAGCTCTTTTTCTTTTTCACCAAAAAAGTTTACGCGATCGGTAATATCAAAATCAGCAATTTCTTGCGCTAAAGTTAAATAATCTTGGTAATGACGCGCTTCTGAACGTAACAACGAAATATAAAAATCACCTAAACGTTTGTCAACATGCGGTGCAAGCTTTGCAAAACGCTCACACGAACGCGCCTCAATGTAAGCGCCTACTATTAGCTTATCAACTAATGCATCGGGCTCAAACGTTTTAACATGACGAAGCATGCCTTTTGCGTAACGACATGGTGTAATACTTTGATACTCAACACCATACTCGTCCATAATTTCGAGCACTTGATAAAAATGATGCAATTCTTCTTTTATCAATAGAACCATCTTATCGATTAGACCTTGCCCGTATGGAGAACTCGATTTAGGAATTATTGATTTAGTTAACTTATTTTTAGCAGCCAGATCGCGCCAATTTCCTTCTCGTTTATAAATAAGCGTTTCAAATGGTTTTAGCCATTCGAGTAATGCATCACTACCCTCTTTATCTACCGCATATTTACGTATTAAAAACATCGCACTTTGAGCTGCTTTTAATTCACAAATTAGGTGATCTATTAAAATGACTGATAAGTTTTCTTTCTTAATTGCTTGCTCCACCCATTGCTCTGGAGTGGTACACAATAAAAAGTTATTAATCGGCTCTAAAAGTTGGCTATGTGGCACGTTGACTGCTCATTACTAAATAAATTTGATAGACCACTATTTTAACACGAAATTTTGCTTGGGATAAATCAAAGCCCTGATCTGCGCCTAAATGTTAATATCGAGTTAACTTGACTTTGCAAAATAAGTGAACCATAACTGTACATAGACTGTATAAAAATAAACCAACCAAAACAATAATACGTTCCTTTTATGGAGTAAGTACCATGATACTAAATCACCTCTGGGGCATTTATGCTCACCCACTTGAAGAATGGCAAACAATAGATAATCGCCATGAAAGTTTAACTTATAGTTTGTCGCATATTTTACTGATTGCTTTATTTCCTTCAATAATGGGCTACTACTCATCTGTTTATTTAGGATGGAGTATTGGCGCAGGCGATCCCGTATTTTTAACGCACGATAGTGCGCTGCTAATTGCAGGCGCGATGTATTTTGCTTTAATAGCGGGTGTTTTTGCATTGGCGTATTTAGCCCATTGGATGGCGGTTACATTTGGTTCTAAACCTACATTTACACAAACACTTGAACTTGCAGCATATACTGCAACACCCGTGTTTATGTCGGCACTCGCCGCTTTTTGGCCTGTACTTTGGTTTGTAGTGTGTATTGGAATTATTGCACTGGCTTACTCGGTCTATTTACTCTACACCGGCGTACCAATACTTATGCATATTCCCCAAGAGCGTGGCTTTATTTACGCCAGCTCGGTAGTAACGTGTGGATTAATATTACTGGTTATTATTTTAGCTGTAACAGCGATGCTTTGGACAAATGGAATTGTAAGCCCCATGTTTACTTAATCAAGAGCCGTGTTTGATAGAAATGTTCCCTTTCTTTCCTTCGCAAAAAAGGAGCTAATTAGCTCCTTTTTTTATGTTTAATGATTTTTACTAATAACCATTAATCAGCTTCGTTTTCGTCTTGGTTGTGTATTTCTAAACCTGAAGACATTGCACTTTCGCGGGTGCTTTTTGCTGAATCGTTACGTAGCTTATCAATACGGTTTAAATAGTTTTGATCAATATCGCCAGTAATATATTGGCCATCAAATACTGAAGTTTCAAACTTAGTAATTTCAGGGTTTTCTTGGCTAACCGCAGCAATTAAATCTTTTAACGATTGAAAGATTAAACCGTCAGAACCAATACTTGCATTAATATCTTCTACTTCACGTCCGTGAGCAATAAGCTCAGCCGCTGAAGGCATATCAATACCGTACACATTAGGGAAGCGTATTTCAGGTGCTGCTGATGCAAAGTAAACGTTTTTAGCGCCAGACTCTCGGGCCATTTCAACAATTTGTGCTGATGTTGTGCCACGAACAATTGAGTCATCAACCAATAATACGTTTTTACCCTTAAACTCGCGGTCAATTGCGTTTAGCTTTTGACGCACTGATTTTTTACGCATCTCTTGGCCAGGCATAATAAACGTACGACCAATATAACGGTTTTTAACAAACCCTTGGCGATACGGTAAATCAAGTACGCGTGCAATTTCCAGTGCTACATCACATGACGTTTCTGGGATTGGGATAACTACATCAATGTCTTTATCAGCCCATTCGCGTGCAATTTTTTCACCTAGTTTAGTCCCCATGTTTACGCGTGTTGCATAAACAGACATACGGTCGATAGTTGAATCAGGTCGAGCAAAATAAACAAATTCAAAAATACACGGTGAATAAGATACTTTCTCTGCACAACTAAGTGAATGGAATTCACCATCTTCAGTTACATATATTGCTTCGCCAGGTGCTACATCGCGAATAAACTCAAACCCATCCGGTTTTAACGCAACGCTTTCTGAGGCAAACATGTACTCAGTACCTTTCTCGGTTTCGCGTTTGCCAAATACAAGTGGGCGAATACCATTCGGGTCGCGAAAAGCAACAATACCGTGGCCAATAATCATTGCAATGGTTGCATAGCCACCGCTTACTTTATTATTTACTTCGGTTACTGCTGTAAAAATATCTTCTGGGTCTAAATGCAACTTATCAGATTTACTTAATTCATGAGCCATGATATTAAGTAAAATTTCAGAATCTGATGTTGTATTTACATGACGACGGGCTTCTGAAAACAACTGCTCTTTTAACTCTTCTGCATTAGTAAGGTTGCCATTATGGGCAAGCGCTATACCAAACGGTGAGTTAACATAAAAAGGTTGTGCTTCAGACGAGCTTGAAGATCCTGCGGTAGGATAACGCACATGGCCAAGACCAATTGTACCTTGTAGTCGTTTCATATGACGAGTGTGAAAGGCATCTTTCACAAGGCCATTTGCTTTGCGTAAGCTAAACGTATTATTCTCAATGGTAATGATACCCGCGGCATCTTGACCACGGTGCTGCAAAACAGTTAAGCCATCATAAATCGCCTGATTAACAGGGGATGTTCCGACTATTCCAACGATACCACACATGTAATTTATCCTCGCCGATTAACGGTTTACTGAATTTAAAAAGCTCGAGTTGTTTTCTAGGTACGAAAAGAACCATTCAACTACAAAGCCAAATTCTGGAATCAAAATAGAATTGCCCCACCAGTGCGTATTGGGTGCACCAGTAAAAGCATCAAGAAAGAAGAGTAACGCGCTCACGACCAACACGCCTCGTAGAGCACCAAACACTATGCCAAAAACACGGTCGGTACCCGATAAACCAGTACGATGTACAAGTTCACCTAAAATATAGTTTAGTAAACCGCCTAACAGTAGCGTCGCAAAGAATAATATGGCTATGGCCGCCGCATTTCTTAAAAGGGGTTCAGAAATGGTTGTTAGGAAGGAAGCTAAATATTGGTAAAATAAGCTAGAGATGATAAAGGCGCCAGCCCATACCGCTAATGACATTGCTTCTTTAACAAAGCCGCGTATTAAACCGATGATGGTAGACAATACAATGATGCCAATAATGGCGTAATCAACCCAGATCATAAGAACCAATTAGTCGCTAATTTGGGGCGCATTCTATACCCAAACATCGTTAGTATGCAAGTTTAAGCGGGAGATAACTGCCATGTAATTAATACAATTATTTAACATATAAAAATACTAATAAACGGCGGCAAAATATAATTAATAGACAGGTAATAAAAACTAAAAAGCCCCGCTTGGCGAGGCTTTTTCGAATGCTTGCTGAATATTTAAAACTAATACTACTAAAAGCTAAAGATAAGCTTCTTATTAAAAGCGCTAATTACTTAGCTACTTCATACTGAGTTACTTTACCGTTTAACTTAGTAAGCTCTTTAAGTTCTGGCAGTTTTTTTTGTAATTCATTTTTATTCAAAGATGGGCCAACAAAAACCTTAGTTAATGTACCATTAGGTGTTTTAATCGGTTTGGTAAACGTCTTAAAGCCCTTGGCTTTTAATTTAGCTTGCAATGCTTTTACGTTTGCAGCATGTGAAAAGCTACCCAGTTGCACAACATAAGCCATGCTCGTTAAGTTTTCATCACTTTTACGCGGTGCAATAGGTTTTGGTTTAGCTTTAACAGGTGCTTTAACAATGGGTGCTACTTTGGGCTCTATTGTTGCTTCAACAACTTTATCCTCTAGGGCGTAATCACTCTCGTCCATTGCATTTTGCTGTTCATACGCTTCATCGTCAGCCTGAATATCTTCAATTTCATCTTGCTTTAACGGCTCAGCATTAGCCATATTTTCATCAATTGACTCTTGGAGATCGATTGTTTTGAACTCAGGGCGATCTGGAATCGCTTTAAAGCCTTCTTTATAATGCACTTTTTCGCCATCGAGTATATTAGGAATAAACACAATTGCTGCGATCACTACTATACTTGTTCCGACTAAGCGATTAATAAAACTTGAGTTCACCGACATCCTCTCTATTTTTTAAAGTAATTAATAGCGTCAGCCACTGTAAAAAACGAACCAAATACAATCAACATAGTATCACTTTGTTGTTTTGGTAAAATTACACTTAGTGCTTGTGCCACGCTATCATAGCTATTAACAGTATTATGATGAGATATACCCTGCAGCGCATTTTGTAAATTACTTGCAGTGTCGGCTCGTGGGCCACTCAAACTTGCTAATGACCACTCATCGACCAGATGACTTATTTCTTTAAGTACACCCGCTTTATCTTTATCAGCAAGCATAGCGGCTAATGCATGAATTTTAAAGCCTTTATCTTTATAGCTTGATAACTTATTGGCTAAATAACGCGCTGACTCAGGGTTATGCGCCACATCAGTAAATACTAAAGGCTCGCTACTTAACTGCTGAAACCGCCCTTCTACAACTAAATTAGCTAGGCAGCTTCTTATTATTTGTTCGCTAGGTAGTAAGTTTAAAACACTTAGCGCAGTTAACGCAGTGGCTGCATTTTGACACGGTATTGCTGGCTTATCTATTTCTAGACTATGTTCTTTATATTGCCAATTAAAGCTCTCAGCATTTTCTTTAAAAATAAAGTCACTGCCCGACAACGTCATATTGGCATTAATTTTTGTGCCGTAATCAGTCATTGTATGAGGAATATTTAAATCACCAATAATAGCTGGCGTGTTTTCACGAAAAATACCTGCTTTATCATAAGCCACCAGCTCACGTGTATCACCTAAGTACTCTTTATGGTCTAAATCGATAGTAGTAATCACGCTTGCATAAGGAGTGACTATATTTGTAGCGTCAAAACGCCCGCCTAGGCCAACCTCTAGCAATACATAATCGACGCTGCAGCGTTTAAAAATTGCCAACGCACCCAAAGTACCATATTCAAAATAAGTCAGAGGAGTGTCTTTGCGGCCTTGCTCGAGCTGGTGAAAAGCATCTATATGAAATTGGTCTGCCAGTTCTTC
Source organism: Pseudoalteromonas sp. SWN166 (assembly GCF_015864485.1). Classification (NCBI taxonomy): domain Bacteria; kingdom Pseudomonadati; phylum Pseudomonadota; class Gammaproteobacteria; order Alteromonadales; family Pseudoalteromonadaceae; genus Pseudoalteromonas; species Pseudoalteromonas sp. SWN166. Next base: position 190,283 of record NZ_JADYXB010000004.1, read on the forward strand.
GCCATTAACTCGTACACGCTCGTTATAACGAATTAAATGAGGAGATGCATAAGTACCCACGCTAAAACCTTGCGCTAGCAATAGCGACTCTAAGCAACGTGCAGTGGTACCCTTACCGTTTGTACCGGCAATAAGAATAATTTTACTTGGCGTGTTTAAAAGGCCAATATTGCTGGCAACATTAGCAACGCGTTCTAAGCCCATTGCAATGTTAGCTGGGTGAACACTTTCTAAATAAAAAAGCCAATCATCAAGGCTTGATGATTGGCTAGGTATTTTTTTTGTCATAGCGTGTAATCAGTAAAGCTGAAATTTACGCTACTCTATGCTCTTGTTCCGTAGAAGGCAAGTTCATAAATTTAGCTAAAATGCGTGCAAGAGTATCGCGCATTTCACGACGGTCAATAATCATGTCAATTGCGCCGTGTTCTAGCAAAAATTCACTACGCTGAAAACCTTCAGGTAATGTTTCGCGAACAGTTTGCTCAATAACACGAGGACCCGCAAAACCAATTAACGCTTTAGGTTCAGCAACGTTAATATCACCCAGCATAGCAAGTGATGCAGATACACCCCCCATTGTTGGGTCGGTCATTACTGAAATAAATGGAAGACCTTTTTCAGTCATTTTTGCAAGCGCAGCACTTGTTTTAGCCATTTGCATAAGCGACATAAGCGCTTCTTGCATACGTGCTCCGCCAGATGCAGAAAAACAAATAAGCGGCATGTTATGCTCTAAACATTGATCAACAGCATCAACAAAGCGAGCGCCAACAACAGAAGCCATTGAACCACCCATAAATGAGAACTCAAATGCTACCGCTGCAACTGGAATACCTTTTAATCGGCCTTTCATAGCGACAAGTGCATCTTTTTCACCGCTTGCTTTTTGCGCTGCACTGATACGGTCAGAGTACTTTTTAGAATCTTTAAACTTAAGAATGTCTTTAGGCTCATGTTGTGTACCAAGCTCTAGACGATCGCCTTCATCTAAAAAGTGCTCTAGGCGCTTACGGCCACTAACACGCATGTGGTGGTCACACTTAGGACATACGTTTAATGACTTTTCTAATTCAGCTTTATATAAAATTGAATCACACGATGTACACTTAGCCCAAACACCTTCTGGGATTTCTTTACGACCTGATGATTTTGTCGTTTTAGGTAAGATTTTTTCTAGCCAACTCATTTGCAACTCTCTTAATACTGTTCTGTGTCGCGAGCCTGCTAATAGCAATTAGCAGATAAATTTTTTCAATTAAAACATGAATTACACTAACGCGGTATAAAAAACTGGTCTTAGTAGTTAAAAGTGCTCATAAAAAGTACTAACACAACCCTAATTAAACATCTATATCAGGCAAAAACAAAGGCCCTAATGGTGTTTGAGGAATATTAAATTGCTCAGGGTAGTCAACATCCACTAAATATAAACCAGCCGCTTTAGCTGTAGCACTGGCTTTTGCGCGTTCTTTACAATCAAGTAGCTCTTTTATCCATATAGGTTGTTGTTTATGTAAACCAACATCCATTAAGCTGCCTGTGATATTACGTACCATGTGATGTAAAAACGCATTCGCTTTAATATCAATAATAACGTAAGTACCTTGGCGCTGTACCGACAAATGATGAATTGTTCTTGTCGGTGTATTCGCTTGGCAATGTATCGCTCTAAAAGAGGTGAAATCGTGTTTACCTATTAAGTACTGACACGCCTCTTGCATCTTTGTTTCATCAAGATGATGATGAAAATGCGTAACACCCTCGTTTAATACCGCACCTCGTAGAGGTGAGTTATAAATAACATAGCGATAACGACGAGCTGTAGCACTAAAACGGGCATGAAAGTCATCAGCAACAGGTTGGGCAAAGCGAATAGCAATATCTTTAGGCATTAACGTATTCATACCGAGTGTAAATGCGACCATATCGCGATCGGCTTGCGTTTCAAAGTGTATTACTTGGCCTGTGCCGTGCACACCCGCATCTGTACGCCCTGCACATACAACTTCAACAGGATGATTACAAATACGCGACAACGCTTTTTCTACTTCTTGCTGTACGCTATTTACATGTGATTGACGCTGCCAACCACTATAACGTGCGCCGTTGTATTCAACTCCAAGTGCTACTCGCATAATTACCATTTTACCTACTGTGCTAATGAACGAGGCATTTTATGCTATCTAAGGATGCAATAAAAGGAGGCGTATCATAATCAAACCAATACACATAAAAAAACCCCGTATTTCGCTTAGCCAAATACGGGGTTTTATAAATATTTAAATTATTTTAGTTTAGCTTTTAAGCTAAGTGCTTCCTCTTGAACTTCTTCAGGGCCTTTGTTAATAACATCCTCAATAACCTTGAGCGCAGAATCAAAATCATCGATTTCAATATAAGCACGCGCTAAATCGAGTTTAGCTGAGTAGCCACCACTTTCAGCATCAACATCCGTTGGATTATCACCAGCAAGTAATGCATCAAACTCACTTAAGCCCACATCCATATTAACGTCGGTGTAAGGTTCGTGTTCAAGTTCAGCGTCGTCACTTTCTTCTAATAATGAATCAATATCTACAAATTCGTCATTATCAAGTTGCTCAACATCACTACCTTCAACAAGTGACTCTTTTGTAGTTAATGAATCATCTGCCTCTAAGTCTTCTTTTAATAGGCTATCAAAATCAACATCAAATTCACTGCTGTCATCAACATTTAGTTCTTCAGGCTCTGCTAACTCACTAAGTAATGAATCAAAATCAGTTTGCGTCAGATTTGACATAAACTCTTCATCAAGCTCATCATCAGAGCTAATATCATTACTACCCACTTCATCTAAGCTTGTTAACTGTACTTCACGCTCTGCATTTGTTTGCTCTTGCGATCCGTCTGATAACTCATCAGTTAGCGCTTGTTCTAAACTATCTTCGTCAAACTCAGCATCTAATTCAGAAAAATCATTTTCAATTAAAATTTCATCGTCAAAATCGTCTTCTAAGCTATCTTTAAAATTATCTAAACCAGCATCTGCCATAAGCGAATTTGCTAAATCTTGCTCAGCTTGACTAGAAGCTATTCCCGGTGCCTCACCATCTAAATCATCCCCTTGCAATTCTTCGGGGGTAAATGGCAGCTCACTTTCTAATGTTTCTTGAACTTCATCAAGGTTAAGAGGTTTAGTGTCCTCTTCTATACTTGGTGATTCAGCAGGTTCAATCTCATCATTGATCTCTTGAAGTAAATCATCATTAAGCAACTCATCTTCAGTTTCTAATTCAGAGAAGTCATTATCAATTAATAGTTCATCATCAAAATCATCTTCTAAACTATCTTTAAAATTATCTAAACCAGCATCTGCCATAAGCGAATTTGCTAAATCTTGCTCAGCTTGACTAGAAGCTATTCCCGGTGCCTCGCCATCTAAGTCATCCCCTTGTAATTCTTCAGGGGTAAATGGCAACTCACCTTCTAATGTTTCTTGAACTTCATCAAGGTTAAGAGGTTTAGTGTCCTCTTTTAAACTTGGTGATTCCGCAGATTCAATCTCATCATTAATATCTTGAAGTAAATCATCATTAAGCAACTCATCTTCAGTTTCTAATTCAGAGAAGTCATTATCAATTAATAGTTCATCATCAAAATCATCTTCTAAACTATCTAAATCACCTTCTGCCATAAGCGCATTGGCGAGATCTTTCTCTGTTTGACTAAGTGCTACTGCATTTTCATCACCCGATGCATCGTCTTTAAGCTCTTGTGGCTCAAACGAAGGCTCATCCTCTAATAATGATTGAGCATCGTCTAATTCAAGTTCAGGGTATTCATCTAACTCTTCACTTGGCGTTACAAGTTCGCTATCAAGCTGCTTTTCAGTTTCAGTAAGCTCTGAGTTATCGTCGCCCGCTAGCGGATCGTCACCAAGGTCAACTTCTATTTCTTCAATATCATCATCAAGTTCATCTAAAGACCAATCAGGTGTTTCTATATAGTCATCATCTGTAGCTTGTTGTAGCTCATTAAGAAGCTCATCAACACTCTTTAACGTATCATCTGTATATTCTTCAAGGGCATCTTCAGGATCTAAAAGCGTTTCTGATGTATCTGAAAAATCATCAATCGATACATCTACAAGTTCAGGCTCATCGTCAAGCTCAGGCTCTTTTTCAAGCTCTGGCTCTTCTTCAAGTCCTGGCTCTTCTTCTAGCTCTGGCTCTTCTACAAGTTCTGGCTCTTCTTCAAGCTCTAGCTCTTCTTCAAGCTCTGGCTCTTCTTCAAGCTCAGGCTCTTCTTCAAGCTCAGGCTCTTCTTCAAGTTCTGGCTCTTCTTCAAGCTCTGGCTCTTCTGCAAGCTCTGGCTCTTCTGCAAGCTCAGGCTCTTCTTCAAGTTCAGGCTCTTCTACAAGTTCTGGCTCTTCTTCAAGCTCTGGCTCTTCTGCAAGCTCAGGCTCTTCTGCAAGTTCAGGCTCTTCTTCAAGCTCAGGCTCTTCTTCAAGTTCAGGCTCTTCTACAAGTTCTGGCTCTTCTTCAAGCTCTGGCTCTTCATTTAAAGATGAAGCGAGCGACTCAATATCATCAATATTTAACTCTTCTTGAGCATCTGCTAAATCCTCAACAGAATCTGCCAGAGCACTATCAATTTCTGAATTTCTTACATCTGAATTTTTTAATTGATCATCAATCAAGCTGTCTATGTCGTCTAAATCGAAGTCGTCAGTTTCATCTACAAGCTCGTCTTCATCGAGTAACTCACCATCTAATGAGTCTTCAATCACATCGCTTTTTGACTCATTCGCGTCATCAATTAAGCTATCTATATCGTCTAAATCGAAGTCATCGGTTTCTTCAACTAATGAGTTATCTGCAGTATCAACCGCTGCCTCATCAATTAAGCTGTCTATGTCGTCTAAATCAAAGTCGTCGCTTTCCTCAACTAATGAGTTATCTGCAGTATCCACCACGGCTTCATCAATTAAGCTATCTATATCGTCTAAATCAAAGTCGTCAGTTTCATCTACAAGCTCATCTTCAACCACATCAGCTTTTGATTCATCAATTAGGCTATCTATATCGTCTAAATCAAAGTCGTCGCTTTCATCTACAAGCTCATCCTCAACCACATCAGCTTTTGATTCATCAATTAGGCTATCTATATCGTCTAAATCAAAGTCGTCGCTTTCATCTACAAGCTCATCTTCATCAAGCAACTCACTTTCTAATGAATTTTCAACCACATCAGCTTTTGGTTCATTCGCTTCATCAATTAGGCTATCTATATCGTCTAAGTCAAAGTCATCACCTGTATCCGGTTCAGCTGAAGAGTCATTAGGAGTATCTAACTTAGTTGATGTTTGATCTAATAATTCATCTATATCAAAATCATCATCCGCTGCAAGCTCTTCACTTAATGCCGCCATTTCATCATGGGATTCTAAGCTATCATCTTCTAAAGCTTCGTTTGTTTGCACTGCATCAAACTCAGGTAGACTGTCATCTTCATCAAACAGGCTATCTAAATCGTCATTAGTTAAAATCTCATCATTGTTTATTGGTTCATCAGATACGTCTAAATCAATATCCTCTAAACCTTCATCTGAAGGCTGATCAAACCCTTGCTGCATAAAAATATCGAGTTCATCATCGCCATCGGTGTTTTCATCATCAAAAATGATGTCATCACTTAATAGACTTTCAAGTTCGTCTTGGTCGAGTAAATTCTCGCCACCAGAAAAATCATCTAAGCCGTCGTCTAAATCATCATCAGGCAACATATCATTTTCAAGACTATCATCTAGTTGAACACTTAAATCATCTAGAGGATCGGGGACAATTGGATCGTCATTTAAGCTTGAGCCTAAATCGTCATCACCAGTATAAGTTGGGGTTTGCGGTAAAAAGTCATCGTCGTTTTGTGACTCGTCTTGCTTATTTGCTCGTTTTCGTAAAAACATAACAACAGCAAAAATAATCAGTAGCCCAGGAATAAACATTAACAAGCCCAGCACTATGGGGTTTGAAAATAATGAGCCAAAATCAAATGATTCTTTTGGTATTATCTCTTGTTTTTTTTGTTCAGCAATAATCTCATTTTGTTTACCAATCAGTTCTTTTAACTGATTTTGAATTTCGCTGTCTTGTCCTAACTGTAAACGTAAATTTTCAAGCTCTTTTGAAATTCCTGATAATTGTTTTTTTAGATTATTATTTTCAACTAAAATTTCTTCTACATTACTAACAGAATTTTTAAACTGTTGTTGTAACTCAACCAGCTTGGTACCTTGCTCTGTTTTTATTTCATGTAATTCTTTCTGTATTTCTTTTTTAGCATCATCTACGTCAATTTTACGTGCTTGAGTTACTTTGGTTTGCGCTGAGTTAATTTCACTTTGTGTAAGCGTGCCATTTTTTTTCTTTTCCCATAACGCATCATCTTGCTCAGAACGTTGCTTTGCAAGCTGCGTATTTACACCTTTAATTTCGGCTAAGGTAGGAATTTTTAAATAGGCACCATTTTGAATATGGTTAAGGTTTTGTTCTAAAAAGGAGCTAGGGTTTTTGTTATACAAGGCCTGCATAACTTGGTAAATGCTGACGGAGTTATCTGGGCGTACTTTGGCCGCTATTCGCCAAAGCGTGTCTGTAGGTTTAATTGGCCCAATAGATCGCCCTTGCGCACCATAGTCAACGCCCTTAGGTCCCTTTAATTGGGTACTGTCTTGAGAGTAAACTGGCGTTACTATCAATGCAGACGCTAATATAACAAGTGTAACTAAACCGCGCATGCTGATCCTTTAGTATTTAAATATTGTTAGTTATTGCTGTTATCAGCCAAATGACTGACTCGCATTTATTATTACAATCTATTTTTTATTGCAAGCTCTATTCCAATTACAAACTATAAACCAGTTAGGGCTTAATATCCATCGCAACACCTTGAAAATAAATGCCTTAAAACATCTTTATAAATATTAATTTATTGAGTGTTATCAATCAGTTTTTGTATTTTAAAATTAAACGGCAAAAAATTGACAACCTATATAAACAAAAAGCGGCAAACAAATACTGTTTACCGCTTTTAAAGTCTGTTCTGCGCTATTAACTATTACATGTAATTAGCAATAAGCTCTTCTGCAATTTGTATGCTGTTAGTTGCAGCACCTTTACGGGTGTTATCACTTACAACCCACATGTTTAATCCATGAGGATGAGAAATATCAGCACGTAAGCGGCCGATATACACGGTGTCGTTACCACTTGCATCAGACACGGCTGTTGGGTAATCACCTTCGTCATCAATTAGTTCAACACCAGGTGCGTCTTTTAAAAGTTGCTTAACGTGTTCAAAATCATAAGGCATGCGCGTTTCAATATTAATTGATTCTGAGTGACCAAAAAATACCGGAACACGTACACATGTAGGATTTACTGCAATGGTGGTATCACCCAAAATTTTATGAGTTTCATTTACCATTTTCATTTCTTCGCGTGTATAGCCATTATCTTCAAAGCTATCAATTTGAGGAATAACGTTAAATGCAATTTGTTTTGGAAATACTTTATGATCTACAGGGCGTGCATTCATTAAATTAGCTGTTTGCTTTGCAAGCTCATCAACTGCCTCTTTACCTGCACCCGATACAGCTTGGTAAGTAGATACATTTATACGGTCTATTCCGTACGCATCATAAATTGGCTTAAGTGCTAACATCATCTGAATAGTTGAACAGTTAGGGTTAGCAATAATATTACGGTTTCTAAAATCAGCTAGGCTTGAAGCGTTAACTTCAGGCACGACTAAAGGAATTTCGAAGTCATTTCTAAAGTGCGATGTATTATCGATTACAATACATCCGGCATCAGCGGCAATCGGTGCGTACTTTTCTGACACACTGCCACCTGCAGAGAAAAAGCCAATATGCGCTTGGCTAAAATCAAAGCCTTCAACGTCAAGTACTTCAATAGTCTCACCACAAAACTTTATGTCTTCACCTGCACTTCGGCTGCTCGCAAGTAAAAAAAGCTGATCTACAGGGAACTTACGATCTGCTAGCGTTTCAATGATTTGACGGCCTACTAAACCAGTAGCGCCAAGTACGACAACGTTATATTTTTGCGACATATTTTATCCTCTATAAACGACATTAAAACAACATCGTTAGTTAAATAATTATTCAGCTATGCTAAAGCCAAGTTGACTGAGTGCAGCCAGTTGTGGGCTATCACCTTGTAGCGATAAGGTGCTAAATTCTCGCCTTACCGGATAGTTTTTACGTAAACTATCAAAGCCCTCACCTTCTAAATGACGAAGTAAAATTCCATCATCGCGGCGTACGTCATAAATTAAATGCACCAAACGAGCAATATCTTGCTCATTAAGGCTTTGCGTAACAGTTGCATTTGTAATTGCAGGTACTGGTAAAAAATCATCCAACGATTTACTCACCTCTACACTTTTGAGTTCACACAGCTTTTGATACAACATTTGTGTACCTCGTGCTTTTCCCTCAAGTGTATGCCCTGCAATATGTACACTAGCGTAACGAACATGCTCTAATAATTCAGTTAAAATATTGGGCTCTTTTTCCCATACATCAAGCACTAAATCGAGATCAGCCCCAGCTTCCATGACCTCAAGCAATGCTTGATTATCAATTACATCACCTCGGCTTGCATTAATTAGCGTGAGTCCTGGCTTAAGTGCTTTTAATCGCTCTTTATTCATCATGTGCAGCGTTTTGTGCTCGCCACTTTTAATAAGTGGAACATGAAAAGTAACAACATCTGATTGCGCTAATAACTCATCAAGCGCTACATGCTCTTGTAGTAAGCCCTGTTCGTGCTTAATTGGATCGCACAGCAGTACGTCGACATTTAATGCTTTTAATTTTTGCGACAAACATGTGCCAATGTTACCCATTCCTACAATACCAATTGTTTGACCACACAATGGACGCGCATTTTCTTGGCTTAATGCAAATAAGCTACTAATGACATATTCAGCTACAGCAATGGCATTACAACCAGGTGCACTGGTAAAAGCAATATTTCTATCATGCAGTAATTGTGTATCAACATGGTCAATACCTATTGTGGCAGTGCCTACAAAGCTCAACTTGTTAGCTTGTGCTAATAGTTCATGATTAACATTAGTCACTGAACGAGTAAGGAGTACATCTACATCAACTAATTTTTCAGGTGTTAATTTACGACCATCAAAACGCTCAACCTCACCAAAGTCTGCAAAGTACTGCTCAACTAAAGGCATATTTTGATCGGCAAGAATTTTCATTACAGAGTCCGTTTGGCAATTAAGAGGCGCCATTGTAGCGAACAACCTAGCCTTTACACAAACTAAAAAGGCGCATTTTAGTTAATACAAACATTCAAAAATGGGGATGTGGATTGTTTTAAATCAGCAATTAAAATTAGGGATTTAAATTAGAGATTTAAACTATGCCGATAATAATTTTACTATTGAATATAGTAAGGCCGAATCACAGGATGATTCGGCCTTTAATATAGGAAATAAACTTAAATTGCAGGTATTTTATTTACTTCACTTTAGTTTATAGCTCAAAATCTTTTTTGAATTTCAAACCAAATTCACTGCGGTCATTACTGCGCATTACACCAACAAAACCTGATTGTTGTAGGCGACCAACATCGTAAACTTCGTTTAGAACGTTTTCACCATACAGTGTAACTTCCATATCGCCATATGGATTAGTGTACGAAATATTAAAACCAACTAGTTCACGAGAATCAATAGTCTCACTTTGGTTGTAAACTGATTGACCTTGCATTTCACTGCGATACGAATAGTTAGCATTAAACGCAAGTGTTGCGCCACTATCTAAATCCATAAAGTAAGAAGGTGCAACCATGACAGTCCAGCGTGGTGTAAGTGCAGGTGAATCGCCTTTACCTATGCCTTGTACGCCCTCAGCCACTTCTGTTATTTCAGAATCTAAATAACCCACTGCACTGCGAATAGTAAAGTCATCAGTAATAGCAACGGTTGTTTCAAGCTCAATACCTTGCGCTTTAGACTGACCCGCATTTTCTACAATTGTTACAAAGCCACCACCCGCAGTTGGATCTGAAAACGGTAATGCTAAATCGGTGTAATCAGTCACAAATACCGCAAGCATCATAGATACATTTTCGTGTACTTGGCCTTTTAAGCCCATTTCGTAGTTAATCGCTTTTGTTTCGTCAAACGATACAAATTGATCTGGTCCACCAAATGGACGCGGTGGAAAACCACCTGTTTGATAGCCTTTTTGAATCTGGCCATACACATTCATATTATTGCTAAGCTGATAAGATGCATTTACATCCCACGTAACCGCATCAAAATCTGCACTTACATATTTACGAGTTGGAAATGATGGGAATATAGCATTTGCATCTTTCTTATCTTTTGAATAACGAAGACCACCACCAACCGTTAAATCGTCAGTTAAATCGTAGCTGGCATTTATATATGCTGCATACGAATTAGTTTCTTGGTTAATTTCAAATTCGCCGTAACCGCCAAATGATTCTGTTACACCATCATTCAACAAGCCATTAGGTGTATTAAATGGGCTAAATACAAACGGGCCTGAACGTGTAAAACCATCTTCATTAAAAAAGTAAAGACCAGATACAAAGTCCATATTATCGAATGTTGCATTTAGCTGAACTTCAAATGAGTATTGGTCAGCACCGCCCTCCTCTGGGAACTCAGACAAGTTTAAAGGAGATGCATCATCATCAAGACCACCTTCGTATTCAGATGTACGGTAGCTTGAAATAAACTTAGTAGTATAAGTGTCATTAATTGCCCAGTCGGCTGAAAACGATGTGCCCCAACCTGAATAAGAAGTAGATTCAATACCAGCAACAGTCGTACCTAAATCATCAGGATCTGATGGTATTAAATCTTGAGTCAATAATGGGAAGTCACCATTAAAAACATCGTTTGCATCTAGCGGGTCAGTTAATTCAATAGTATAAGGCGATTGACCCGATTCGTTATCAACACCATCTAAAGAAAAAGTGAATGCTAAGTCGGTATTTGCTTGCCATTTAAGTGCAACACGGCCGCTAAATTCTTCTTCTTCACCAATTTCTTTTTCTGGGTTTGCTAAATTAACAGCTTCGCCCACACCATCACGTGTTTTATAAGATGCACTTGCAGACATACTTACATAATCTGTTAGTGAGTTATTAAAATAAACATCGCCAGCAATACGTCCACGACTACCCAACTTTGCTGTAGTAGTAACAATACCTTCATCACCAGGCTGCTTTGTAATTACATTTACAGCACCACCTAATGTATTACGACCATATAAAGTACCTTGGGGGCCGCGAAGTACTTCAACACGCTCAACATTAGGTAATGATAAGTTAGAGCCCATTTGACGGCCTAAATACACACCGTCAAGATAAACACCTACACCAGGATCGGTAGTGATAATATGATCTTGTAAACCTATACCACGAATAAATACTGACGCATGCGCAGAGTTACCCACCCCATAGCGGGTAATATTTAAGTTTGGAACATATTTACCAATATCTTCGAGGTTACTCATATTGGCTTTATCAATTAGATTTGCACCAATTGAAGTGATAGCGGTTGGAGATTCAAATAGGCTCTCTGTGCGTTTACGAGCAGTTACTTCTATTTTTTCAAACGCGTCTTGTTTAGCTGTTGTTTTAGTTTCTTCGGCGTTTACAGAGGTAGTGAGCGCAGCAAAAATTGCTAAGCTTAATTGTGAGAGGTTACGTAATTTCAAAATGTTCTCCAAAGGATACCGTGTGATTTTAGTTATGCTTTTATATTGATAATATAAATTTTAGGCATAAAAAAAGACGCTAAATAGCATCTTTCCTCTGGACAGGTATTATATGACAGAATTGTGAATAAATGTATAAAATAATTTAAATAATGGCATGAAGAATAAAAATAATTTAAGAATTATTAGATTTAAGTGAATTATCATAAATCAACAACATTGATATCAACCTCACTAAAAAATTGTTTTAAAACAAAAAATCGTATAAATGCAATTTTAAAAAGTACATAAAACATACTTTACATATGTACTTTAGTGTATAAAAAAAGAGCTGTAACGCATTCTCTTATCATTGAAATTAACTAAAAATAAGAATATAGTACCAAAATGTAGTCTATGGATAGAATATTATGAATATTGAAAATACAGCAGATAAAAGCCCAAAATGCTTCACCAACTCAAATTACACCTCACTTTTTTGTGTTGCAGCTGACTTCAACGTCCTACTCGTTAATTATCAAGCTTTAAACGTCATTACAAATTATGAACTTATAAATCAGTTTATGCTAAAAAACGGTCATCAAGGACTCGTTATTTTTGACGTACCCAAAGATGGAGATGTACTCGCATTAAAGGAATGGCCTAATTTAAAAGGGTTGTTTTATGAAGGTACTGACGAGGTACTATTTCAACAGGGGTTAGAAGCCATTGAACAAGGAAAACTATGGTTCCCTCGTGCAGTAACCGATGGTTGGATGAGGCAAATGCTAGCGAGTGAACAACAAACTACACTACAATCCAACAACTTAACCTGCAAAGAAATGAAAGTATTAAACTTATTATTTTCTGGCTTACATTCAAGTGCAATTGCAGACACTTTATTTATAAGTGAAGCTACTGTTCGTGTACATTTACACAAAGTTTATCAAAAAATTGCAGTGAAAAATAAGCAACAAGCGTTGCTTTGGTGCCAAAAAAACTTAAATAAGGTTAATAGTTAAGCGGACTTATTTGGAACCTTATGATATCTGAATACTCACCAGCAGCTTGCCTTTCAAAATCGTCTAATTGAATTTTTAAAGGTAATAAATAAACGGTTTGTCCTGAATATGAGAACTTATGTTTTGATACGTTATTTAATTCAAGCCAACTTCCTGCCAGGTCAAGACTGTAATTAATTGCATATTTATCTTTATAGAGACTATGTATTAATTTGCCATTATTATCTGAACTCACTGATAATTGAATATCTGAATTAGTAACTACTTGTAAGCTCGGCAACATAGTATATTCCTTACCTGGAATTAGCTCCCCCAAATTAATCGTATTTGAAAATGTATTATACCCAAGTACAGAAAGACTTGTTCTAGGGGCTATACTTTCCTCAATGTTATATTCACGTTCATCTAATAACTTATTGCCTTGATCGTATAATTTCATTTGGAGTCTATCTGTATACATGCCTGATTTGATTGGCGTGCCAGATGGTATAAGTAATGTCAATGTCGTCGAAGACTCTATAAAGTTTAACCTTAAGCTTGATGTGCTAATTAACTGACTTTGCGTACTTTTTATCTGATATGGAACACTCTGGAATTGCCCTTGTAATTGCGTCTGGTTTTCACTTGTCAACACCATATGTAATTGACAGCTCTCATCATTAATAACGCTTACACGTAACTCTTTCTTAGCATCTACTTGCTGCAACGCATGGTAGCTTTCAAAATCATCAAAAATATGCTCAACTTTATCGAATCTAGCTGCGCATTGCGCATGAATTAAAGGCGTAAAAATAAATAGTGCTAAACCACCCAATAATAAACTTACTTTTTTATTGTACATAAATAGCTCCTTTGCGCTGTAATTGTTCACCTTCAGATACTTCAATCGTAAAATGTGACTTTTCTGCATTCTTAAGTGTAATTTCATAATTACAGGCGGTTAAACCTGTTAATGCAAACCGTCCTTTTTTATTCGTAAAAAATGTATGCTCTTTCTTACTATTATCTAAACAAATAGCCGTTCCAACCTGTAACGATAGTGGCTTTTTTTGTTGATCATATATCGTCGCAATCACTGATATATTTGCTGCAGTCCCTATTGTAATTGCATGGCCCGTTCGATAAGGTGAATAAAGAGTAATAATACCAGAGCCTATATCATACCCTGGCGCTAAGTTATCAATATCGACTGCAACGTTGGTTGAGGCGTATGAACTTATATCGTTTAATAAAATAGTTTCGAAGTATTCATTATCTGCCCTATATTTATCTTCATATTGCCCCAATATAACTTTTTTTCCTTTAAGGCTAGAGTGAGGTTTTACTAAAGCGAAGCTATCGTATATGGGTTTCCCAACAGCCCAACTCTTATCTGCAAATGCTATACTTGACGCCAAGCTTAATCGGCTCTGATGGTAAGCTGAGTCCTCATTAAATTGCTCGTAAAAACTCCCATGATCAAAGTTCATAACAAAACGATTCGCGTTATATTGAGTGTTTAAATCAAAAACAGCTTCATTTTGATCATTTTTTTCAAGCCCTGCTCTTATATTCAAAGCTCCAACATAGCGCTGATTACTATCTTGAGAGAATTCTAAGCGTGTTTTGTCACGCCTAGATTGATGAGATAATTTAGCACGTCGAGTATTAGAAAACTTATAAGTGACAGACAATCCTACATCCCATTGACTTTCTTCAGCGAGATCCTCCCACTGCCCACCTAAACTATATCTCCATTGGCTATTATCGATCTCACCAGAAAAATTAACCCCAATTGATTTATCAAATTGAGTTTCATCATATGACCTTGATAAGCTAGTAAAAAAAGATGTTTGCGTATTTTCTCCCCAAAAAAAACTATAATTAGCCTGAATATAATGCTCTCTTAAGCGAGAACTAGATTGAGAATCAGGCCGATAACCAAGGCCTGTAAAATATCTTGATGAGTATTCATAACCCACCGTAATGTCGGTGTTATTATGACTATTATTTCTATAGTTACTATAAACAATACGATAAGCATGACCTGTTTTTTCATTGAAACTTATCGCATTTTCAAACGCAATTTGTCCAATTTTAGCTGCATAAATGTTTTTAAAACCAACCTGCTGAGAATACTCATCACCTTGAGCTGTAGCGCCTACTGTCCAGCTAGGTGTAATGCCATAATCGAGATAAAAGCTGGCTAGTGGCTCGTCGTAATCATAATCTAGCTCACTACCTAAGCGTGAAGGAACGCCTAAATGAAACTCATATTCAAGTTGCCCTTGAGCAAAAAGATCTAAACCTGTCGTTACATCAAAATCAACAAAACGCACAATGCCTGCTATATCAGTGATCCTCAAAGTAATATTATTGCTTCCTTCATTAAGGGGAATATCATCAAGAGAATATATACCTGCGGCTAAATTAAGTTTTTGAACTACCCGCTCGCCAACGAGTACCTCTACAGAGGATGGACTCTCTAAGGTAAAACTACGTGAAGCGCTGGGCCTGATAGGTCTGTCAGAAACTAGCGAAAAATCATGTGAAAGCGACAAACCTAGTACCCGTGCTGTTGATTGAAAATAACTACCTGAACTATAATTATCACCAATTGATATCCGAAGCCCACTAAGCGGTAGGTCATGTATTATACGAGTACCTAAGCGCCTAATATTTGATGACGTAGGCGCTACTTCAGATAAATACTCTACTTCGTTTTCTAGAACCCACCCTTCCCAGCTCACTACCATTTCAGAGCGAATAGCTAAAAGTTCATCAGTCGTATTCTCACCCTTATCTTGTTGATACAAGTAACTTGAGTAAGCATTAACAAATCCACTTAGTTTAGCGGGTTCCGACGCTGTTAAGCTCCTTGAATCTGATTTTAAACTTAGTTGTTGAGGACGAGTCAGCGAGAGGGGCACTGACATAGCTAAGCTGAAATCACTCATATCAAATGCAATATTACACCCAAATGACTCTAATGCTTTTTCATTGATGATATCGTTAATAACTTTAGACTCTAAAGAGTCAAAATCTTCTGAAAATAAAAGTCGTTCGAATGAAGCTTTAATTTCACTCCATTTAAGTGATAAATTATCATTCGGGTCAACCGCAAGTGTTAACTTGCCAATAGCATTTTTATTAAGTTCTGCTTCAACGCTGAGTTCGATGGTTCGTTTAGATGGATTAATTTTGGAATAAGATAATTGAGTAAAGCTCAATAAAAATATGCATAATAAAACTCGCATAACTAGCGAGCCAGCACTAAACGTAAATGATTTAAACTTCCTTTCTGTAAAGATTGCGGAATAGGGACTTTTATGACACTGGTGCTATTAGGAGCAAAAAAAACATCGTATCCGTTTGCTTTCAATTGATCTTTTAAAATTCGATCGCTTAGAGTTTTATTTTTAATAATTTTTATTTCATAATCACTTAATCGGCCAGCCCCTTTTCCTTCATTTAATACTTTAGTGATAATAAAGCCATCCTCAACATGAGGTTCTTTTATAGTAAGTTTAGGAACTAATCTAGGCTGATCCAAATGAACAATCAAATTTACATTTAACAGCATCGTAAGTTGTGATTGTTTATTTATAGACTGGTTTCTAATGGGCTGCTCAATCAAACTAACTTGATAGCTTTTATCTGTACTAGGAAGTTTTTTATCTAACCATCTAAATTGCAACTGTTGGCTTTGCCCAGGTTGTAAAAATAACGATGGAGGAAAAACCCATAATGGTGAGTCATCTAAAGAAATTAATTTAGGCGTGCCTTGAGAAAAGTCAATTTCGTAAATTTGGATATCAAAAGCAATGTCTCTTGGTAATTGATTATGAACCAAGCTAGAGGCGTTACTTGAACGACTATCAGGAGAGAAAGTGACCACCATCGGCGTTACTTCTACAGCAAAAGCAGGTGTAATTACAATTACATATATAAAAAAGTAACTGCATATCCGCAACATTAAAAATTGACCTCTAGATCACTGCTTGCTGCATTAAATTTTGTTGGAATTTTTATTGAGACCTCACGGCTAGATTTTGGTAATAAAATTTTTCCAGTCAATGCTTTACTCAATTCAGCACCTTCTAATAATAGCTCTTGATCATCGCTTTTAATAAGCCACTGTGCCTGCGATAAGCGAATATATTTATTGCCTGTATTTTCTAGCAAAACACTCCATATTCCTGTATCAGCTTGACGTTTATCTTTAACAAATAACTTAGCCACTGCACCTTTAGGGATTACATTAAATAGAGTCCTGAAGCTAACTGACATGCCTATACCTGACTGCCCCGTTTTCTCTAAATCAACAGACACCTGCTCAATAGCTATTCGATATGCTTTTGAGCTTTCTAACATTGGCTCACCAATATATCTAACAATTACCGATTGACTTTCCCCGGGAGGAATAATTGTGGTCATAGGAATAATTAAAAAGTCTTCTTCATTGGCTTTTAATACTTCATCGCCTTGAGTATTAATTGACAAATCAAAAGCAGATATTTCGATAGTTAAAGGGCTGTCTGAAGGGTTTGATATGCGAATGGTTTGTTGTGATTGGCTACCTGATGATTCAAGCTCAGCAACCATTGGTTTAACTTGAAAAGCTTCTGTAGAATATGAAATTAATAACACTGTAATTATAAATATATAACGCATATAAAGTCCCTCTTAATAAATTAAAAGGCAGTAGCTACTGCCTTTTATATACTAATTAGTTAGCTGTAATTGCCAACATAAGCGTATCTGCGTAAGTACCTGCATAAACGGGTGCTTGTGTTACAGTTAGTAAAATATTCCCAGCAACACCACCTGCTGCCAGCGTTGGCGAACCAGGCTGACTTTGCGATTCAGACTGATCGTTTTGGCCATTCTCAGCTGAAAGCGTAAAATCAAATGTCCCTGCCGTTAATTTTGCTGTATAGCCAACACCACGATCTTCATGGTCAGCATTTTGCAAGTGCCCTTCAGATGTCGTTAATGACATTGTTGCACCGTCAACATCATTACACTGCAAATCAAAGCCTACATTTTTAGTTGCACCATTTGATAATGTTTGAAAGAATTGTGTAGTGTTAATGTTGCTCACCCCACAAACCGATGACACTGCACCACCTACATTTAGATTTTCAGCAAATGCTGCGCCAGATGTTAGAGTTGCGATTGCTGATAACACGATTAACTTTTTCATTTTAATATTCCTTATCCATGTGACATATTTGTTTATATTTAATAGTTAGTGTTTTACCAAACTCCACCAGATACAACCGATGGTGTCATTTCTATGCGAAGCACATCCTGGTAACTTCCGGCATAAATTAAAGGCTCATCTAGTTTTAGTTGTAATTTAGCTACGCTGTTAAATAGAATCTCATCAACATCAAAATTGTACATAGATTTGAGCTCAAGTGCCGTTGCAGAAACGTCGCTTGAACCCCCCTCTATTGACCAATTAAGGTTATAAGCATTTATTTGAGTACTTTGCTGATGGCGCAGGCCACCGTTTTCAGATTGCATTGATACTCGCATAGGTGAATTACAATTAATCACTAGCTTTGTACTCGCGAGGCCATCTGAAGAAAACTGAAGGTTGTTATTTTGAGTAGTAAAGCCGCACACTGGTGAGATATGACCTACCAGAGTTAAACTTACTTCATCGTTACTGTATGCATTCATTGCAAAGCAACATAATAAAAACCAAGTTAGCTTCTTCATCAGCGCCATTTCCTTTGAACAACCTCGCTAAGACAGGAGTAATCCTATGATAAAAACACCGTTTAGAAAGTTTCTATTTGCTTATATCTAGCTTTACTTATTGATAATTTCGACTAAGAAGATATATAAAAATATAAACATTACATTTAAATAGCTTATATAAAATATATAGAGTTAAATATTAACGACTCTGTAAAGCAGTAAATTTAATGCTTACGGCTTATGAACCAGTTCAAAAAGTTATAAACAAAAACCAATGAGGGTTACTACTCGCATATTTCTACACCTAAACCAAAGACTAAACATTTTTAAACACAAATGTTCATACCTAATTTATAAAAAACAACAGAATAATATTGATTAAAATTAAACAAAAATTTAAAAACATTCTATTTATTAGATAAATACATGTTATGGACTTATAATAATAAAGAAATCAACATATAAGTAACAAATAGGAACAACATATGAAAAAGCTATCAGTAGCAGTAGCAATATGTGCAGCTTTGGCATCTAGCTATGCTAGTGCTGAAGTAAGAATTAATGGTTTTGCATCAATTATCGGTGGTAAAAGTCTGGATAGTGACAGTACTTTGTACGGTTACGATGATGATTTTACATTTAAAAATGAAAGCGTTTTTGCATTACAGTTATCTGCAGACCTACAAGAGAAGCTTACTGCAACAGCTCAAATTGTAGCTCGAGGCGAAAACGACTTCGATGCAGAGTTTGAATGGGCGTATATTACATACGAATTTTCAGATGAACTGCAGCTTAGTGCGGGTAAAATGCGCGCTCCATTTTACAAATACTCTGACTTTTTAGATGTAGGCTATGCATATCGTTGGGTACGTCCGCCAAAATCAGTATACGGTATCCCATTTTCAACTTACGAAGGTCTTAGTTTAGTTTACAGCTCACAATTAGGTGATTGGGATTCTACGCTTCAAGGTTTTTATGGTGCATTCGATGGTGATATTGATGTATTCGGTACAGAGTTACCGGCTGAACTAAATAACTTTGGCGGCGTAAACTGGAACCTATCTTATGACTGGTTTAGTGCTCGTGTAGCATATATGGTTGCGGATACGAGTATCTCATCAGAGGATAGCGGCCTTTTAGGGCTTGCTGGTGCATTATCAGATAATGGCTTAACTGATACGGCGAATGATCTTATCACTGATGAAGATAAAACAACCTTCGTTGGCGTTGGTTTTTCTATTGATTATGAAAACTTTTTGTTTGATGCCGAATACACACAATTTGAGGTTGAAGACAGTATACTACCAAAACAGTCACAGTATTATGCATCCGTTGGTTATCGTATTGACAGTGTAATTGTTCATTTTACTTATGAAGATAATGATGACAAGCATGACTCATCACGTTTCAATACTATTGAGTCAATACCAAGCTTAAATTCGGCTGTGAATGGTGCTCTTGATGGGCTTCGTGCACAAAGTAATGTATATACAATTGGTACACGTTATGATTTCCACCCTTCAGCTGCATTCAAAATCGACTTTAGTCGTTTTGAGGATGATGTAACTGATACAGAAACTGATGTTGTAGCTGTTGGCATAGACTTGGTATTTTAATTGGAGCTTATGATGAAAAAATTAATTTTAGTTAGTACACTTTCATTGTGTTCAATTAATGTATTCGCAGAAGTTGCAGTGATTATTAATCCAAGCAACGTTAGCTCTGTAGATGCTGACACAATAAAAAAGATTTATTTGGGAAAAAGTAAGTCATTTAGTAATGGCGATAAAGTTAACCCAGTAAATCAAGATGGCACTTCGGTGACTGATGAATTTAACGATAAAGTAGTCGGTAAGTCTAGTAGTCAGTTAAACGCATATTGGTCTAAACTGATATTTACAGGTAAAGGTACACCTCCTGAAAAGCTTGCATCTGACCAGGCTGTTATTGATTTTGTTGCTGCTAATAACAACGCGATTGGCTATATTGATAGTTCGAAAGTTAGTGATAAAGTAAAAGTAATTGCTACCTTTTAACAGTTAAATAGATATAAAAAAACCACCCTTGGGTTAACACCATTCAGTTAAGCATGTTTTGACTTAATGGTGTACCGAGTTTTTGAAATTCGAACGGTCCTACTTTTGGGCCGTTTTCTTTTTTCTGGAAGAATATAACGTTTCACTCGTT